>DASYPN010000340.1:0-3007 GCA_036006625.1 Pyrinomonadaceae bacterium | reverse complement strand
GTCTGTCTCGATCGCCAGTCGCGAGTTGGGAAGCGGGGGGATTGGCACTTCGAGTTGGACGTACTCCGCGGGCGGCGAGAGCGCGTTCCTGGCGTTTGATCCGGATAAACCGAAGTATGTGATGGGCGGCAGCTATCAGGGCACGATCGAGGTGCTGGATATCGACGCGCAGGCGAGTACGCAAGTCATGGCGGCGCCGATTCAGTATCTCGGGATGGACGCGAAAGACATCAAGTATCGTTTCAACTGGAACTCGCCGATCATCTGGAGCAAACACGAGCCCAACACTTACTATCACGGCTCTCAATATTTACTGAAGACAAGCGACATGGGTCGCACGTGGAAGGAAGTGTCGCCGGATCTCACGCGCAACGAGAAGGAGAAGCAAGGCAAGGGCGGTGGACCATACACGAACGAAGCCGTCGGCGCGGAAAACTACGGCACGCTTGCCTACATCATGGAGTCGCCTCACGAGAAGGGCGTCATCTGGACCGGTAGCGACGATGGCTACGTTTATCTCACCCGCGACAATGGCGCAAACTGGAAGAACGTCACACCTAAAGGTCTGCAGGAGTGTCTGGTCAATGCGATCGAAGTGTCGCCGCACGACAAAGCAACTGCATACATCGCTACAACGCGATACAAATTCAACGACCACTCGCCGGGTTTATACAAAACTACGGATTACGGTAATACGTGGACGAAGATCACGGATGGTTTACCAGCAAATGCGTTCACGCGAGTCGTTCGCGAAGACGACGTGCGTCGCGATCTCTTGTTTGCCGGAACGGAACTGGGTCTGTTTATTTCATGGAACGGCGGCCGAAGCTGGTCGCCGTTTCAGTTGAACCTGCCGATCACGCCGATAACTGACCTGCGCGTGCACAAAGGCAATTTAATCGCCGCCACGTCGGGACGATCGTATTGGATCCTCGACGACTTGAACGTGCTGCGCCAGTACAAAAAGGATGGGCCGGCATTCGCAATCTACCGGCCTGAAGGCACGTATCTTGTGAACGGTGGCAGCGATCTTGATCGAACTGATGATGAGTTCAAGGGCGCTAATACGTTCCGAGGAGTTAATCCTGCCACGGGAGTTGTTTTTTACTATCAACTACCCGAGTTGAAGAAGGACGACCAGATCTCGCTCGAGATCAAAGACGCCAGCGGAACTGTCGTTCGCAACTTTTCTTCGAAGGCCGACGAGAAGTTTATCCGATACGATTCTGGCCCAAGTCCTGATCCGGTGTTGTCGAAGAATAAGGGTCTAAATCGGTTTGTTTGGAACCTGCGTTACCAAACGATGGTGGGCGTGCCGAACGTTCGCATCGAAGGAGGCTTCGCGGCACACAAAGCACCACCGGGTCGTTACACTGTGACGCTTAAAAGTGCCGGACAAACCGTCGTAACTGATGCTGAGATCCTCGCCAATCCACTCTATCCGACTAGCGCGCAGACTTACGCCGAATATCACCAGACTATGCTCGGCATGGAAACCGAACTGACGACGATGCATCGCATGGTCAACAGTCTTTTCGAGAAACAGAAGCAGCTCGAGTCGCTGCTCGGCTCGTTGTCCGGTGATAAGTACGGCGCGATCAAAAAAGATGGCGAGGCGCTGCTGAAGAAGATGAAGACGTGGGACGAGGACATGGTGCAACGGAAGTCGAAGGCTTACGACGACGTTGAAAACTTTCCCAACAAGTTCACCGCCAATTACTTGTTCCTGATCAATCAAACCGAGAGCGACATCCCGCGAGTAAACCAGCCATCATTCGATCGCTTGAAGGAATTGAATGCGCAGTGGGCGACATTGAAAGCGCGCGGCAACGAACTTCTCAACCAGGACATTCCGGCGTTCAATAAACGACTCTGGGACGCTGGACTCGGCGCTATTTGGGCCACAGATTAAACGGATCTGTGCTATAGTCTGCGCCGCAAATCGCAATCCCCCGACCTAACTCACCACTTTCCTTTTTCACTCCGTTGGAAGGAGATGTCAGATGGACGTTGAGATTCAAATAAATAATAGTCCGAATGCCAACGCTCGATTCTTAATCTGGTCCCCGACTCGATGTCGCATCCGGATCACAAATCCGGCCGGTGCGCAGGGTCAGGGTCAACCCCCAATTCGTATCAGTGCACGTACAACAGCCAATAGCGGCTCAGTAGTTTTCCGCAAGGGAACGACCGGCGCGTTCGCCGCGTCGTTGCAACTGGGTGTACCAGTTAATGGAAACTGGGTCGAATTTTTTGCAGCCGGACAATTCGGACGCCCCAGCGTCAGTCTCAATGACGTGCAGATTCAGGCAAAGCACGGCAACGGCAATCAGGTGATCGGATCAACGCCGTGCACCGTTCGCATCAGAAAGAATGCCAACAACCTGACGCCGGCGGAGCGCGATCGTTTCATCGCCGCCTTTGCACAACTCAACAACCAGGGTCTCGGCCGTTTCGCCGACTTCCGCGACATGCACACAAGCGTCAGCTCACCACAGGCACACGGCGCGCCCGGCTTTCTGCCGTGGCACCGTGCTTACCTGCTCGATCTCGAAAGAGAGTTGCAGGCAATCGACGCCAGTGTTGCACTGCCTTACTGGCGTTTCGATCAGGGCTCTCCAAACATTTTCAAACGTGATTATCTCGGCGAGTCGGACAACCTTGGTACAGTGTTCTTCAGCGCAACCAATCCGCTGCAGTTCTGGAAAACCGACGGCGTAACGGGAATCAACCGGCGCCCGTTCTTTAACACCAACAACCCGACTGGTGTGCGCACGGAAGCACAAACACTCGCGCTCGGCACAACTTATCCGAACTTCCGCACTATGGAAGGAAATCCACACGGCTCAGCTCATACGAGCTTTGGCGGTTCGATCTCCAGCATCGGCACCGCTGCTCGCGATCCGCTGTTCTTCCTCTTGCACTGCAACGTCGATCGGCTGTGGGCCAAGTGGCAACGTGCAAATAATCGTTTCAATCCCGCTGTGGCGGCGTCGTTCGACAGTGG
>DASYPN010000339.1:0-11755 GCA_036006625.1 Pyrinomonadaceae bacterium | reverse complement strand
GCCTGAATCATCGGGAGGATTTCGTGAATCGATTTCGACACTTCAACGACATTCGCGCCGGCGCGACGATTCACCGCCACAATCACTGTCGATGAAGGCATTTTTGGGAACTCGCGGTACCAGAAACGCATCTTGACGCGCTCGTCCTGGACCGAATCTTTAACCGTCGCACCGTCGCGAAGATAAATCGGCGAGTTGTTGGTGCCGCCAATAATCAAGTTGCCGTACTGTTCGGCACTCTCGAGCTGACCCTGCGGACGCAAAATCGCAGTTCGTGAAGAGCTGTCCAGCTGACCCGCACCCGTGTAACTCGTGCCGTTTCTGATCGCGTTGTTCAGATCATCAATTGAGATACCGCGCGCCCATAGCTCCTTAGGATTGGCCTTGATGCGAATTGCAGACTTTGTGCCAAAAACGTTTACCTGCGACACACCGGGCAGAATGCTGATGCGCTGTCCCACCTGAGTGCTGGCGTAATCGTAAAGCTGACCGGTCGTGACGGAATCGCTAACCATCGCGATGTACATGATCGGCTGATCGTTAGGATTCGTCTTTGAATATGTTGGTGGCGACGGAAGATCGGCGGGCAGGGCGCCAGTCGCCTGCGAGATTGCCGTCTGCACGTCGGTCGCGGCAGCGTCGATACTCTTTTCGAGCGCAAACTGGAGAGTTAATGTGGCAACGCCCTGGGAACTCTTCGAAGTCACGACTTCCAGTCCGTTGATCTGCATGAACTGGCGCTCGAGCGGCGTCGCGATGTTATTCGCAATCGTGTCCGGACTCGCGCCCGGATAACCGACCGTCACCTGGATCACCGGATAGTCGACGGAGGGAAGATCGTTTACGGGGAGCTGAAAGTAAGCCATCACCCCGAAGAGGATCACCGAGAGAGTCAGCACCGCGGTCATCACCGGCCGCCGGATGAATGGTTCAGAGAGATTCATGACTTCTTACTGCGCTACTGCTGTCGCCGGGCTTGTTTGCGGTTGCTGTTCGACTACCTTGCCGCCGGGTGTCACGCCGAGTTGTCCGTTGATAACGACTTTCTCTCCGGCTGAGACACCCTTCTCAACAATGACCAGATCGCCTTGTCGCTGGCCCAAAGATACTGTGCGTTGCTCGGCAGTCTGGTCAGGCTTGATGACGTAAACATACGAGCCTGCTGCGGACATCTGTGGTGCAGTTGCTGGAACGAGCACCGCGCCCTGCACGGTTCCGAGTAACAGTCGCACATTGACGAAGCGACCGGGCCAGAAACGATGATCGGGATTTGGAAGTGTGGCACGAAGCGTCACTTGTCCGGTTTCGGTTTGTACCGCGTTGTCGACAAACGTCAGATGTCCTGATACCGCATCACCTGTGGAATCGGGCAATCGAACTTCGGCGAGCAAAGCGCCCGCACGCATCTGATCCTGAACGTGAGATAAGTTGTTTTGCGAGATCGTGAAGTCGGCGTAAATCGGATCGAGTCGCTCGATCACGAGCAACGCGTTGTTTGAAACACCCGAATTCTTTTCTGAATTACTCGGTCCGCCAGGATTGACGACGTTACCGATATCAACCAGACGCTGACCGGCGCGCCCATCGATGGGCGAATGGATGTAGCAATAACTGAGCTGCACTTTCGTGTTCTCAATCGCTGCGTTGTCGACCTTGATCGTTTCGTCCGCGCTTCGCACCGCCGCGCGCGCTGCTTCGGTGTTGGCTTTGAGCGTGTCGTAGTCAACACGTATTTGTTCGTACTGCTCACGTGCGACGACACCCTGTTCGACGAGGGTGCTATAACGTTTCACCTGGGCGAGACCCCAATTCTCACGCGCGACTTCACGCGCAAGATTCGCCTCTGCCTGTTTTTTCGCGGCAATGTCTTTCGCGAGATTTGCCTGCGCCTGCTTCAGACTCGCGTCAAAGGGACGCGGGTCGATCGTAAAAAGCAGTTGGCCTTTTTTGACGTTCGCGCCGTCAGTGAAGTGAATCGTAACTATGCGACCGGAGACCTGTGGCTGAATCGAGACTGTTTCTCGGGCCACAATCTTTCCGAGTGCGTCCATGTAATTCGAGACGTCTTGAGACACGGCGGTACTCACAACTACTGGCGCGGGGGGACGCGCAAAATTCGGCTGCGCTTTGTTAACACAGCCGAGGAGAGTGGCGCAGAGTCCACTAACTGCCAGGAAAAGGGCCAGACGATAAGAAAAGCTCTGCAGGGAATTCATGAAAATCTTTCCTTTAGGGTTTACTCCTCGTCCATTGTGCCATTTTGAAGTGAGAATTCTAAATGGCGGTGTGGATACTTGTGTTAAGCGGAGGTAAAAATTTGTTAAGAGTTGTGAATCTAGCCACCGGTAGACACTGATTGATGACCTAGGAGCGCGGCCGTGAAGGAGGCACTACGACGGCGTGATATCGGCACTCGCACACCGCTCGTCAACACTGCGATCGAGGCTCCGGCACGCGTGCGCGTGAGTTCTCGGACGCCGTCGAGGCGCACGAGAGCGCGTCGATGTGCGCGAATGAAACCATTCTTCTGCACACGCTGCTCCAGCAGTTGAAGTGACTCGCGAAGAAAGTAACTGCGCGTGCCGACCCAGAGTTGCGAGTAATTTCCGGCGGCTTCGATCCAGTCGATCTCGTTCAAGTGCAGCACTGTAGCGCCGCGCGATGTTGTCACCACAATCGTTTCTTCACGCGCAGAGTTCGACTGCAATCGCTTCAACAAACGATTGATCGTCGCTGCGAAGCGCGTCTCGCTGACAGGCTTGACAAGATAGTCGAGCGCTTCGGTTTCGAAAGCCTTGATCGCAAACTGATCGAACGCCGTAAGAAACACGACTGCCGGCATGCGCTCGACAGTCCGTCGTTTGATCACTTCAAAGCCGTCGATGCCTGGCATCTGAATGTCGAGGAAAACAACATCCGGTGTTGAATTATCGAGAGCTGCAAGCACTTCCGCGCCGTTGCGACATTCGCCCGCGACAACAAACTCCGGAAACGCAGCGAGAAGCTGGCGCACACCGCGGCGCGCCGCGGGCTCGTCGTCGGCAATCAGAGCTTTCCATTTAGCTTGTTTCACCGTTCGGCTCCGGACGCATTTCGCGATAAGGCAGTCGCAGGTTTGCGATTGTACCGCCTTCCGGACGTGGAACGATCTCGAGTGACGCTTTTTCACCGTGGAGTGCACGCAGCCGCTCGCGCGTGTTCTCGATGCCGTGTCCAGGTGGCGCCGGCACTGCCGGATCGATACTCACGCCATCATTGATGACGGTGATCTCCAACACGTCACCCGAGCGAGTTGCAGTGACGAGCAAGAAACCCGCGTCCGAGTCTTTTGCGATGCCGTGCCGGATCGCGTTCTCCACGAGATGCTGTAACGCAAAACTCGGAATCGTCGCATTCATCAGCGACTCAGGAATTCTGAACTCAGGCCGCAAACGATCTGAGAAACGAGCGTGTTCGATTGCCACATATTGGCGGACCAGTTCGAGTTCTTCGCCGAGTGTGACTTCATTTGCCTGGTGGCGGCTGAGTGTTCGTCTCAACAACTCGCTCAAGTGTTCAATGATGCTCACTGCACCCTGACGATCGTCATCGCGAACGAGCACGGTGATCGTGTTGAGTGTGTTGAAGAGAAAGTGTGGATTGAGTTGCGCCTGCAGTGCTGCGAAGCGCGCGCTCGAGAGTTGTTCGGAGAGTCGTGCCACCTGCACTTCGCGTTCGCGCGCGTCGATGAAGTAACGAGTGGCGTGTTCAATTCCCACGACGCAGAGATAAACGGCGACACCGAACGGCAAGGTGGTAAATATCCAGCTTAACCACTCAATGCCAAACTGAAGCCAGAACTTCGCCGCTCCTGCCTGCATCGCGTGGTGATAGACGTCGGGAGCAAAGGTCCGGATCAGAATCAGCCGCAACACCTGGCCGCACGTGGCCCATGCAACACAAAACAGGAGTGAGAAGAAGAAATGCAGCACGGCACGGCTGACAAGATGAGGGCGTGCGAGCGGCCATTTTCTCGAGACTGCGAAAACGCCGGGTGTGAGAAACGCATAGAGCAACCAGTCGCCAAACTCGAACAGCAGCTCGCGCAGCGTCGCCGGTTCCCAACGCTGGAGTCGCGCCTGGGCAATGCGATTGATGACGGCGAAAACGGCGGGACCGATCCAGGCAGCCGAGACGATCATCCATGGACGCAGGCGTGGCATTCGCACGTCGCCACAGTATCGCTGGACCAGTGCCAGCCGCAATACCGTTCACGTCAACAGAAACACCGCTCGCGTATTTGTTATTGAAGCGAGGCCACAAAAAGGCACATAAGACACAAAACGATCTGGAAGGAGAGCTTCGAACATGGCTTTGAAATCAGTATCAAAAATATTTCTTTTGTGCTTTTTGTGCCTTTTTGTGGCTAAAACTTCCGTGGCTAATGACGACGATCGTGCGGCTGATGCGGCGGCTATTCGTGCTCACATTGAGAGTATCTTTCAGGCGTTCATCGATGGAGATGAACAAAAGATCTTCGCGACGCATTCGGAAGACTGGCGCGGTCTGCTCGAGGGTTCGCGCACGCCGATCAAGGGTATCGATGAGTACATGAGAGCGAACGGGATCGAGTGGCCAAAGCCTGCGAATGCTCCCAAGTCGCAGCCTTATTTTCCAGCAGGCACGACGTACCAGGTCAGTGACTTCGACGTGCATTTCTATGGTCCCGAACTGGCTGTTGCGAATTTCTTTGGTGAGTTTCAGCTAAAGAATGGCAACACGACAATCACGCTGCGTCGCTTTCGCATCATGGATGTTTATGCGAAACGCAAAGGAAGCTGGATTCAGGTGGCGTCGCACACGGTTGTCGATCCCGCATGGCGCGCGGAGCAGATGTCGCATCCGACGAATTTGAGTCCGGAGATGCGGCAGCGAATACTCACGGCGCGCGAGGCGGTCTGGAAGGCGTGGTTTACTAACGATCGTGCGACCTTGGAAAAGTTGATTCCGGAAGAGACGATTGCGATCGATCCCGGCGGAGACGCCTGGTCTGATCGAGCGGCGATTCTCGCGAACGCGAAGAGATTTGTCGACAGCGGCGCAAAGCTTGTGCGACTCGAGTTTCCAAAGACCGAGATGCAGGTTTACGGCAACACGGTGATTATTTACACGACGTATTTGTATGAGACCGAAGTCAACGGACAACGATCGACGGCGAGCGGTCGGGCGACGGAAATGTTTGTCCGACGAGGCAACGACCTGGTGAACGTCGGTTGGCACATGGACTCGGGGAAATGAGCGCCCGGGAATATTCACACCCTGTCGGACGTACTGTAGGGGCGGCCCTCCGTGGCCGCCCTTGGTTGGCACACGAATTCACGGAGTCGACAGCCTCGAGTTTGGCGAACACGATTTAAACCAAGGGCGGCCACGGAGGGCCGCCCCTACAGGACGTTCCGAGAAGTTATTTGATAGTTATCGTCATTGAGTACGGGGCGGCTTTGGCGTCGGTGTCGACGAGGAGGAGGTAGTCGCCGGTTTCGGGGAGTGTGCCGGTCCAACTTGTCGTTCTGTCCGCAAGCGACGTGGTCGTTTTGGACGTCATCAACATAAATCTGACTTTCCGCGGTGACGTTAGTTGCACCGTCATCACCTGACCGGCACGAGCACCGATGATCCAGGTATCTGACAGCTCGAGTGACACTCGGCCTTGCACAGTCGTGGATGAAGCACCGCGCTTGAACTGAACTCGACGCGAAGACGGTTTACTCTCGCCAGTTTGCTTATTGACGAGCAGCGATCTCGCCTCTCGATAACGGTTGCCGTCAAATTTGTAAATCGTTTGTATCTCTGCAGCCGCTGAGTCTCTCGCATCGATGCGCAGGTCTGTATAACCCCTGGTCGATGTCTTCAACAATTGGAGACCGAAGCCCGCAGCGTCTTCAAGGATCTGCTCGTAACCGTTAGGTGTCTGCCGGTAGACGTAAATAGTGCAATTGACCATCCCACAGACGCACGGACCCGACAACTCAACGTCATACTCCGAAACGCCGTCACGATTCAGGTCGACTTCCTCGACCGACATGTTCTCTTCAGCAGCGCGAGCGCCTCCCTCCTCTTTCTCGACACACTCACGCACGTCCGGATTGTCAGCGAGAGCCTTCTTAAACAGCTTGCTGCGCACCTCTTTTGGTGCTTCTCGCTGGGCGGCGACGAGGCCGACAAGACAGATAACGCAGGCAACAATGGAAACCATCTTTGAAATCATCGTCTTCTCCTCATTGTATTAACGCGTATTTATCTGAATCGGAGATCGCAGCTTTTCACTAAACTGCTCCACATACGCGTTCCAACTCTCGCTTGAAGTGATCTTCCCGGCGCGATCCCAAGCGAAGCCGGCCCAGTAAGAAACAGGCGCGGTAATTCCCGGCTTAAGCACGAGGAGATGATTCCGACTGTCTTCAGTAACACCCTCAAATGTGCGTGGGTCAACGATGATCGCCAGGCCTTGCATGCCCTGGTTCTTTTCGACCGGTTCCCAAATGGTGAACCAACCGCGCTCCGCGTTGAGGTTCTTCTGCGCATCCTTCACCTTCTTGAGTCCGACAGCTAAAGCAAGCGACTCAGCACCCGACGGCGCCTGGTACGAAGCACGAAAATGATTTAACTGACTGCCGGCATCGAGCGACACGCGCAACACCTGCGACACCTTAACGCCATTCACATCAAACGGCTCATAGACCAATTCAAACATCACGCGGATCGGACCATTCGTCAGCACCCGTGAATCGACAAAGTTAGTCGGGACGTACAGTTGGCCCTTGCTCCAAATGCCATTCCCACCACAGCCACGCGTCGGCCCGGCAGAATATGCATCGACGCCCTCACCGTGATCCGCGTGATAGTTATCGATCATGTACCAGTCGTTGATTACGAGCTTCGAGGTGCGCTTGGACCAGATGTCGATGGCGCTGCTTGTCAGTGGTTCGCCCTTCCACGTGATCAACGCCTTGCCGTAAGTGCGATGCGCAACCAGATCGTTTTCCCACGCGAAATCGTCGAAACGCTCGCGCACGAAGCGGCCATAGGCGCGAAAGTCTTCGCGTGTGTATTCGCGCTTTGCTCCCGCAACGACGGTAAAGGTTTTTGTCTCGTTAGGTTGAAAGTCAGCCTGAAAGATCAGCACGTCGGGTTTGTGATAATCGTCGTAGTCAGTGTCGACAGCCTGAGAAAGCACTTCCTTGCCCGCACTGTCGCGCACGTGCAGCTTCATCAGATCCTTTTCGCCAAGCGGCGCGAGAGCTGCGGTGGTCAGCTCGAGTGTTTCACTCTGACGGGCGATGTTGAGTTTATTGACAGCGGTGACTGTCAATTGTGTTTGCTGAGCAGTGCATGTACCTGCAAGGGCAAGAATCAGAAGAGCAAGCGAAGTAACCTTCATTCAGGCGCTCCCAACGGGTTGTTTGTGTAACGGCTGGAGATTCTACAACGGTCTCCTGTTAATCCTGCAAATCCTGTTAATCCTGTCCAAAGACTGTGGCGAACCACACGACAGCGTGAGGCTCTCACCCTGCAGATTAACATCCCGAAAGATTTACCGTTCCTCGTCATCATGACGAAAACTATCTTCCTAACTCTGATCGGCGGCGTACTGGCGTTTACAGCCGGCATTGTCACCGTGCAATCGTGGTCCAAGCCTATCAAACCAATAACGGCCCCGGCTAAGATCGATGTTCCGGAACAACCTGCGCCACCCGTTCCGGAGATTACGCCAGAACCCGAACCCTCGGAAGTTGTGTTTGCGAATCGTCGATTGAAGATAGTTTCTGAAGAGGTACACCTGAAGAGCGAACAGCTATTCTACGAGATTAACGTGCGCTACCCGCAGATTGCCGGCTCGAACGCCCGTCATATCAAGAACCTTAATCAGCAGATAAAACGGTTTGCCATCAATCGCTACCAATGGCCGCTCAAACAATCCAAAGCGGAGAAGAAGCGCCGAGAAATCGGTTTCCCAGACGCCCACAATTTGGTCGATGTGGATTACACCATCGTGTTAGCTACGGACTCCATCCTTAGTATCTTCTTCATGACTGAGGACTACTACATCGGCGCCGCGCACTCGTCCATCGAGAGTCACGTCATAAACTATGACCTCAAGTCGCATCGTGAGTTAAAGCTGGCGAACCTCTTCAAACCCAACTCGCAGTATCTCGAATTCATCGCGCGCTACTGCACACGGGAGTTGGAAGTTTACGGCCCGATCGCACCGAAAGCCGAAACGTTTGCGAGTTGGAACCTTACCGAGGGTGGGATTCAGTTTAACTTCGACCCATGTGAGATCGCCGGCTGCTCCAGTGGTCCGCAGGAGGTAACCATTCCCTTTAGTGCTTTAGCGCCGTTTCTCAAACCAGTTCAGGTGATATAGAGACGAGGCTTCCACTTCACAAAGAAGGTTATCCTTTATCCGCATCCTGACGATTTGAGGAGCTGTTATAAGGATCTCTTGGCCTACCTGATTGCCGTCATCCATGATAGCTGCTCGATCTTCAATGGTGGCGCCTCTCATGCGGTACAGTAACATCTGAGTTGCGGCCGCTGACGTTTTGAATACCCGGCAGTTCACCGTGATACGTCCGCCATCGCTGTAATCGTAGACTCGAGGCCCGGTCGGGGCTCCGCAACTATGGGTTTGACCAGTTTCAATTAATCGCGGCCCCTCTGTCAGATCAGCGTAAGGCCCTTCCATACCAGCCCTGGTCGACTCCTCAACGGGTGCAATCACGAAATCTTGAGCCGGAGGTATGAAGGCGGGGAGTGTATAGATACGCCAGATAGCCGAAATGCTAACGCCTAAGCCAAAGGCCATCACAAAAACCCAAAATCTGGGTAGAAAGCGTTTCATGGGTGGGTACTTAGACGCCGGGTCATCGAACTTGTTCCCAAATCTTGCACGACGACCTATCATCCTGCTGGTCTAAACCCCCGGGCGCCATTTTTTAGGCGCACTACTCTCAAGGAAGTCGAATTTATATGGGATGTGATGTCTCGCTGTTTTCAGGAATCGAGTTCTTTGATTTTCTAAAAGATGACGATCGATGTGAACTCGCAAATGTCGTCGACGCCATCAAGCTAAATGCCGGAGAAACACTCTTCCACACCGGTGACCCCGGAGAAGCGTTATTCGTTGTTCGCTCCGGTTCAATCGAGCTCTACATAAAAGACACTGTGGGTCAGAAGATCGTGCTCACTATCGCCGAAGAAGGAAGTCTCTTCGGTGAGCTATCGCTGCTCGATAGTGGTCCAAGAACAGCTACCGCGATCGCGCTGAGCGATTCGGAACTGCTCGTGCTCGATCGTGACGATCTGTTACTGCTCTTTCAGAAGCGTCCGGAAGCTGCACTGAATATGCTCGCCGCGATGAGCACGATGACGCGCAAGGCTGACGAACTGCTGCGCACGCGCGTCTCGCGCAACGTCAACGAAGAGATGGAAGAGCACAGCACTCCTCTGCAACGGGTCGCGGACTGGATCGCATGGTTCAGCGGCAGTATGCCGTTTCTGATGATCAACGCCGCATGGTTCATTATCTGGATCGCGCTTAACGAAATTCGCACGGGCATTCCGCAATGGGATCCGTTTCCTTTTGGATTGCTCACTATGATCGTCTCGCTCGAAGCGATCTTTCTTTCTTGCTTCGTGCTTGTCAGTCAGAACCGGCAGGCCGAGAAAGATCGTGTGCGATCCGATATCGAGTATGAAGTGAACATCAAAGCCGAACTCGAAGTGACGCATCTGCATGAGAAGACCGATCGCATTTACGAGAACATGCTGGCGCGTTTTGCGAAGCTGGAGAAACTAATGGGAGCTGCTAATCCGACGCCGTAAAACGCGTCGTGTGACTAAAAAACAACTAAAGTATCGTTCTAACGACACAAAGCGTTGGGACTTTCTCGCCGACAATGCGGTGCAACGGAAGGAGCGAACACTATGCGTTGGAGAGGCGAGAGAGAGAGCTCAAATATTGAGGATCGACGTGGTTTGTCCGTGGGTCGAGTAGCAGCCGGCGGAGGCTTGGGAACGCTCGTCATCATGGTCCTCGCGCTGCTGTTTGGCGTGAATCCTTCGCGACTGCTTGAACAGGTTCCTTCCGAGCAACCACCCGCTACCACAAGTTCACGCCCGCAAAATGCTGAAGAGGAAGAGTTGAAACACTTCGTCGCGGTGGTGCTGGGTAAGACCGAGGACGTTTGGTCCGACGTGTTTCGGAAAAACGGCCGGCAGTATCGCGAACCAACACTCGTGCTGTTTACGGATCAGGTGCGCTCAGCGTGTGGAATTGCAGGTGCTGCAGTTGGACCATTCTATTGTCCGGGAGATGAGAAGGTTTATATCGATCTGGCGTTCTACGAAGAGCTGCGAAGACAGTTCAACGCACCCGGCGATTTTGCCCAGGCTTACGTCGTCGCACATGAAGTGGGTCATCACGTGCAGAAGCTGCTTGGGATCACGGACCGCGTGGATGCGATGTCGGCAAGAATGAACGCGGCCGAGGCGAATCAACTCTCAGTGCGTTTAGAGCTGCAGGCTGATTTCTTTGCCGGTGTGTTTGCGCGCTACGTGCAGAATCAGAATCTACTTGAATCCGGCGACATCGAAGAAGCATTGCGCGCGGCGAGCGCCGTCGGCGACGATCAAATCCAGCGCCGCACAACAGGCACCGTCGTCCCCGACTCCTTCACCCACGGAACCTCCGAACAGCGCCTGCGCTGGTTCAAAAAAGGTTACGAAACCGGCGACATCCGCCAGGGCGACACCTTCAACGCCACAAATCTTTAGCCACAAAGCGCCGAAGGCGCGCATTTCCTGGTTCGCAAAGCGCCGAAGGCGCGAAATATGATAGCCAGGGGCAAGCGCGAGCGAAGCGAGCGCGTCGCCCCTGGTTGCTTATAAAAAAAGGCGGTCGAGGCCTGAAAGGCCGAAATAGATATCGCAGTATTACTCCCCTTGAAAGGGCGGAATACGACCGGCGACTATTTCGGCCTTTCAGGCCTCCGGTGACGCTTTTGGGTATTAACCAGGGGCGACGTGCTCCGCTTCGCGTCGCACTTGCCCCTGGCTATCATATTTCGCGCCTTTGGCGCTTGTACCTTTTCGTAGCTACTTTTCTTTGACCGTAAATGTGGCGGGTGGGAGGACGGCGCGGGCCTCGGGGTTGTAATAGTCGTAGAGGACGGAGGCCGCGGATTTTGCATTCAATCCGAATCGTGGCCGAAACTTGAAGTCAAACTTCGCGCCTCCCGCCTGGCTAATTGGCGCTGAGTTTTTCGAAGGTGTCGTTGCCGATGCGATACCGTTGCCAATCTTTGTAGTCGAAGTGCCACCACTCCGCTTCGTACACGGTGAAGCCTTCGGCTTCCATCATGCGGCGCAGGAGATCGCGATGCCAGCGTTGTAGCGAGGTGCCGCCGGGGTAATCAGGATGAGCACGATCGGTCGTCTCGTCATAAGTGCTGACCATCTCGATCGGCTTTCCGTTCTTGAGATCGTAGAGTGTGAGATCCACTGCGGCGCCGCGGTTGTGACGCGAACCTTTGGACGGATCGGCGACAAAAATCTTTTTGTCCTGCGGCGTGGCATCCCAGAAAACCTTCGTCACATACCACGGACGATAACCGTCGTGGACCAGTAGACCATAGCCCAACGGCCTCAGCCTGCGATTGACGCGGACGAGCGCTTCGGCAGGTGCTCGTTGCAGGAAGGCGCGTGGCTGAGA
>DASYPN010000338.1:0-8839 GCA_036006625.1 Pyrinomonadaceae bacterium | reverse complement strand
CCGATCGAAGCGACGTTGATTACTGCCTCCGAGGCGGATTATTTCAAGGTGCCGTCCGAGGTTGAGGAGATCGAGGACTACTCGCCCGCGAATATTGAAGCGACGATTACGAGGTTGGAAGTCGAGATGCGCGCGGCGGCGAAGCGGTTTGAGTTTGAGAGAGCGGCGGAGCTCAGGGACCGCATCAAGGTGCTCAGAGAGCGTGAACTCCAGGTCATGTAGAGACAGGATTTACAAGATTTGCAGGATTTACAAGATCAATCCTGTACATCTTTTTAATCCTGTAATCCTGTAATGCAAATAAAGTCCAATCCCGAGGAGGTTCAGTTATTTTTAACGGACGCGAGCTTCATTCGCGAAGGACACGCGGAGCGCGTCGTCTTTCCGGAAAACATCGAAGAAGTTTCTGAAGTTCTCGCTAGCGCGAATCGCGATCGAATTCCAGTAACGGTTTCAGGCGCGGGGACGGGAACAGTCGGCGGTCGTGTTGCTTTCGGCGGGATCATCCTCGCGACCGACAAACTGAATCGCATCAAAAGCATTGTTCATCAGGAAGGTGGTGGCACTGCCGTCGTTGAGCCGGCAGTAATCCTGTCGGATCTACAGCGCGCAGTGGACCAGGAAGGGCTGCTGTATCCACCTGATCCAACTGAACGCGGGTGTTATGTCGGCGGGACCGTCGCCACTAACGCTTCCGGTGCACGCACCTTCAAGTATGGCCCTACGCGCAACTACATCTCGCGATTGAGAGTCGTCCTCGCGTCCGGTGAAATCCTCGATCTGCGCCGTGGAGCCGTGCACGCAGACCCACGCGGCATACTTCGTCTCGGCCAATCAATAGAACTAAAGCTACCAAATTTTATCCGTCCCGCCACACGAAAGAACGCGAGCGGCTATTTTGTCACGTCGGGAATGGACGCCATCGATCTGTTCATCGGCAGCGAAGGCACGCTCGGTGTGATTTGTGAGATCGACGTCAGGCTGATACCCAAGCCTCAGGGTCTCTTGAGTGGGGTCGTCTTTTTCGCCGACGAATCCGACGTGCTGGCCCTCGTTGCAGACGCACGAGTACGCGCCGACGCGCGGGCGCTCGAGTTTTTCGACAACGAGTCGTTGAACTTCCTGCGCGCGAAGTATCCGACGATACCGTCGAACGCGGTGGGCGCAATCTTTTTCGAGCAGGAAACTAACGAAACAAATGAAGAGAGCGTGTTCGGCCAGTGGCAGGCATTGCTGGACAAGCATCACGCCTTTCCGGATTCCTGGTTCGCGACCAACGAGCCGGACCAGGCGAAGCTGCGTGAGTTTCGGCATCAACTGCCGGTGCTTATGAACGAATGGTTCGCGCACTATAAGCAAAGAAAAGTCTCGACTGACATGGCCGTTCCGGACGCGGCATTTCCCGGACTGTTTCGCTTATATAAGGACACGTTGCGCGCGAGCGGTCTGCGCTACACGATCTTTGGCCACATCGGAGACAACCACGTTCACGTAAACATTCTTCCGCGTGACGACGAAGAAGGCGCTCGCGCCCGCGACTTCTATATTCAATTTCTTAAATACGCCGCGTCCGTCGGCGGCACACTCTCGGCCGAGCACGGCGTCGGCAAACTGAAGCGCGACTATCTGCGATTCTTCTATACCGACGACCAACTCCGCGAGATGGCGGCAATAAAAAAGACGCTCGATCCAAACGACATACTGGGCCGCGGAAACATCTTCTCGGAACATCTACTCGAGCAGATAAGCTAGACCACGCTGATCTGCTTTTGTGTTTTTTGTGCCTTTTGTGCTTTTTTGTGGTTATGCTTCGTTTCACCACAGCCGGAGAATCGCATGGACGATCGCTGATCGCGATCGTCGAGGGTTTGCCCGCGGGCTTGCCCGTCGACCAGGGACTAATCGATTCCGAGTTACGCCGTCGACAGCTCGGCTACGGCCGCGGCGGTCGCATGAAGATCGAGCGCGATCACGCCGAGATACTGACGGGCGTCCGACACGGTCTCACGCTCGGCTCGCCGCTCGCTCTCCTGATCGAAAACAAAGACTGGCCCAACTGGACCGACGTCATGGCGTCAGAACCGCGCGACATCGCGCCCGAGAAATCGCGTCGATTGAAGCGCCCGCGTCCAGGCCACGCAGATCTTCCCGGTGGTCTTAAGTACGACGTGCGCGATCTCCGCAACATCCTCGAACGCGCTTCAGCTCGTGAAACCACTGCACGTGTCGCTTGCGGCGCACTCGCGAAACAGTTGCTTACAGTTTTTGGTGTCGAGGTTCGCAGTCACGTGATCCAACTCGGCGGCATTCCTGAGTCGCCACTCGAGTTGAGTTGGGATCAGCTCGCTGCGATTCCAGACGACGCGCCCTTGCACTGTGCTGACGATGAAGCACAGCAGAAGATGATCGAGCTCATCGACGAAACGAGAAAGCAGGGCGATACGCTCGGCGGAGTCTTCGAGGTCGCGGCGCGTGGAGTCGTGCCGGGCCTCGGTTCGCACACGTCGTGGGATTTAAAACTTGATGGACTCCTCGCACAGGCAGTGATGTCGATACCGGCGGTGAAAGCTGTCGCGATCGGAGCCGGCGCGGAAGCGAGTAGTTTGCCGGGTTCTGAAGTGCATGATGAGATTGCTTACAACGCCGAGACACGCGAGTTTATCCGCGAGACGAATCGCGCCGGTGGTCTCGAGGGCGGCATCACGAATGGAGAACAGATCCGCGTGCGTGGACATCTAAAGCCGCTTTCTACCTTGCGCCGCGCGCTTCGTTCAGTCGATATCGACACGAAGGAAGAAGAGGCCGCTGCTTTCGAGCGTTCAGATGTCACGGCAGTTCCGGCGGCAGGAGTGATTGGCGAGTCGATGGTCGCGCTCGTGCTTGCCGGCGCGATGCGGGAGAAGTTTGGTGGCGATAGTTTGGGTGAGATGAAGAGGAACTTTGAAGGGTACAGAGAACAGCTCAGAGGGTATTGAAAGTGTATCACGCAAAGGCGCAAAGATAGCAAAGACGCGATCTTTGCAATCTTTGCGCCTTTGCGTGAGATACCCTAGAATCACGTCATGGCTTTATTGGAAATAGTTAAGTGGCCGGCGCCGGTGCTCGATACACCTGCAGATCCGGTGACCGAGTTTGACGCTGACCTCGCGAAGCTCGTCAGCAACATGTTTGAGACGATGTATGCCGCGCCCGGTGTGGGCCTCGCGGCCGTGCAGGTTGGTGTTCCGAAGCGACTCTTTGTGATGGACTGCTCGGGTGGAAAAGATCCGTCGCAGCGTGTGGCGTTGATCAATCCCGAGGTGCTTAATGTCGAAGGAAATCAGAACGGTGAGGAAGGCTGTTTGTCGTTCCCGGGAATTTTCACACCCGTCGAACGTAGCTTGCGAGCGATTGTGCGCGCACAGAATGTAAAAGGCGAGTGGTTTGAACTCGACGGCATGGAACTGACCGCGCGCTGCATGCTGCACGAAACCGATCACTGCGACGGGATCGTCTTTCTCGACAAGATGAGCACCCTCAAACGCGAGATCGTAAAACGCAAGATCAAGAAACTTCAAAAAGCCGGCAAGTGGGACTGAAGAATAGTCCACAGATTACGCAGATTACACGGATAAATTGATCTGTGTAATCTGCGTAATCTGTGGATAGGAGCAAAAGAATGTCATCAGAATTTCGTAATGAACCGTTTACAGATTTCACTAAAGAAGAAAACGCGCAGGCGATGCGCGAGGCGATCGAGAAGGTGCAGAGCCAGCTCGGGCGCGAGTATCCGCTCGTGATCGGCGGCGAACGAATCGCGACGGGCGACCTGCTCGAGAGCATCAATCCCGCCAATCGCACACAAGTAGTCGGTCGATTCAACAAGGCCACCAAAGAGCTCGCAAGCCGCGCAGTTGACGAGGCGGCAAAGGCTTTCGAAACGTGGAAACACACTCCCGCTGCGGATCGCGCTGCAATCCTGTTTCGCGTCGCCGAGATCATGCGCGAACGCAAACACGAGTTATCAGCGTGGATGATTCACGAGGTTGCGAAAACCTGGGCCGAAGCCGACGGAGATACCGCTGAAGCGATCGACTTCTGCGAGTTTTACGGTCGCGAGATGTTGCGTTACTCAGGCGATCAGCAGCTGACCCACATCCCAGGGGAACAGAACGAGCTTGACTACATTCCGCTCGGCGTCGGCGCGGTTATTCCACCATGGAATTTTCCGCTCGCAATCATGGCCGGGATGACGGTCGCCTCAGTCGTCACCGGCAACACAGTCGTTCTGAAACCTTCGTCGGATGCGCCGACGATCGCGTTCAAGTTCTTCGAAATACTCGAAGAAGCCGGATTGCCTCCGGGAGTAGTCAACTTCATGACCGGTTCGGGCGCGGAAGTCGGCGATGTCGTCGTGGACCATCCGAAGACTCGTTACGTCGCGTTCACGGGATCGAAGGAAGTCGGACTCAGGGTCAACGAGCGTGCGGCAAAAGTTCATGATGGCCAGATCTGGATCAAACGCGTCGTGGCGGAGATGGGCGGCAAGGACGCGATCATCGTTGCTGATGATGCAAACTTGGAAGATGCCGCAACCGGTGTCGTCCAGTCAGCGTTCGGATTTCAGGGTCAGAAATGTTCTGCGTGTTCACGCGCGATCATCGATGCGCGAGTTTACGACACGATGGTCGACAAGATTGTCGAACGAACAGCGAAACTCAAGCTCGCCGATCCGGCAGATCCGAATACAAACCTGAGCGCAGTGATCAATGAGAAGGCGTTTAAGAGCATCAACGCTTACATCGAAAAAGGGAAGAGTGAAGGTGGTCGCGTGGTTGCTGGGGGCGGTTCGGATGGCGAACAGGGATTCTTCATCGAACCAACAGTTATCGCTGACGTGAAGGCCGGTGCGACTATCGAGCAGGAAGAGATATTTGGCCCAGTGCTCGCCGTCATCAAAGCGGAGAATTACGACGACGCTCTCAAGATCGCGAACGACACTCAGTTTGGTCTAACAGGAGCTGTCTACAGCAGCGACGAAGCAAAGCTGCATCGCGCGCGCAGAGAGTTTCATGTCGGCAATCTGTATCTGAACCGCAAGTGCACGGGCGCGCTCGTCGGAGTGCATCCGTTCGGCGGCTTCAACATGTCGGGCACTGACTCGAAGGCAGGTGGACGCGATTACCTGCTGTTGTTCCTGCAGGCGAAGGTTGCTTCGGAAAGAGTTGGAGCGACGACTAAGAGAGCCGAGGCAGGAACGGCCACGGATTAGCCACAAAATTTTTAGCCACAAAAAAGCACAAAAGGCACAAAATGAATTTGGGCTTTTTGTGCTTTGCTATTGCTGATTCCTATGCGAATTGTTTTTATGGGAACACCTCAGGCTGCTGTGCCAACCTTGCAGCAGTGTGTTGTTGACGGCCATGAAGTGGTGGCTGTGTGGACCCAGCCGGATCGGCCTTCCGGACGCGGCAACAAAGTAAGTTTCTCTCCAGTTAAAGAATTCGCCCTCACACAGGGTCTCAGTGTATATCAGCCTGCGCGGATCAAGAACGATGAGGCGAAGCAACTGTTTTCCTCACACGACGCTGACGTCGCGGTGGTAGTCGCTTACGGGCGTATTTTGCCGGAAGAATTTTTGCAGGCGCCGCGTCGCGGATGTATCAACGTTCATTTCTCGTTGTTGCCGAAATATCGTGGCGCGGCGCCGGCAAACTGGGCAATAGTCAACGGTGAAACAGAAACCGGCGTGACGACGATGTTCATCGAGCCGGCGCTCGACACTGGTCCAATCCTTCTGCAACGCAAAACCGAGATCGGCGCGAGGGAAACAGCGCCGGAGTTGATGCAGCGACTTGCGGAGATTGGCGCTGACCTTCTCGGCGAGACTCTCGCTCGTCTTGACGAACTCACGCCGCGGCCGCAGAGCGATGGTGATGCCACATTCGCGCCGATATTGAAGAAGGAAGATGGGTTGATTGACTGGTCGCAGAACGCGTTTGCGATTGAGCGTCGTGTGCGTGGATTTCAGCCGTGGCCCAATGCGTACACCAGTTTCAACTCGAAGGGTTTGACGATTTGGAACGCAGATCCGACGGAAAATTCAAATTCCAATGCAGCGCCCGGGGAGGTGATTGTCGCAGATCGGAATTTGGTTGTGAGCTGTGGCGAGGATACGGCGTTGCGCTTAATCGACGTCCAGCCCGAAGCCCGCAAGCGTATACCTGCCCGCGACTTCATCAACGGCATGCATCTGAAAGTTGGCGATCGCTTTGGCTAAGCCGTCGAAAGAGATCACTCCCGCCCGCCTCGCTGCTTTCAATATTCTAAAGCAGGTTGAAACTGGCGCGTTCTCCTCAATTCTTCTCGCCGCAGATGAACCGCATCTGAGACCTGCTGATCGAGCGCTCTGTCACGAACTTGTCCTCGGCGTGCTCCGCTGGCAATTGCGGCTCGACAAAATCCTCGATCACTTTTCCAGACGTCGAATCGAGAGTCTTGATCCGCCCGTGCGTATCGCGCTACGACTCGGTCTTTATCAACTTCGTCATCTGACTCGCATACCTCCGTCTGCAGCGGTCAACGAATCCGTGAGCCTCGTTCGCGCCGCACGTTTGAGTTCAGCGACGGCGCTAGTTAACGCCGTCCTAAGACGTTCAACAAGAGAACCTGATTTCGATCCGGCGGCAGGAGTTTCTGATCCGCTGGAGAGAATCGCGATCCAAACTTCGCATCCCGCCTGGTTGATCGATCGTTGGGAAACCGCGTTTGGTCGGGATGAAGCCGAATCGTTTGCAACTTCGAACAACCTGCTGCCACCGACAGCTTTTCGAGTTGTGGCGAATCGAGCCGAGGAATCTGTAGTCATCTCAAGACTGACCGCGGTAGATGCCGAAGTCGAGGCGTCAAGCATCGTCGACGGAGCGTGGCGTGTATCGGGTGCAACCTCGGTGCTTCGAGAGTTGAGCACTGCTGGCGGTATCTATTTGCAGGACGAGGCGTCACAACTTGTTGCAAACGAGTTGGACGTGAAGCCTCGTGAGCGAGTCCTGGATCTTTGTGCCGCGCCTGGAGGAAAGACCACATTGATGGCGGATCGAAGCGGAGACTCCGCGTTCATCGTTGCTGCTGACGTTTCCGCAACACGAATGGCGACGGTGGTGAATACGATGAGTTTGCATGAACTTGAAAGTATCAAGCCCGTGATCCTTGATGCTGTTGAATCACTGCCGTTTGCGACAGGCAGTTTCGATAAGGTGCTGGTCGACGCACCTTGTTCGGGAACGGGCACGTTGCGGCGTAATCCGGAGATTCGATGGCGTCTAACGCCCTTGGACATCGAGAAGCTCGCCGTACAGCAGAAACTGATTCTGAGACGAGCCGTCGAGATGGTGAAACCTGGTGGACGTCTCGTCTACTCAACTTGTTCGGTTGAGCGTGAAGAGAATGAGGAAGTGATTGACGAGGTGCTCGCGAGTGATGAGCGGTTTCAGCTTGTGAAAACCAGAAGGACATGGCCGCAGCGCGAAGGGTGCGATGGGTTCTTCTTGGCGGTGTTTGAAGGGCGATGTTAATTTCACGCAAAGACGCGAAGGAGACGCGAAGGCGCAAACACTCCGAAATTTCTTTGCGCCTTGCGGTTCCTTCGCGTCTTTGCGTGAAACAGATTTCTGACATGCGCCTTGCTCCCCGTTCGTAGCGGGTGCTAGACTTCGCAACTTGGTGAGTTTAGTTGCCAGAGTTCTATCTATCTTCCGCAGTATCGCCATTGTTATCGCGATTGCGGTGGTTTTTCTTTTTGGAGTAGCAACCACCGTTTATCTATCTCTCCGCAGTCCGGAAGTGAAGGTTCCGGATGTTGTCGGCAAAGATAGATTTGAAGCGGAAAAAATTCTGGCTGACGCGGATTTGAAGTTTCGCGTTCGCTCGACCAGGCCCAGTACTGAGGCAAAGCCCGACACGGTCTTGTTCCAGTTGCCACGTTCCGGTGAAGTTGTGAAGACCGGTCAAACGGTGGCGATGGATATCAGTCGTGCGGCCAAAGAAGGCGAGTCGCCTGAAAACGTAACACCCGACGAACCAAGCGAGAATCGCAACACCAACACCGCGGCAAATAGCAACGAGAACAAACCAAAGAAACCGCGGCCCAGGAATACAAACGAAAACGCAAACGGCAACGCCAACTCGAACGGCAACACGAATAAACCAGCTAACGTGAACCGGTCCAATGTAAATACCGGTGTTAATGCGAACGCCACTCCCCGTGCTAACGTGAATCGGCCGGATCAGCGAAACGCGAATACGCGACCGGCGGCAGTCAATGATAATAAACGTCCAGTGGTTCCTCGGCCCACGCCAAATCGTGAATAGTGACTAGAGATCGGAACATCGAGATTGCGCCCTCGATTCTTTCGGCAGACTTTTCCTGTCTCGGGGATCAGATCAAAGCCGTCGAACGCGGTGGCGCGGGTGTGTTGCACGTCGACGTGATGGACGGGCATTTCGTGCCGAACATCACTGTGGGTTTACCGGTGGTTAAGTCGCTGGCCGGTTTCACGCGCTTGCCGATCGATGCGCATCTGATGATTTCAGAGCCCGGCAGATATGCGGCGCAGTTTGTGAGCGCTGGGGCACAAATGGTCTCAGTTCACGTCGAGGCTGATCCGCATCTGCATCGAACGTTGATGGCGATCAGAGACGCAGGCGCGCAGGCTGGAGTCGTTTTGAATCCCTCGACGCCTGTTGTTTCGGTCGAGGAAGCATTACAGTTTGCAGACTATGTTCTGGTAATGTCTGTTAATCCTGGTTTCGGCGGGCAGAAGTTTATTCCGCAGTCGATCGACAAGGTGAAGCGGCTGCG
>DASYPN010000337.1:0-3873 GCA_036006625.1 Pyrinomonadaceae bacterium | reverse complement strand
CGCCGAGCTGTTAAGGGAATGTACGGCAGACGAACGCCGGCATGTATCGTGAAGTAATCGACGCCTTGCTCCGCCTGCTCAATCAGTGTGTCGCGAAAGATCTCCCACGTAAGTTCTTCAGCTTTGCCACCGACTTTCTCGAGCGCCTGGTAAATCGGCACCGTGCCGATCGGCACAGGCGAGTTGCGAATGATCCACTCGCGAGTGGCATGAATGTTTTTACCGGTGGAAAGATCCATCACCGTGTCCGAACCGCAATGAATGGACCAGCGCATCTTGTCGACTTCCTCCTCGATCGACGAAGCAACCGCGGAGTTTCCGATGTTCGCATTGATTTTGACGAGGAAGTTGCGGCCGATAATCATCGGCTCCGACTCAGGATGATTTATGTTAGCCGGAATGATGGCGCGTCCACGTGCGACTTCTGAACGCACGAATTCGGGAGTAACAAACTGCGGAATGCTGGCTCCAAACGACTGCCCCGGGTGCTGGTGCAACAGCGAGTCACGCGGCGCATCGCCAGTCTCCAATGCTGCTTCACGTCCTAGACGCTCGCGAATCGCAATGAACTCCATCTCCGGAGTGATGATTCCGCGTCGCGCATAATGCAGTTGAGTTACGCACGAACCTGCGGTCGCACGCAGCACGCGGCGTCGCATCACAGGAAAGTCTTCGAGCTTTCCGACGTCTTTAATTCGCGCTCTGTTCGCGGCATCGAAGGTCAGGTAGCCATCGTCGATTGGTTTTGCTTCACGACCCTCGTATTCCTCGACGTCTCCACGTCCGATGATCCAATCGCGCCGCAACTGCGGCAACCCTTCGCGCACGTTGCAATGAACAGACGTGTCTCCCCACGGTCCGCTAGTATCGTAAACACGAACCGGCGGATTGGTGGCCAGCGTGCCGTCGAAATTGCGTGAAGGATTTTGTGTTACTTCACGAAATGGCACGTTCACGCCCGGCAAGTTACCGTTGATGTAAACGCGACGAGAGTTTGGTAGTGAATTGTTTTCCGAAGTTTCGCTTTGCGTTAGTTTGATTCCGGCGCTCATAGATGAATTCTCCGTTGGGACCCTTGTAGTCTATAATCTCCGTCGCTGGTAATCCAACCCAACCGATCTCCCGGAGATAAAAGATGCTGAAAAGACGCGTTGTCGCACTATTACTGATCGTATCGCTGCTCTCTGTGCCCGTAGCTGCTCAGAATGGCAGCGGCGATCTGTTGAGCCGCATTCGCAAAGAAGCAATGGAGCGCTCGCAGATCATGAACACAATGCACATGTTTACTGACGTATATGGTCCACGGCTCACGGGTTCACCCAATCATAAAGCCGCTGCGGAGTGGGCAGTGAAACAAATGACGTCGTGGGGTCTTGAAAATGCTCACCTCGAGCCGTGGGATTTCAACCATCCCGGTTGGTTGAACGAACGTTTGACCGCGCATCTCATCTCCCCGGTTAAAGATCCGCTCGTGTGCGAAGTACTCGCCTGGACTCCCAGCACCAAAGGAACTGTGCAGGCAAAAGCGCTCCAGCTTGTTACGCCAACGGGAGTAACGCAGGAACAGTTGGATATCTTTCTCAACAATTACAAAACGAAAGTGCGTGGCAAGATTGTACTGGTCGGCAAGCCGGCTTCGATACCTGTTAACCTGAATCCTCCAGCGAAACGTCTAACGGACGAACAGACCCAGGAACGGTTTGGACCAAACGCGCGGCCATTCGCATTTCCCACCGCATCGCCAACGCCGACTCCAGCCGCAAACGCACCCAAGCCGTTGACGAACCGGCAAGTCAACGAGCAGCTCGATGCTTTTCTGAAAGCGAACGGTGCGGAAGTCAGAGTTAATGATGCGGGTCGCGAGTTTCGACAGATCCGTGCTTTCAACAACCCGTCATTCGACGTTAATAAAGTGATTCCGACAGTCGTGATGAGCAATGAAGATTTCGGCCGTATCAGCCGAATACTGAATGACGGCACTGAAGTGGTTCTCGAGTTTAATATTGTCAATCGCGTTTACCCTGAAGGCGCCACTTCGTACAACACCATTGGTGAGATTCGCGGCAGCGACAAAGCCGACGAAGTGATCATGCTCGGCGGCCATCTCGATTCATGGCACGCCGCCACAGGCGCGACTGACAATGCGATCGGCTGCACGATCATGATGGAAGCAGCGCGAATTCTGAAGACGCTTGGAGTCAAACCGCGTCGTACGATTCGAGTGGCGTTGTGGAGCGGTGAAGAACAGGGCTTGCTCGGTTCGATTGCTTACGTGAAGGAACACTTCGGCTCGTTCGAAGATCCTAAACCGGGATATGAGAAGTTTGGTGGTTACTTCAACATCGACTCCGGGACTGGACGCGTTCGTGGCGCGTCTGTGTTTGGGCCACCTGAGGCCGCTAGCATCCTTCGCGAAATTCTTGAACCCTTCACAGCAGATGGTGTGGCCGGGGCCGTTACTTCGCGAAGCCGCAGGCTTGGTGGATCAGATAACACGTCGTTCAGTCAGGCCGGTTTGCCGGGGATCGGCATGGGCCAGGATTCAATCGAATACGGAACGCACACGTGGCACACGAATCTCGATACTTATGAACGAATTCTCGAAGACGATGTGAAGAAGGACGCGATGGTGGTCGCATGGGCAGTCTATCAGCTAGCGATGCGTGACGATCTGTTGCCACGATATTCCAAGGCAGACATGCCGCCAAAGCCCGCTGAGGAAACAAGTTCGCAACCTACAAAGCCGGCTGTGCGTACAGACGCTCAGACAAAAAAGCCTCCGGCAGAAACGACTAACCCGCGGAGGAACACTTCACGACGCAGAGGACGAGGGTAATTGGCAATAACTCGCCGACAATTCTTGAGGCGAAGCGCAGTTGCAGTTGCGGCAGCCGGACTTAGTCAATCGAATTTGTCCGGCGCAGTCAGGAACATAGTTTTAACCGGCCCGGCCAAAAAGGTGCTCATTCTGGGCGCCGGAATGGCCGGGCTTGTTGCTGCGTACGAACTGTCGAAGGCTGGTCACGACGTCACCGTTCTCGAAGCACGAACGCGACCTGGCGGGCGAGTTCACACGTTGCGCGAGCCTTTTTCTGACGGACTCTTCGCAGAGGAAGGCGCGGCGCGCATCCCTGAGAATCACGATCTGACACTCAAGTACGTGAAGGAGTTTGCACTTCCGCTCGAGCCGTTTTATCCGAGTCGTCTCAATGCTGTGAGGTTTGATCGCGGTAGTAGAGAAGAAGTTCCGATCGAAGGATTCACTGACGCGATGACGCAAAATTACGGAGGTGAGTTAGGCGGAAATCCTGAGCGTTGGCAAAAGATCGTTGGCGGCACTGACATGCTGCCGAAGGCGTTCGCGCAACGATTGGGTGAGAAGATCCACTACGGTTCACCGGTAGTAAGAATTGAGCAGGATGCGCAACAAGCGCGCGTTGTGTTTCTAAAGGGCGGGCAACGACAAACACTCGTCGCCGACAGGGTTCTCTGCACGATTCCGTTTTCTGTGCTCCGCAATGTCGAGTTGCCGGCATTGTCCGAGCGCAAGCGCGACGTCATCAACAGCACTCGCTACGACGCTGTCTCGCGTGTTTACCTGCAAACTCGCAATCGATTCTGGGAACAGAAAGGTTTAAATGGTTTTGCGTTTACAAGAGGTGCGATCGAGATCTGGCAACCGACCTGGAGCCAGCCTGGGCCACGTGGAATCTTGATGACTTATGCAAGACCGGGCGAAGCGGAAAAAATTACAAGCCTGAAAGAGAATGAACGCATCGCGACTACGCTGACGCAGTTAGACGGAATCTTTGGGGGTTTGAAGGAAAACTTCGAGCGCGGTGCGACGAAGTGCTGGATGGACGACGAGTGGTC
>DASYPN010000336.1:0-11477 GCA_036006625.1 Pyrinomonadaceae bacterium | reverse complement strand
GTGAATGCCGGGTGCTTGAGAAGGGTTCGTACGGCGTAGCGAAGATCCTTTAGCAGCGTGTCCATAAGTACACCTCACGATTTATTGGAAACTCGATTCGTAATTCGTATGCCGATTGGGCCAGGTACACTTTTGTGCTGCGGCAATGTCAAAAGCTGTGCCATGAGATCAATGTCGTGCTTGGACACAACCGGTACCGGCCGCGGTAGCGGATGGATCAGCGCCCAGGTTTAAGAAACATTAGTAAATCGAGCGCGTGTACGACGTACCCACCCGCTACCGCGGGCGGTACTGACTGTGTTCAAGCACGGTTTTGGATTTGAGGTAAGCGTTGTGGTTTCGGTTGCGGGATTTGCTAATCCCACTTTCGAACGCAGATCGGATTCGTCCTAATACTCCACTTGGACACGGTTGGTCCTAGTACCTGGCTTGGACACAGTCAGTACCGCCCGCGGTAGCGGGTGGGTACGTCGTAGACGCAAGGAAAGTAATAGTATCTACGGTCTTTGCGATAACTGTCGCTTCATCCTCTGCGACATTCGCAAATCTTTGTAACGTCTGCTGCCAGCCTGCGCGTTCATAGAAACGCCCTATCTCATCGAGCTTTGGATCGACCTCGCTGCGATAGATCAGCCGTGCCGCAACAAATCCATGGAGGTCCGCAGGACCATGGTCCAAATCATCTACATACGCGCTGGGAATACCCGCCGTGACGGCCTCAATCAGCACACTTGAATTTCCACCAAACACGATATGCAGGTCCGTCAGATCTTCGCATACGGTTGATCCAGAACTTCGAGTCAACCTTTCATCATCACGCGAAGCAATCCACTCATCGATGTTGCGCCAGAGATTTTTCGGATGAGGACGAATGACAATCCGAGCCACGCGCTCGTTTGCGAGGAGGTTCACAACCAATGCCTTGAGCCGCCGTTCATTGACGTCTTTACAAAGAAAGATGCCAACGTTGACTTGCGACGGCAAAGCGCGTAGTGGAGCGTAATCGCGCTTACGACCGTGAGTTAGAACACGTTCGATCTGGCAACCCTCATCAAGATATGTTTGGCCCGCCGCCTCGCAATGGACCACAGCCAGAGCATACTTGAGTCGCGCTACCGGCCGTATCGGCATGCCATGTGAGATCAGCACGACCGGAACACCGCACTTCTGTGCCGCGAGATTGAAGGCAATCCCATGCGGATTACTGTGATTCGAAGTCACGGCAACAGCGAAATCTCCGCGGCTGAAAAGATCGACGTATCGTGTGTAGTAACCGAGCAGTTCGATCACGCGCATCGCTTTGAACGATTCAAAACGTAGATGCATCCGTCGCGCAATCCTATACACCCTCGGAATCGATCTTAGATTTCTAATAGTGAGTCCGACAGCATCGCGTAAACGTATCCGCGATTGAAATTTCAACTCGGTCCACTCGAGATCCCGAGCAGACGCAATCAGAGGCTCGAGCGCGCGTCGTTCGTTACTGAGTCGCGCAATCCACACTACTCCACGCAGAGACCCTTCCGGACATACGACCAGAAAACTTCTCGTCCAGGCCATCAACGTCAGCAAAGCCGGAACCGGCGTCTTTCTTGTTCGCTCGACAAACCGCGCCACAACGCGAAGACCGCGGTGCTGGGAAATCACGTAACGAGCGATCTCTTCAACAACTTCGGCTTCATCGCATCGTAAAAGACTCTTGATTCCGCGATAGAGTAACCAGTCTGTCACTGCGCTTGTTTTAGACCTGCGAGCAGATTTTGGATAGTTGACTCATGGACGCACTTTTTCGCGGCGATGCCGCTGTTGGAGTTATGCGGCGCGAGCAGACAGGTGCTCAACTGTCGCAGCGGACTGTCTGCCGGTAGCGGTTCGGTCTCAAACACGTCTAACGCAGCACCCGCAATGTGGCTGTTGCTTAGTGCATCAACGAGTGCTGGTTCACTAACAACCGGCCCGCGCGACGTGTTAATGAGATAAGCACTTGATTTCATCAACTCGAGCTGAGGACGATCGATCAGATGATATGAACTTGGATTGAGATCGCAGTGCAGGGTCACAAAATCAGACGACTTCAACAACTCCAGCAATGAGACGGCCTTCAGACCAGTCTCGTCGAGAAAAGACTGCGGCACTGCGACTGGATCATAACCAACAACCGTCATCCCAAACGCAACCGCGCGGCGTATGACAGCCTTTCCAATGTTCCCAACACCAATCACTCCCAACGTGCATTCCCGCAACGTGGGGGCATCGCGCTTGATCCATTTCCCACTCCGAATATCCTGGTCCATGCGGAAAAGTTGGCGCGCAAAATTGAGGATGTAGCCCAGCGTGCTGTCGGCTACGCAATCAGTGAACGCGTCAGGAGTGTTACACACGAGAATTCCGAGGCGAGTCGCTGCATCCGTATCGATCGAATCGATACCGGTGCCCCATTTCGAAATCACTTTCAGATGCCCCGCCGCTTGCAGAACTCGTTCGCTGAATTGATCGTCACCGCAGATTGCGCCGTGCATTGTTGGCACGAGCGTTAAGAGTTCTGCTTCACTTAGCCGTTCGCGAACGCCGGCGATTACAAGCTCGCAACCTTGCGCTTCGAGTTGTGAACGATAGTCTTCGACTACAGGCAGGAAGTAGGGCGCGCTAATGAGGATCTTCCACGTCATCGCGTGTAATGTCGCATTAACTGGTCGTCGTTCATCAACGTCTCGACCAGCTGCAGATCTTCAGGTGTGTCGACAGCATGAGTCGTTACTCGTGTCTCGACGAGATGCACGCTCCTGCCGTGTTCGAGCAAGCGGAGCATGTCTATCGACTCCGCTTGTTCGAGCGGCGTAGGCGCAAGACGAGCAAACTCCAGCAGGCACTCGCGTCTGAACGGAATCACACACACCTGCTTTAACACCTTCATCTTCGATCGCTTAAAGTCAACGTTCGGAATCGGCGAACGCGAGAAATACAGTGCATTGTCGTTCAAGTCAGCCACAACCTTGATCGTGTTCGGATCGAGGAATTCATTTTGGCTGTTAATGCGATGGACCAGGTTTACACAACAAGTTGACCGATCGGACTGCAGCGGAGCCAGACTCGCCGTAATCATCTCAGGAGTGATCATAGGCTCATCGCCCTGAATCATCACAATGATGTCTGAGGCAAAGTGTCCGGCTGCTTCTGCGACCCGATCAGTTGCTCTTTCATGTGTCGCGGACGTCATGATCGCCGTCGCACCGCAGCCTTCCGCTGCCGCTCGAATCTCGTCGTCGCAGGTCGCAACATACACCTCATCGAGTTGGTCACAGAGCTGCGCGCGCCGATACACATGCTCAATCACCGGCAACCCATGCAGCAGCGCAAGGGGCTTTCCCGGAAAACGAGAAGACCCCATGCGAACCGGTATTACGGCAACTACTCGCTCCATACCGGTGCCAGTTTAATAACTCCGAAGGCACTTTGATACAGTCCACGTTCACCAATACCGCAGTTTACGATTGACAACAGTTCGCGTAACCCGGTGCGTGGTCCACAATATCGAAACGCAGACATCGCGCTAATCAAGCGCACATACTTTGGTGAGAATCGCAACGTCGAGTTTCGTGCTGACGCATTTAACGTTACGAACACACCGCCGCTGGGAGCGCCGGCAACGGTTGCGGGCGCTGCGGGCTTCGGCTCCATCACCTCAGCCGGCGACCCACGCGTCCTGCAGTTTGGGTTGAAGCTGAATTTCTGAATCGAGGGTGTCTACGACGTACGTCGTAGACTCTATGTCAAAGTCAGCACGACTTTGCCGAACGTCTTGTTGGACTCCAGACGTCGATGGGCGGTCTGAATCTGTTTGATTGGATAGACAGAATCGATTACTGGTTGAATACTCCCCGCGGCCAGTAGCGGTACAACTTCGCGCGCGAATGCGGCGGTGATGGCGATCTTCTCCTCAAGAGATCGCGCGCGAAGGACGGTCCCGATGATGTGAAGACGTTTGCGGAGTATCTGATACAGATCGACATCAGTCTTACCGCCGGCGACTCCACCGATCAGGATGATCCGGCCCTTCATCGCCATCGCTTCGAGACTCGCCGCGAAATACGGACCCCCATTCAGATCGAGAACAACGTTAAATCCTCTGCCACCCGTCGCGCTCTCGGCAAAGTCAGAAAGCCCCGCCAATGAGCTCGGCTCAGGAACTACGTATCCCGACTCCAGACCAAATGCCTTCGCGCGCGCAATCTTGTCGGGTGTACGCGAAGTGCCGAACGCACGGCCACCCAAAGCTTTGACGATTTGTGTTGCAGCCAGCCCGACTCCGCTCCCAACCGCATGGACCAGGACGTTGTCGCCGGCTTTGAACGCCGCCTGCTGCAACGCATCGAATGCGGTTATGAAGACTTCAGGAACACCGCCCGCTGCAGACCACTCGAGGTTCGGAGGAACGGCAGCTAATGCATCCTGGTGCGCCGTCACAAATTCGGCGTGAGCGCCACCACCGATAATACCCATCACGCGATCGCCCTTTTGCCAGCGCTCAGCATTCGTGCCCAACTCTGCGACTTCGCCGGCAAACTCGAGTCCGGAGATGTTCTGAGGAACGCCCGGCGGCGCAGCATATCCGCCCAATCTCTGGAGAAGATCTGCGCGATTGAGTGCGGTACCCCGAACACGAACGAGGACCTCGCCTGGTCCAGGCTGTGGCGCAGGAACATCCTGGATCTCCAACACTTCTGGACCACCGAAACGAGTTATAACAACAGCTTTCATAGAGTACGGTGTCTACTGAGTTTACTTGCGACTGGCCGCGGCGACACTGTTGGTCGGATCGGATCCTTCCCAACGCACATCGGCGGTTGGGCCATAGATTGACGGCACTTTCTTGTTGAGCATGCGCAGATAAACGCCGAGTTGAGCGCGATGATGCGCAGTGTGGAGAATGCGACGCCAGAGGATCCAGATGCGTTCGCGCTCCACGTCGAAGAAAGGAACGACTGCGAGCCACCAGTCTTCGTCCTGTTTTGCGAGGAAGTCCAGGCGGGGCCGCGAGAGCTCGACCATGCGTGCGGCGAACGCTGAGGGAGTGCGGTTCTGTGGCAAGACTTCGTTGGCCGAAACTTCCGGCAGGCCGAGAAACTCCCCGAAGAAGCGGCGTTCCGATAGAAGTTCGTGTTGCATGATCTCTCCGACCGTAGTCGAACGCGGATGTGGTTTGAAAGAGAGATCGTCTTCGGCGAATTCGTGCCAGACTGAGTTGAGCTTGTTTATCTCACTGGCGTACGTCTTGAGAAGGTGTTGAAAAATGCGACTCGAAGCAAGCGGAACGTCGTCGTCTTTAATAGCAACGTCTTGGTACTCCATCTTGAAAGCCCTCGGCGAGTTAAAAACTCAAGGTGCCATGCCTTCGTCCATCCAACGCTTGAACAACGCAACCTGCGTCTCGGGCCAGGGGTCGTCGCAGGGCATGCTGCCGTCTTCCAGACGAGCATGGATAGCAACAGCCTGTAGCTTGACGTCGTCGTAAGACGAGAGATCAAGCCCCATGTGCTTCATTGTGTCGACATCAGGCGAATCACGAAACAGGGGTCGAATATCACTTGCGAAACTAAGGGCCATCTTCAAGCCTCCGCGAGTTTCAGAATGTAAAGATCGCCGCAAACTCCGAGCGAATGTTGTGTGTAGTGTAACTCGGAATGCCGCGAAATAGCGGAAGCAAACCCACGCGAGAATCCGCGCGCGTGCGGTAGTAACCCTCCTCGTAAGCAAACGTCACCCACTGATTCCACTTGTACTGAATGTTCCCGGAGAAGAGATCGCTGCGACTGCCACGCAACCCAAACCGTCGCGCATCGCGCGTCGCCACAGCATCGCCACCGTAATAGAGGTAAGCGGTCCAACCGGCATTGCGACCCTTTGGATCGGCATCGAATATTCGCGACAGCGGAAAGCCGAGTTGAACAAATCCGCCCTGAGCACGCACGGGCCGTTGCGGCGCAACAACCGGAATACCGTTGTTGAGTCCGAAGACAACAGTCGAGGCGCCGTCAATCGAAGTCGCAGTGGCGGTGTTTGTCAGCCCGAAAGTGTCGTTGAAGTTTGAGAGTAATTGGCCCGCGAGAAAGAAACGCAGATCAGAACCCGCATAATACTTCCCAACGAGCGTCACAAAATGCGTCGGCAATTGAAACTCGGCTGAGTATCCATTGCTATCGCTGTCAACTTCCGCGCCACTCGGAAACGCCGGCCTGAACGCAACCGGCACGTTCGCGGCCGTAACGATCGCCGTGCGCCGCGCATGTTCGAAGCTGAAGATCAATTGCGCCGGAGCAACACTCGGCGCCTTATCGAGTTGCCACTGAAACACCGCGCGCCCCTGAACTCCCGGCCGTTGCGAATCCGCACCTTGTCGTTCACCAAACCCCAGCTGATTAGCTACATCGCTCGGCAGATCTCCAAAGGCCGGCAACACGATCGCGATCTCCGGTTCGAACTGGAAATTCCGCGAGCCGCCAAACTTGTGATTGAAACCAAACTTAGCCTGCGGAATCCGCGTGTAAGCAGCGCCGTAACCAATGCCACCGAAGTTTGTGTTCTCGATCATGTTGGGCAAAGTCGACGAGACGAACGGCGACCAATCCTGTCCAAACAAGACGAAAGCGCTGTTGTTATCGCTGAAACGTCGATCGATTCGAACCCATGCGAGACGTAACGACGGTTGACTAGATCGGATCGAACTGACGTTACGATTGTTGACGCGCGTGAAGTCACCTTCGAAATCAAACTCGATCTTTCCAGTTATCGTCATCTTCGGCGCGGGATCCAGCCATTCGAAGTTTGCTCCGAGTCGTAGCCCACGTGCACGCACGTGAAACTCCGGTGAGTTGTTCGGACCAGTGTCTGCGGCAAGTAACGGCAACGGAAAATCGTTTCCCTGCGGCGATGATGAATCGTGAATGACGCTCGTCTTGAAGATGCCGTACAGCTTCAGGCGCGCGCCAGTGCCGAGTTTGATGTCAGGGATTAGCCCTTCTCGTTTCGGTGGATCAATCCCCTGCAAGCGAACTGGTGCAACGGCGGCGATTACAGCAGGCGTTGGCTGTGGCTCCGGCACGACCGGCTGGGGCGGTGTAGTTTTGTACTCGGCCGTGATCGTCTTCATCTCTGAAGCTGAAGAAGCTGCTGTCGAGCGTACTGCTTCGAATTCTGTCGTGGAGATCACGCCTTTGTCGCGCAACAACACCGCAAGTCGATCTCTTTGTTCCTCAGGTGAGGCATTGGTCGTAATCGCGCGTGCTTCCGCTTCCGTAATGATGCCTTTGTTTTGAAGCATTCGAATGAGAGGATCGTTCGTATTAGGGCTTTGCGAAAAAACAGCTAACGCAGTTCCTAGACTAATAATCGCAACTAAAGTAAGACGTAGATACACACGCATGATCAGTTCCTTTCTGCTTCTAATGAGCACAAAAGGCACAAACCTATTCTTGTGTATTTTGTGCTTCTTGCTGGCGACGCTTTTCGCGCTCGTAGTCCTTGCGGGGGTCGCGGCCGGTTACGGCGCGATACCAACCCGGGTGATGTGTCCACGCCCATTTCTCCGTCACCGTGCCATCGATCATCGAATGAAGCGTTCCGGGTTGGTGTGATGTTCCTTCGTAGATGTGAATTATAAATCCTGCCAACATCAACAGCGCCGCTATGTCGTGGATCACATAACTCGCTGCGACAACCCAACGTCCGGCGAGATTGTCGAACCACATCAGGACGCCGGTGATGAGAAACAAAACGGCACTAACTACAATCATCCAAAAGTAGATCTTTTGACCACCATTGAAGAAGCCGACATCGTCAGGCTCAACCCGGTGTTGATGGGTTGAATACTCCTTGATGTTCTTGAGCCAACGACGATCCGCTTCTGTCCACGCCATTGGCGCAAACCAGTTAAGAAATTGAAAAAGGAAAAACACTTCGAAGAGCAAACCGAACCAGGGATGAAGTAGTCGCGTTCGAGGTCCGCCGCCAAACAGTGGTGTTATCCAACTGTATAACCAGGGCGAATAGATCGCGAAACCGGTCAGTAAGGAAAGCACAAAGAAGATTGCTACTGACCAGTGCAACACGCGTGTGTAAACTGGATGCCGCAACAATTCGCCGCGATGCACAATGGTTTCGCCAACACGATCTGCCTCGCGTCGCGCACGTTCATCAAATCGTTCGACACTGCTCATGGCGTCTCCCTGCGCTTTGCTTCAACCGTATCGGGCTGGGCCGGCAATGGCGGCGGTGATTCGGGTTGTGGCAATCTTGGACCAACCGAAACGCGGTGAAAGAAAACTGCCAGCACTCCTAATAACCCCAGCACCAGTCCAGTCGGTTTTGCCAGCCATTTCCAATAGGTGTAGCTCGGCGGAATGATCGGATTCGCAGGCAAACCGTATCGCTCAGGCCGCTTGATGTCGTGCAGCACGTAGATCACGTGCGTTCCTCCGATCGATGGCGGATCGTAAACACCGGCGTCCGCAAAACCCGAGACTTCGCGCAACTGCTTTGCGCGCAACCCGGCAATCTGGACCATGTCAGACTTGGTTCCAAACTTCAGGCAGCCAGTCGGACAAGCTTTGATGCAAGCAGGTTCGAGTCCCTGGCCCACACGATCTGAACAAAGCGTGCACTTGTAAACTTTCTTCGTGTTCGGATGAAACTTGGGAATATCGAACGGACAACCCGAGATGCAGTAACCACACCCGATACAGTTCTCTTGCTGGAAATCGACGATCCCGTTTTCGTACTTGACGATTGCTCCATCAGCCGGACAGGCACGCAAACAGCCGGGATCTTCGCAGTGCATGCACTGGTCCTTGCGCAACAGCCACATCAAGTTGCCGTCGCGCTCGTCCTCAGCGAACTTGATCAGGTTGTAGTAGTTCCACTCAGTCGTGGGCATCGTCTGATAAGTGTCGTTGAAGGTCGTTTCGCGAAACGGATGATCGTTCCACTCAACACACGCGACTTCGCAGGCTTTGCACCCGATGCACGTCGTGACGTCGATGTACTTGCATACCTGATCTTCACGACGTGTTCCCCGCCCCGGCACAGGACCAGGATGAGCCGAGATCTCCTGAATCTGAAATGTGCGTGGGTTAGCCATGGTTTATGCCTCAAAGTCGGAATCTTGCTTGGCTGCGCATGCACCCACCCGCTACCGCGGGCGGTACTGACTGTGTCCTGGTACATTTCGTGACAGCCATGTCTTATGCCTTTTCAATCTTCACGAGGAAGCCTTTGAACTCCGGCGTGTATGCGTTCGGATCGATCGCAGCCGGTGAAAGCTGATTCGCAGGCGTCAGCCCTGTCTTTCCCTTATCCTCGGCAATGCCTTGATAACCCCAGTGAATCGGGATGCCGATCTGATAAGTTTTCTTGCCATCGATCGTCATTGGCTTGATTCGCCGCGTGACCATCGCCTTGCCAATGTAGAATCCGCGCGCGCTGGAGATCTTCAACTTTTCACCGCCGTTGATTCCCATCTCATTCGCCAGTTCAGCAGGTATCTCAACGAATGGCTCAGGAACCAGTTGCACGTTCATCGGATTGTTCTTGGTCCAATAGTGGTAGTGCTCGGTGAGTCGATACGTCGTGCAGACAATATTGAAGCCCTGGTCCGGTGTGCCGAACTTGTCCAGATCCGAATTGAATTTCTTCGCGACCGGGTTGTTCGACTGTTGCGGGTGCAAGGGATTTGCGATCGGACTTTCAACCGGTTCGTAGTGTTCCGGAAATGGTCCATCAGCAAAGGCCGCGAGCGGCGCAAAGATACGGCCCACACCTTCCGGGTTCATAATAAAAGGCCCCATGTGATCCGACGGTTTCGAGTCGAATTTGAAATCCGGCACGTCGTTGCCTACCCATTTCTGTTGCGCTTCGTTCCACCAAACCTGACGGCGCTCCATATCCCACGGTTTGCCGGACGCATCACACGACGCGCGGTTGTACATGACGCGGCGATTGGCAGGCCACGACCAGGCCCAGTTCGGATAGATTCCAAGACCGGAGGGATCGTCGGTTCCTCGTCGCTGCATTAATGCCCCTGCTTCCGTCCACGAACCGGAGTAGAGCCAGTTGCCGCAGGCCGTAGTTCCATCGTCCCTTAGCCATGCGAAGCCCGGAAGCTGCTGTCCGGCTTTGATCGTTACGCCAGGCTGTAATGGATCAGTTAGATCGGCGAGCGCCTTGCCGTTGATCTCTTTCGCGACTTCAGCGAGCGACGGATTCTGCGGAGTTGTATAGGACCAACTGAGATTGATGATCGGATCGGGGAACTTTCCGCCCTCCGCCTGATAGAGTTCACGAACTTTCAAGAAGATGCGCGCCAGTATTTCCTGATCGACTTTCGCATCACCCGGCGGCGGCAATGCCACATATTTCCATTGCAACCACCGCGCGGAGTTGACGAACGTGCCATCCTTCTCAGCAAAGCCTGCTCCCGGCAGACGATAGACGGTCGTATTGATGGCCTTCATCTGATCGGGCGTTGTGCCGGGCGCTCTCCAGAACTCCGCCGTCTCTTCCGGATAGATTTCGCACACGACAAGGAAGTCGGCTTTCTTCAATGCCTCGATGTTCTTGCGCGAGTTGGGACCGATAGCGACGCCGTTCATGCCAAAAGCAAACAGACCTTTGACTTTGCCGGCGTACATCTCGTCCCACATCTCTGTCCAGGAGAACTTGCGATCGATCTTCGGCAGATAGTGAAAGTTGAAGTCGTTTTCCTTAGTCGCTGAATCGCCAAAGAGAGACTTCAGGAACGACGCCATGAACTTCGGCGTGTTGGACCAGTAGTTATACGAGTCCCACTCGTTTGGCTTCGATGGAGTCGGAGTTGTGCGTTTGTTGAAAGTCGCGAGATCCGTGTCTACCGGCTGTGGAATCTTGAGATAACCGGGGAAGATATCGAACACGCCCCCCATGTCTGTTGCGCCCTGAATGTTCGAGTGTCCGCGCAAAGCATTCACACCGCCGCCTGCGCGTCCGACATTGCCGAGGAGCAATTGAAGAATCGCCGCTGTACGGATGATCTGCGTGCCGAAGGTGTGTTGGGTCCACCCAACGGCGTAGATAATCGTTCCCGCCTTCTTCATGTTGCCGTCTTTGCGAATAGACGTGAACAGATCAGCGGCTTTCAGAAATTGATCTTTGGGAATGCCTGTAATGCGCTCGACCATTTCCGGTGTGTAGCGCGAATACTGTTGCTTCAGTAGCTGGAAGACCGAGCGCGGATGTTGGAGCGAAAGATCGTAAGCGACGTTCGGCGGGAGCATCGGCGGCGGCTTCGTTCCACCCTGTGCGGAGGCGCCTGGACCACCGGCAGCCTGGTGTCCCTGTCCCATCGCGTCCCCGCCCTTTTGAGGAGTTGACGGCTGAGACTTAACCGCTTCGGATTTACTTTCAAAGCTCTTTGCGGGCTCTGCGCCAGCTTTTTTCTGATCGCCCGT
>DASYPN010000335.1:0-5040 GCA_036006625.1 Pyrinomonadaceae bacterium | reverse complement strand
CCTCCGTGGCCGCCCTCGGTTGAACTAGCCTATTTGGAAGCTAAAGCGTTGAAGAACAATGGGTAAGTTGCCAGCGATTGAGCGCGGTACTGCGGCCGGAAGCCGAACAGAATCACGCGGCCTTTTCCAATCGTCACTTCTACCAGCGCCGCCTTGCCTTTGATCAAATCGCCTCCGAGCAGCCAGCCCGAAAGCAGCGGATCTTTATCGGCCGGATACGACGCGATTACGTGCACATTCGCTGCCGGTACACTCGCACTCGGATCGTTAGTCACTTCAAACACAGGCGAGTCTTCAGCCCACGCAATCGTTTCTTCGGGCATTCCCTTCGCGAGTGGATGCGACGTGTCGAGTTTGATTTGGAGGATCGATCCGGGAACATAGAAATCAGTTCGCGGTAAACCTGCGACGACATTTCGCAACGGAAGTTTGAACTGCTCGATCGCGAAGTTCGAAGCACGATTCAGAAAGATCAGCGTGCCGCCTGTTTCGACCATCTCGCGCAATTTCGCAACTCCCAGAGACCCAATCCCGCCCGTCAATTCAGGCGGCATTGTGCCAGTGCGATAACCTTCGAGTAGAGTGCGCGCCGGCTGATCGGGAAAGAGGATCGTTAAGTACCTTACAGTCACACCTGCTGATGGTTTGTAGAATGTGACGCCGCCACGAAGTTCCTTGTCGCCGAGCACGCCGTAAGAAATCTTCTTCGAGTCGAGGATCCACCTGGTCCAACCTTCATCCTGGCTGGGCATTGACGAGTGGTAGATCGCCGGCAAAGTCTGGCCGGAAGGCATGCTTACTTCGCTCTCAGTCAATCCGATTATTTGTGGATCTCGTGAGTATCGGAATGGCGCTTTAACCGGACGTACCGTGACGTTCATCAACAGCGATAACGTATGTGCCGTTACATCGTATGGCGCAATCGGATGTCCAGTCTCATCTCTCAGATTTGGATAATGCTGCAGTTCCAACAACGCTTTCGCAAAGCCTCCGTATGGCTGGTCCATTCTTACCAGTCTCGTTCCGTCAGGAAGCTCGGTGGTCCCCATCTTGAAACGTGCGCTCGATGTGGTGACTTCAACACCACCTCTTTGCAGGATACTTACTAACGACTGTGAGTTTCTCGACGGTTCGATCAAGAAACCAAAAAGTTCGCCGGGCCGTCGCGGTCGCACGGCTTCCTTTCCAATCGCGTAGAACCGTCGCAGCCATTGCTCGCGATTTGTGCCCGCATGATCCAACAATAGAAACGCTGCCGTGGTCATGGTCTTCGTGATGTCGCTCAGATGCCATTCACCACCGCGCCACAATGGACCAAACTTCGGCGACTCCTTCTGCGGATCGTAACCTTCACGCGAACGCAGTTCGTCAAACTTCACCGTGATCGGTGTCGCGATTTTCGCAGACGCAGTCTCAGACAAAATTCGCACGCCCCCGTGGTAATGAGAATATGCGCGCGCCGGAGACCACGCATCGTAGGTCGAGTTAGTGGTTATACCTTCGAAGCCTTTGGCGCGCATCTCGGCAGCCATCCAGTTGCCGAGCTCTGTGTAACCCTGCACGAGCGCGCGCGGCACATTTGGTTCAACTGGTTGCATGTACGGCGGCAGAAACAGACGTGAACCGAAAGCACCCTGTTGATGAATGTCGTGCACGATCTGCGGATGCCACACGTTGTGAATCTTGTCGACAGTGATCTGCGTCTCGACTTGCGTGAACGCGTACCAGTCGCGGTTGTTATCGTGGCCCGTGTACTTGTGATAAAGCTCCGGAGGATCTGTTCCTTCGAAAGGCGTGCCGAGTGTTTTGTCGTACCAGTTTTTGACGATGTCTACACCGTCGGGATTCAGGGACGGAACGAGCAGGATGATCGTGTTATCCAGAATCTTTTGAATCTCGGGTTCGGTTGACGATGCGAGCCGGTGTGCAATCAACATGCTGGAGAGATACGACCCGACTTCCGTCGAGTGAATTCCACACGTGATCAGGACGATTGTTTTCCCACGACGGATCAACTCCGCTGCTTTGCGATCGCGTGTTGCCAGTGGTCCGAGTTTGCGCGGATCGGCGAGTTGCGACTGAATCTCTTTGAACTCGTCCAATCGCGCCAGATTTGCAGGCGAACTGATAGTTGCCATCACGAATGGCTTGCCCACCGTCGTCGTGCCGAGCGTTTCGAAGGTCACTCGATCGCTGGCGCCATCAAGCCGCTGAAAGTAATCGACCACCTGATCCCACGAAGCGAGTTTACGATCATCGCCTGGCGTAAAAGCGAGGACTTCTGCGGGCGTTGGGATCTTTGTCTGGGCCGTGGCGACTCCCGTCGCCAACAAGAGAAGCAGCAGTGTTAGGGTTAGAGTGCGCATGAGTGTGGAGCAGTTTATCAAAAACTGTAGGGGCGGCCCTCCGTGGCCGCCCTCGGTTGGCATAGGAGTTAAGATTTCGACAATCTTCGTTTTAGCGAACACGATTTCCAACCGAGGGCGGCCACGGAGGGCCGCCCCTACAGTACGTCCTACAGCGGGCAACCAAGGTTCGGGTGATTGGTTCAAAACGACTGTATCGTGTAAAGTATCGGCGTTTTCAAACCCCTACGCACTCCCCGTTTTTCAAAACTTGTTGGAGGTCAATCCGGATGTCCAGTGAAAGCATCCCTGCAAACGAGTACCCAGACCGGGTCGGTTTCAAGCCAGATAATCCTTATTTGGCGACTTTTCGACCATACATTCCGGCCGGAGTCAGGCTGCGTGAGCTGACGATCCTGCCGCTGATTGTGGGAACGGTCCTGGGGATTATCTTTGGCGCCTCTTCGCTTTATCTCGTTCTCAAAGTTGGTCTGACGGTAAGTGCTTCGATACCGGTTGCGGTGATCTCGATCACTCTCTTCCGTGTGTTGTCGAAGATGGGTTTGCGCGACGCGACGATTCTCGAAAACAACATTGTTCAGACCGCCGGTTCAGCCGGCGAATCAATCGCGTTCGGTCTCGGCGTCACGATGCCCGCCATCTTGATTCTCGGGTTCGATCTCGAATTATCACGCGTGATGCTGGTTGCGGTGCTCGGTGGTTTGCTGGGAATCCTGATGATGATTCCTTTGCGACGCGCACTGATCGTCGCGCAGCACGGATATCTCAAATACCCGGAAGGCACAGCTTGCGCAGAGGTACTGAAAGCAGGCGCGTCCGAAGAATCTCGAGCGGCTGCGATGGAAGGAGCGAGGGATACCACGGTCGTCGATGAGGCGACGACTGGCGGCAAGACGATCATCACTGGTTTCGGCATCGGCTTTCTCTACTACGGCATCGAGCAGATCTTCAAGACGTGGAAAGAGTATCCGGGCAAAGTTTTTGGGAAGCCATTTGAAGGCGGCTCAATCGCGGTTGAAAACAATCCTGCGCTGCTGGGTGTGGGCTACATCATTGGACCACGTATCGCTTCGATCATGGTCGCGGGTGGTGTGCTTGCGTATCTCGTGCTGATACCTGCGATCAAGTATTTCGGCGGTGGCTGGATGACTCCGCTCGCGCCCGAAACCACGCATCTCATCAAAGACATGTCTGTCACCCAGATCCAGAAGGGCTACATTCTTTATATCGGCGCGGGCGCCGTGGCGGCTGGTGGCATCATCAGTCTCTTCCGATCGCTGCCGGTGATCTGGAGTGGTTTGAAAGGCGGCCTTGCCGACTTGCGACGATCCGGCACCGGCTCGAATGAAAATGCGCCGCGTACGGACCAGGATCTCTCGATGAAGTTTGTGCTCGCGGGAATCATCGGCCTGATCCTCGTGATCATGATCGTTCCTCAACTCAATCTTCGCTTCAACATTCTCGGTGCGCTTTTGATTGTCGCGTTCGGATTTCTGTTCGTGACTGTTTCGTCGCGACTGACTGGTGAAGTCGGTTCATCGTCAAATCCGATTTCGGGAATGACGGTCGCGACACTCCTGTTGACCTGTCTCGTATTTCTGCTCATCGGGTGGGTTGCGCCGCCTTACTTTGTAACGGCGCTTTCGATTGGCGGCATCGTCTGTATCGCCGCTTCCAACGGCGGCACTACATCGCAGGACTTAAAGACTGGATTTCTCGTAGGCGGCACGCCGAAATACCAGCAGATCGCGATTCTGGTTGGCGCTTTGGCGTCCGCTCTCGCGCTTGGGCCAATCCTGCTCGCGATGAATCAGTCGGGCAGTGTTTACGTTCCCGTCGCTCAGAACAAGGACTTCAGCTTCCCCGCTGGTTTCGTGTTTCCACAGGATCAGTTTGTGAAGAGCGGAGATCAGCCGAAGCAAGAGCGGTTGATGGGCGGACAGGCAGGTTTAGACAGTAACCCTTATTACGTCGTGCATAAGACGACTACCGACTATGGTCCAGCCGGACGTTACCTGGTGAATGCTCAGGGCGTGCCGGTGTATCTCGCCGATCCGGGTATTAATGGTATCTACGACAAAGTGCCCGGCACTAACAACACGGTCGCCAAGTTCACGGCCCCAAAAGCGACGTTGATGTCTTACATCATCAAGGGAATTTTGAGTCGTGAGCTGCCGTGGGGGCTTGTGCTTCTCGGAGTGATGATCACGATTGTGCTCGAATTGAGCGGCGTGCCTTCGCTTGCATTTGCTGTCGGTGTTTATTTGCCTATTTCGACTTCCGCGCCGATCTTCGTTGGCGGTGCGGTGCGTTGGCTGGTCGATAAATACCTGCGCAAGAAGCCTGAGAATCTCAATCTCACTGAAGAGCAGATGGCTGCCGAGACCGATAAGAGTCCGGGAGTGCTGCTCGCCTCGGGTTACATCGCGGGAGCAACGCTTGCGGGCGTGATTTACGCGTTCCTGAATTTGAGAGAGGGTATTGTCACTCAACTGAAACACTTCGAAGAGTGGGCGACTCACAGCAATCCTTTCTTCGAAGGTCCCAATTCGGATGTCCTTGGTATTCTTCCATTCCTGATCCTGACAGTCTTGCTCTATCTTGTCGGACGGGAATTGGTACTCAAGCCGCGTGCAATAGTTAGACGAGAGTAGTGACCTCGGAACGTACTGTA
>DASYPN010000334.1:0-5548 GCA_036006625.1 Pyrinomonadaceae bacterium | reverse complement strand
CGTCGAACTCGATCTCTAGTCACCACGCCCAAGTCGAGATAGAGAGCGCTCTACAATCCGTTTCAGGCATATACCTAGAGATCGCGTTCCACGCCGGGCGGCCACGGAGGGCCGCCCCTACAGTACGTACCGTGACGCCAGATATGCCTGGCCGTTAATTATTCCGGCGGACGACGCTGGCGGCGACGGCGATTAATTCCGTTAACTCAACGGGCTTGGGCACGTGCATGTCGTACCCGGCGCGCAGCGCCTGCAAACGATCCTCGACACGCGTATACGCCGTGAGCGCGATTGCCGCTACTTTGCCCCCTCGATGCTGCGAGAGTTTGCGAACCTGCCGGATAAAATCATAACCGTCAGTTCCCGGCATCCCGATATCACTGATCAGCACATCAGGCACTGACATCTTCATCAAATCCATCGCCTCAGCGGCAGACTCAGCAACCTTAACCGTGGCCCCACAATATTCGAGTCCCTGCTTCAGCAAGTCGCGCGTATCTGCCTCGTCGTCAACTACAAGAATTCTCAGTCCATCCAACCGGTCAGTCGAATCAGCCGGCGGCAACAGATCTCGCGCACCCGGATGCACGCGGCTACCCGTTGCATCGACCTGATAGACCGGACTAATCGGCAACATCACAGTGAATGTTGCTCCTTTTCCTTCACCCTCACTGTGCGCGTGCACCATGCCGCCGTGAAGCTCAACCAGATGTCGAACGATGGCCAGTCCCAATCCCATGCCGCCGTGCTGGCGACTCGTCTTCTGGTCCGCCTGTCGAAATCGATCGAACACGTGCGGCAGAAAGTCTTGTGAAATTCCCTGACCGGTATCGCTGACCACGATCTCGAGATGCGAATTCACTCTCTCGGATCGAATCTGCACACGACCATCACGCGGTGTGAACTTGATTGCATTCGAAAGTAAATTCCAAACAACCTGCTGTAGTCTCACCGGATCGCCTGGTATTGATAGCAGTCCAGTATCCATCACCTTCTGCACTCGCACACCCTTGGCATCTGCCGCCGGCCGTACGGCTTCGACAGCAGCGTCGATGAATGAATTCGGATCTGCCGGGCGAACGTCCATGCGCAACTTGCCGGTGATAATGCGGGAGACGTCGAGGAGATCGTCCACGAGTTGCGCTTGCGCGCGCGCGTTGCGTTCGATGGTATCGAGAGCTTTGGCAGTGTCATCGGGCGAGAGTTGGCCCAGTCGCAACATCCTGGCCCAGCCGAGGATGGCACTCAGTGGAGTTCTCAGCTCGTGTGAAATCGTGGCGAGAAACTCTTCTTTCAGCCGGCTCGATTCTTCCGCCTGTCGATAGAGACGTTCGTTCTCAGCCGCAGCTTTTTCCGCCTTGGCGCGTATTTGACGTTGTTCGGTGATATCGCGAGCAATCTTGGAGGCGCCGACGATTTTTCCATTTGGCCCTTTGATAGGTGATACGGTTAGCGAAATGTCGATGAGCTGTCCGTCTTTTCGCACGCGCACAGTTTCATAATGCTCAATCCGCTTGCCCGCTCTTAGTTGTGCCAGGATTGTCGGTTCTTCGTTGACGTGTCCTTCGGGGATCAGGATAGTGACGGATTTTCCGATCACCTCATCGGCTGTGTAACCGAAGATACGCTCAGCGCCGTTGTTCCAGCTTGTGATGATGCCGTCGAGAGTCTTGCTGATAATCGCATCTTCGGCGGATTCGATTAACGCGGCAAGCCAGTATTGCGCTAACTCCGGACTCCTCAGATTCGGAAGTTGCTCAGTGATCGGGCTCTCATTCGAGGATGGGACGTCAGAATGCTTGGTAGACATGACTCTTTGTAACTCTCGCGCGCACGTTGAGGGAGAGCGTTAGGGGTCGCAGGGGTGTAACGATTATAGCACGTCACAAAAAGCACAAAAGGCACAACGATTTACGTTGTGCCTTTTGTTATTTTTTCGTGACGTAAGTTTAGTGACCCGCGGAGAGTTTGCCGATCAGAGTAAACAATGGCAGGTACATCGCAATCACGATCGAACCGATGGTGACGCCGAGGAAGCCAATCAGGAGCGGTTCCATTAACGTCAGCAGGTTCGCGATGGCCGAGTCGACTTCGGCTTCGTAGAAGTCTGCGATCTTGCCGAGCATCGCATCGAGCGCGCCGGTCTGTTCGCCGATGCCGATCATCTGCGCCACCATGTGTGGAAATACTTCCGTGGCTTTTAGTGGATCGACAAAGCTTTCACCGCGCTCAACCCCTCCGCGGACTTTGACGATCGCTTCTTCAATGATCACGTTACCCGAAGTCTTCGCGGTGATGTCCAGCGACTGGAGAATCGGAACCCCGGAAGACAGTAGCGTCGAGAGCGTTCGTGAAAAACGTGCGACCGCGATCTTGCGAAAGATGTCGCCGAGGATTGGTATCTTGAGGAGTATCCGATCGATCATCTTTCTACCGTCCGATGTCTTGTAGTAGAACTTGATCGCGACAGCAATTCCAATCATCGATGCGAGAATCACCAAACCACCCCAGCCTGCAAGGAAGTTACTGATTCCGACCACGATTCGAGTGGGCAACGGCAACTGTTCGCCTGGTCCAAGGAGACCGAGAAAGATATTTTGAAACTGCGGAATCACGACGATCATGATGACCGCGACAGCGCCGATCGCCAGGAGGATCACCGCCGACGGATAAATCATCGCGGAGATGATGTCGCGCTTCAATTTCACGATCTTCTCGATAAACGTCGAGAGTCGCTGCAAAATGATATCGAGAATACCGCCAGTCTCTCCCGCTTCAACCATGTTTGAGTAAAGCTGATCGAAGACGCGTGGATGTCGCGCCATCGCAGTCGCGAGTGTCGAACCTTCTTCCACGTCCTGTCGCACCTGCATGAGGATCTGCTGGAAGTATTTGTTTTCCTGCTGCTGGGCCAGGATTTCGAGACACTGGACGAGCGGCAAGCCGGCATCGATCATCACTGAGAACTGGCGCGTAAACACCGACAAGTCTTTCGACTTAACTTTCTTCCGTCCACCGATCTTAGGAATTCCGATCTCACGGCCCTTTTCCTTCACGGAAGTGAGCGTTACTTGTTCGCGCCGCAAAATCGAGCGCAGAGCTTCGCGAGTATCCGCGACGCGTTCGCCGACAACGATCTCGTTCAATCGGTTGCGGCCTTTGAAAACATACGTAGGCATGGCTGTAAGCTCCAGAGTGGCTTATCGGTTTTGCACGTTTGGTCTGGTACCAACCGGTCGGGGTTGAGCGTAAGGACTCGCATGCTGCTTCTGACCATTTGTCGGGTTCAAGCCCGAACCACGATCGATCAGCTCGCGCAGTTCGTCTACGTTGGACGAGCGTTGCATGGCGGTGTCTAAACTGATCTGGCGCTTGTGATAAAGCGTCGCCAAAGCCTGATTGAAGGTCTGCATTCCGTACTTGTCCTGTCCAGTCTGCATCATCGAGTAGATCTGGTGGACTTTGTCTTCACGGATGAGATTTCTGATAGCGCTGTTTGGCACCATGATCTCGAGTGCCATCGCGCGGCCGCCGCCTTCAGCTCGAGGCAGTAGCGCCTGGCACAGGATTCCTTCGAGGACGAGTGATAGCTGTGCGCGAATCTGTGCCTGCTGATCGGAAGGGAACACGTCGATGATACGGTTGATCGTAGAGGCGGCAGAGTTGGTGTGCAGCGTGGCGAGTGTTAAGTGTCCGGTTTCAGCGATGCGCAGTGCCGATTCGATCGTTTCGAGGTCGCGCATTTCGCCAACGAGGACCACGTCGGGGTCCTGGCGCAGTGCAGTACGCAGTGCGGCGGCGAATCCGTGCGTGTCGGCGTTAACTTCGCGCTGGTTGATCAAGCAGCCTTTGTGATTGTGTAGAAATTCGATCGGGTCTTCGATCGTCAGAATGTGATCGTGACGATCGCGATTGATCTTGTCGATCATCGCCGCGAGCGTGGTTGACTTGCCGGATCCGGTTGGTCCAGTGACGAGAATCAGCCCGCGGGGTTTTTCGCAAAGTTGTTTGACAATCGCCGGCAGACCTAATTCTTCAAAAGCCCTGATCTCGTAAGGAATAGCGCGAAACACTGCGCCCACCGCGCCGCGCTGATTGAACAAGTTGGCGCGAAATCGCGACAAGCCTTTGACGCCGAACGAGAAGTCGAGTTCGAGGTTCTCCTCGAAACGGTGTTTTTGAGCGTCAGTTAAGACTGAGTAAGCAAGTTGTTTTGTATCGGCTGAAGTAAGCACGCGATACATGTCGAGCGGACGGAGATGTCCGTCAACTCGCACCTGCGGAGGTGAGCCCGTGGTGATATGAAGATCCGAACCGCCAAGTTCGGAAAGCTTTCTCAGCAGCTCTGAGAGTGAGATTTGCGGAGCGGATTCATTCAGTCGCATCTAGGTCAAATTCTCCTGCGTCGGGGATTTGGGAAAATATTTCACGCAGAGACGCAAAGGTTGCAAAGTTGTTCTTTGCTTTCTCTGCGCCTTTGCGTGAAACCTTCTTTACTTGCTGCCGGCTGCGGTTGCTTCTTTGGCGCGTAACGAGTCGATGAAGCGCTGGGCTTCGGTCGACATGCGTTCTGCGTTCTCAACCGTCGTGTCAGTGGTGAGCCCATAAATGCGGCCACCCGCTTCCGTGAAATAGAAGGTCCAAACTTTCTCTGGTGTGAGTGCATCCTTCGGCGTTCGCGCTGTTACTACGAAAACGCGCGCACCGTTAACTTCGCTAACGAAGTCATTGACTACCCAACCACCCGACGAGACCATCTTGTCGATAACCATGCGGCGCAAGTCAGCCACCGCCACTCCGCCAAGCATCTTCTTCGCTTCGCGAGAAGTCAGGAAGGTCGGATTCGGTCTGCTCAACGCAACCACCGCGAGATTCATCTGTCCGGGCAGTTTCGCTTCAGCCGTCTTGAATGCCGGATGCGCAGGATTAACAACACGTGGACGTGTTTCACCGTTTGAGTGATTCGCAACAGGCGCAACACTACCGGTCATGACTGGCGGCGGCAGGGTTGTACTCGTCGCAGAGTTTGAAGGCAGTGATGGTAACTGCGGACCTGAGAGTCCCTGCAGTTCAGCCACATTGATGTTTTGGGGGAGTGCGAGCATTTGCTGTCGATGGGCCATCTCAGCAGCCAATCTCTTTTGTCGCAAGCGCGCGCGATAACGTCGCCACCAGGCGCGTGAACGATAGTGATGATGACGTCGTTGTCCGACTTGTACAGTCTGCCTGATTCCGTGTGCTTCGTTCGCGAAGGGCAGCATCACGCCCACGGAAAGCACAAGGATCAGGGCTATTGCAATTGGTCTAAGCATCTTCGTTCTCCTCGATTAGGCGACCGTTTCACGAACAACTTCCTCGACCGTGGTCACGCCGCCACGAATCTTGTGCAAGCCCGATTCGCGGAGGCTGATCATGCCGTCGTCGATCGCCTTCTTCCTCAATTCAAGTGCGGAAGCCCCGATCAAGATCAGTTCACGAATCTCGTCGGTGATCTCCATCACTTCGTAAAGTCCAATTCGTCCTTTGTAGCCAGTGTTATTGCAGGTCG
>DASYPN010000333.1:0-7295 GCA_036006625.1 Pyrinomonadaceae bacterium | reverse complement strand
CACTTCCCAGCACCACAGCGATGCGCGGCTCAACAGTTGTTCGCGCTCTGATGATCCGCGTCGCATGTTCGGCGCGTTCGTAAATACTTGTGCTTGCCATTCGCTCAACCATTTCCCAACCCCCCTCGTCTATTTCTCTTTTTCATAGGGGATTCCCAGAGCGCGCGGCGGCCGGGACGATCCAATAAAGCCCGCGAGCACCACAATGGTCAAGACGTAAGGAACCATCTGAATGAACTGGACGGGAATATCTTCTCCGGAAGGTAACTTGAATACACCCTGCATCTGGATCGAAACCGCTTCTGTGAAGCCAAATAAGAGACACGCCAGCAACGTCTGAACCGGACGCCACTTCCCAAAGATCAACGCAGCGAGGGCAATGAAACCGCGCCCCGCTGTCATGTTTCGTGTAAACAACGACGATTGCCCGATCGACAGATACGCTCCACCGAGTCCGGCAAGTACTCCGGCCAGCAACACGCCGGAATAACGAATACGACTCACACTCACACCGGCGGCGTCTGCCGCCTCAGGGTTCTCTCCGACTGATCTGAGACGAAGTCCGAAGGGCGTCTTGTAAAGCACGTACCAGATGAGAGCAACAAGTGCGAGTATCGTGATCGCGATGATTACAGGCGATTGCGGCAGCAGGTGATCTTTTGGCAGCTGAGGCGTGGAACCGGACGACAAAAAGAATGCGCCACTCAGGAAGCCCGGTATCCCCAGCATCAAGATATTGATCGCGGCGCCACTGACAACCTGCTCGGCTTTGAACTTGATGCAGCTCACCGCGTAAATCACGGCGATAAACAATCCCGCGAGCATGCCACCGAGTAGACCAACCCATGGACTCGCAGCACCCAATCCCAATTTGTTATCAGCAGCGTAAGTAACAGCAGCGGCAGTAAACGCGCCCGCGAGCATCTTTCCTTCGAGAGCGATGTTGATAACACCCGACCGTTCCGAAAAGAGTCCACCGAGCGCAGCGAGCACGAGTGGGGTTCCGAGCCGGATCGTGGACGCAATGAGTGAAAATGTAAGAATGTCTCTCATCGTTTTACGCTCTCAAACGTTCCAGGGAAGTTCTTCTTCGCAACAGCCATTTGAAAAATCCTTCGGCAGCGACGAACAGGATGATGATGCCCTGCAAAACCTGCACGATATCTTTCGTCACGTTCTGAGAAAACCCGTCGACATAAATTCCGCCGTGCTGTAAAGCCGCAAATAAAAGTGCGGCGAGGATCACACCGACCGGATGATTACGCCCAAGCAGAGCGACGGCGATTCCCGTGAAGCCGTAGTTATCAGAGAAGCCGTCATAGTAACGATGACGATGGCCCATCACTTCATTGATCCCGACCATCCCCGCGAGTGCGCCCGATACAGCCATCGCCAGGATGATCTGTTTGCGAATCGAAATGCCACCGTATTCAGCCGCGAAAGGATTACTACCGGTCGCGCGTATTTCGTAACCCCATTTTGTTCGCCACAAGAACAGATAGACCAGCAGGCAGCAAAGTAACGCGAGGATGAAAGCGACATTTAACGGAATTCGTTCCGGAAATCCGGGAATGAATTTGCCGAGGTGCGGAATATGCGCGCCCGCGCCGATCTCAGCAGACTCAAGGATCGGATCGCCGGGAACCTTGTAGTGATACTGAGTGAAGTAACTGGCGAGCATGATTGCGATGAAGTTCAACATGATCGTGTTGATAACTTCGTGCGAACCAAACTTTGCTTTCAACACACCGGGAATCCCACCCCACACCGCACCGGCTAAAATCGCCGCCAGGCAGCAGAAAGGAATCAGCAGCCACGGCGACAGATTCGCGAACTTGATTCCTACCCACGCGGTCGCAAACGCAGCGATGTAGAGTTGTCCCTCGGCGCCGATATTAAAAAGTCCGCAACGAAAGCCGACGAGGACCGCAAGACCAGTAAAGATTAACGGTGTGGCGTAAAAAAGTACGTAACCGATCCCGTCGGGCCATGAGAGCGCACTCCCAAGCAGTAACCGATACGCAGTGATCGGGTTGTCGCCAACTAAGAGGATGAGGATGGCGCCCACGATGAACGCAGCGACAACTGCGATTAGCGGGAATAGAAGGTCACGCGCGAGTTTGGTCATATCGGGAATCTGTGTAATCTGTGGATGGCTCTAGTGTCCTCGAGTCATCAACAACCCAATCTCCTCCAACGTCGCCACTTTCGGATCTACTTCGCCGGCAATTCGCCCTTCATGAATGACCAGCAAACGATCAGATAAACTCGTCACTTCCTCGAGCTCAGCAGACACGAGCAGGATCGCGCACCCAGCGTCACGCAAACCGACTAACTGCCGGTGGATAAACTCGATCGCGCCAATATCTACACCGCGCGTTGGCTGCGACACGAGTAACAGTTTCGGTTGGACGCTGTACTCGCGACCGATGATCAACTTCTGCTGGTTACCACCGGAAAGCGCGCGCGCCGGAAGAGCAGCATTGCGCGGACGCACGTCGAAGTTCTCAATGATCTCAGACGCTCGTCGTTGCACTGCGTTTTCATCAATAAAAACCCCGCCGGCTAAAGCTGCGATGGGTGGGCGATAGTGCACGCCAAGGATCGAGTTTTCAGCGAGCGTGAAATCGAGTATTAAACCGCGTCGATGGCGATCTTCGGGAATGTGCGCGATGCCGAGTTCACGCCTGACGCGCGCGCCCCTCGCCGTGAGATCGCGACCCTCGAAGTTCATCACTCCTGTCATGCGTGCGAGATCGACCAAACCCGCGATCGCTTCGATCAGTTCCGTCTGTCCATTGCCTTCAACACCCGCGATGCCGACGATTTCTCCACTGCGAACTTCGAAAGTGACGTCGTTGACTCGTTTCGTTCCGAATAGATCGGTCACTGAAAAATTCTTGAGTTCGAGTTGTGGCTTACCAACTTCCGGATCAGACTTCTCAACGCGCAGCAACACTTCGCGACCGACCATCAAACGCGCCAGTTCAGCAGCATTCGTTTCTTTGGTTTGCACACGACCGACGACTTTACCGTCGCGCATCACAGTGACCTCATCCGAGATCGCGAGAACTTCGGACAGTTTGTGAGTGATGATGATTACGGTCTTGCCTTGTTCGCGCATACGCCGCAGGATCACAAAGAATTCTTCCACTTCCAACGGCGTCAATACAGCGGTCGGTTCGTCGAGAATCAACAGTCGCGCATGTCGATAAAGTGCTTTCAGCAATTCGACGCGTTGCTGTTGGCCCACCGATAAGTGTTCGATGGGTTCGTTCGGATTTACGGCGAGTTTAAATTCCTCGGATAGCTGTCGGATTTGTGCGCCGGCGCTCTTGAGGTCGAGCGCGAGATTTGTTCCGGGCTCGGCGCCGAGCACGATGTTCTCGGCGACAGTCATCGTTTCGACGAGCATGAAGTGCTGGTGGACCATTCCGATGCCGAGTGCGATCGCATCGTGTGGCGACTTGATGTCGCGCACCTGCCCATCGACGACGATTTCGCCGCTGTCTGCAGTGTAGAAGCCGTAGGCAATGCGCATCGCCGTCGACTTCCCGGCGCCGTTTTCACCTACGATGGCATGGATTGTTCCCGGCTTGACGACGATATCGACATGATCGTTAGCGAGAACGTCGCCGAAGCGTTTTGTTATCTGTCGGAGTTCAAGCATCAGAGGGGTTATCTGTGTGAATCCGTGGCACTAACTACCAATTGCGTCCGTGACCTTAATCTCACCCGCAATGATCTTCTTCTTCGCTGCTTCTGCTTCCTGGATTGCTTCGGGAGAAACGAGGTCTCTGTTGTACTCGTCCATCGCGTAGCCCACGCCGTCTTTGTCCAAACCGAAAACGTGGATGCCGGGGGCGAAGCGGTGATTTACAACATCTTTAACGATGTCGTAGACGGCGTTGTCGACACGCTTCACCATGCTCGTGAGCACAAAACCGGGCTTGACCATGTTTTGATTCGAGTCCACGCCGATGACGAAATGCGTGGCGCGACCGTTCTGCTTGCCTTGTTGCTCCACTGCGTCAAACGCGCCGAGGCCGGAGTTGCCGGCGGCAGTGAAGATCACATCCGCGCCTTTGCCGATCTGTGCGAGTGACAGTTCTTTACCTTTGCCCGGATTGTTCCACGCAGAGTCAGTGACGCCAACGTAGTTCGCGATCACGCGAATGTTGGGATTCACCGATCTCGCTCCTTCTTCATAACCCTTGGCGAAACGATGAATCAGACCAATATCCATGCCCCCGAGAAAGCCGACTGTTCCCGTTCGCGAAGCCTTGGCCGCGAGAATACCGACGAGGTATGAACCTTCATGTTCTTTGAAGACGAGTGAAGCAACGTTCGGCAGTTGACTCACACCATCGATGATTGCGAACTGAATGTGCGGATAATCTTTCGCGACTTGCTCCATGATTGGCGCCTGGGCAAAACCGACACCGATGATGAGGTCGAAGTTACGTTCAGCAAACGCGCGCATAGCAGGTTCGATCGCGTTCGGAGTACCGGGCTCAATGTCGCGCAAAACTATCGGGAAATCCTTCGCCGCCTTTTGCACACCCTGCCAGGCAGCCGCGTTGAAAGATCGGTCATCCTTGCCGCCGATATCGAAGACGATGCCGACTTTGATCTTCGATTTATCTTCAGCCGCCGAAGTTCCGCCGCACGCTGAGAGCGCTAACGGGACAAGACAGATCAAAATCAACAACAGGTTTTCTCGCGCAACGGCGCAACGGCGCAACGGAAAACCCATGAGATAACGTTGCGCCGTGGCGCCGTGGCGGGAGTAATTCCTTTTCATTCGTTGATAATTTCCTTCACCAGCTTCGGCGGTTGAGCAATCGGTTGATCTCCGATGTGATACGCCGCCTTTATGCGACGCGCGGCTTCTGACGCCGCCGCCGGATCGGCGCAGTAGACGATTCCAAGCGTCTCACCGTCGCTAACCTGATCACCCAACTTCAACTCAGAAGTAAAACCAACCGTGGGATCAACTGTGTCTTCGATGCGCACGCGCCCGCCGCCGATTGCCGCGATTGCGTGCCCGATCTCCGTGGTGTCGATAGTTGTAATGAAGCCGGAGCGCGGGGATTCTACCCTAACGGTTTCTTTCACCAAAGGTAGAAACTCACCCGGAGCATCGCAAACACGAGGATCGCCACCCTGCGCCTCGATGTTGCTGCGCAGGCATTCGAGTGCTTTACCGGAGTGAAGCACTCCTTCCAAACGTGCGTGCGCGGCTTCGATCGTCTCGTCGACATTTGCGAGCACGAGCATGTGAGCGCAAAGCTCGAGCGACAAATCCAGTGTAGGCCGCGCGGCTTCGGTTCCTTCGCCACGCAGGAGACGGACGCATTCTTCAATCTCGAGCGAGTTTCCGACAGCGCCACCCAACGGCTGGTTCATGTCCGTCAACAAGGCTCGCGTTTTGATGCCGCATGAATTGCCGGTGCTCACGAGTGCGTGGGCCAAGTCTCTCGCCCTCGCTTCCTCGCGCATGAAAGCACCGTTACCAACCTTCACGTCGATGATCATCGCGTCGAGACCGGCAGCGCCTTTTTTCGAAATGATCGATGCGACGATCAGGGGAATGGCTTCGACTGTTGCGGTCGCGTCGCGCAGCGCGTACATCTTCTTATCCGCCGGTGCGAGCTCAGCAGTTTGTCCAGCCATCGCGTAACCGACCTTTTCCAGCACCTGCTTGAATTCAGTTGCACTCAGAGCGACACGGTATCCCGGAATCGACTCGAGCTTATCGAGCGTGCCGCCAGTATGACCAAGGCCACGACCCGAGATCATCGGCACACAAACTCCACACGCAGCGACGAGCGGAGCGATGATGATCGAAGTCTTATCTCCGACACCGCCGGTCGAATGCTTGTCTGCTTTTGGTTTGGGGATGTCTGTGAAGTCGAGAATGTTGCCCGAATTGAGCATGGCTTCAGTCAAAGCCTGCTGCTCCGACTCGTCCATGCCGTTCAGGTAAATCGCCATGAGGAGCGCACTGACCTGATAATCGGCGATGCGGCCGCTGGTAACGCCTGCGATGAAGAACTCGATCTCTTCACGCGATAGACTCAGCCCATCTCTCTTTTTTCTTATGACGTCCTGTGGTCTCAAGCTGTTTCCTTAGTTGCTCTCCATCAGCACGGCGGCCTGAGCGGTCACAGCTAACCCCTGCCCCACCGCATCGACTCCTTCACCCGTCTTCGCCTTTACACTGACACACGCAGCATCAACTCCCAAAACGCCGGCGATGTTCTCACGCATCGTGTCGACGTAAGTTCTGAGTTTTGGCTTTTCGAGCAAGATTGTCGAATCAACATTAACCACATGGAGACTGCGTTCACGTGCCAACCACATTACACGCGAAAGCAGTTCAAGACTATTCGCGCCACTCCACTGTGGATCCTTATCCGGAAAATGAACACCGATGTCACCTTCGCAGAGTGCGCCGAGAATAGCATCTGCGATGGCGTGTGTAAGCGCGTCGGCGTCTGAGTGTCCATCGGCGCCGCGGTCTGAAGCGATGTGCACACCGCCCAGAACCAGTTCCCGTCCCTCAACGAGCCGATGAGTGTCAGTGCCGATTCCGATCCGTAACATCTAAGATTGCCTCTGCAATCGCCAAATCTTCAGCCGTCGTGATCTTAATATTCCTTGCGCTGCCTTCCACAATGGTCACGGGAATGCCAAGCTTCTCTACCAACACGCTCTCATCCGTCAGCGAAGGATCCGTAACATCCGCGGCCTCATATACCTCCCGCAGCACGTCATAACGAAAACACTGAGGCGTCAAAGCACGTCGCAGTCCGCCACGATCCAAAGTCTGCACAATTCGCTGATCGTTAACTTGCTTGATCGTGTCAGTCACAGGGGCCACGAGTATCGCCGCACCATCAGCGCGCGCTGCTTCAATTGTCGCGTCGATCTCCTCGACTGTTACAAACGGACGAACACCATCGTGTACCGCAACGATCTCAGCAGTCGCCGCTCGAATCGCCATCAAGCCGCGCTTCACTGACTCGGCTCGTGTCGAGCCACCCGGAACGACACGTGCAACTTTCCGCAATCCGTATTTCCCTGCAGCCGAAACGAAGCCCGCAGACTCTTCTGCGGGCAGAATGAGGATCACCTCATGGATACTCTCGCACTGCTCGAACACTTTGAGCGTGTGAAAAATTATCGGCGTTCCTGCAAGAAGCAGAAACTGCTTCGGCCGATCGCTCGCCATCCGGGTGCCAGTGCCGGCGGCGGCAATAATTGCGATGTTCATGAAGAGAGTTAGGAAT
>DASYPN010000332.1:0-4359 GCA_036006625.1 Pyrinomonadaceae bacterium | reverse complement strand
ACCGTGATTCTCGTTCGGATAAATGATCAGTTGCGTGTCGATCCCAAGACTGCGAAGCGCCTGGTACATCTGCTGACTACCCTGCACGGGCACGTTGAAATCGCGTTCGCCACCGAGAAACAGCGTGGGCGTTTGAATGCGGTCGGCATGCAGGAACGGATAGGAGATCTTTTGATAAGTCTCCCAGGCTTTCGGATTCCAGGGTGGCCCAATCTCGTAGTCGTACTGAATGATGTACTGATCGGTCCCGTAGAAGGCAACTGTAAACGCCGTACCGGCGCCGCTCGTCGCACCCTTGAATCGATTGTCAGTCGCAATCAGGTAGTCAGTAAGAATTCCACCGTAACTCCATCCACCCACACCGAGTCGATCAGGATCGGCGACGCCCATCTTAATAACATGATCGACGCCGGCGAGCAGATCCTGCACTTCATAATTTCCCCAGTCAGCAAAGATTGAACGTGAGAACTTCTGACCGCGGCCTGCGCTGCCGCGATAGTTCACCGCCAGCACCGCGTAACCATTGGCCGCAAACATCTGTCGTTCAAGACTGAAGCTGTGCTGGTCCTGCGAGTTTGGACCACCGTGAATTCTCAGCAGGAGGGGAACTTTGGTTCCTTTCGTGTAACCGACCGGATACGTCAACAATCCATTCACTGGTGTACCGTCTTTACTCTGGAAATTAACCTCTTCGGTAACGCCGAGATCGAGCTCCGCAAAGAGGGCGTCGTTCTGGTGTGTGAGCTGGCGAAGCGAACTGCCGTCCCAAACATGAATTTCATTAGCCTTCGAGTTTCCGCCGGTAATCACCACGGCTCGGCCACCATTGAAATTCCAGTTTCCGATTACGACCGGAGGTGTCAGAAGCTTTTGTGCTGCTCCGCCAGATAGGTTTGCTTTGACCGGATAGACCGAACGATCGTCGGCGACCAGAAACTGAATCGCTTTGCCGTCGGCGGTGAAGCGCGGCGAAGAAACTCCGCGATCGAGATCGTCGGCTGCTTTGAATCGCGCAGGTGCACTGCTGCCGTCCGCAGCAATGAGCATGAGATGGTTCATGCTGTAGGCGCCGTATTTCCTCTCCTCGTCCTCCATGAAGGCGATCGTTTTCGAGTCAGGACTCCATTCGGGTTTCGAGCGATCTGCACGCATGTCCGCCGGCGTGATTTGTTTCTCAGTCGCGCCCGGCTTAGCATCGGCGACGTAGACTTGCACCGCCGGATCGCGATCCGGATCGTCTGAATGATTGCTCACGAAAGCGATGCGAGTACCATCGGGCGACCACGACGGCGAACCTTCATCCCACTTGCTTTTGGTGAGCCGGTCGAGCTTCTTCGACTCGATGTCGTAGATGTAGATGTACGTGTGACGTCCTGACAGCAAGTATCCCGCGCCGTCCTGCTTGTACCTGTAGCGATCGATAACGATGGGCTTCGGCACACGTGGAGTCGCGCCGGGTTGTGGTGACGGTCCGGGCTCCGACTCGGGATCCGGATCACCGATCAGAAGGGCCAATCGTTTTGAATCGGGAGACCATTCGTGTCCCTGAAGACGTCCTTTGATCTCGGTGAGCTGCATCGCCTCGCCGCCGTTTCGATCGAGGAGCCAAACCTGATTGCCGCGTGCTTTGCCGGGCCGCGATGACGTGAACGAAATGTATTTCCCGTCAGGGCTCCAGCGTGGCGAGCTTTCGCTTTCGTTGCTAAAAGTTATCTGTCGATCGTTTGTGCCGTCTATGCCGACCATCCAGATGTGCGAGTTTGACTTGTCTTCCTTCGCGTCCGTGCTGCCGACGACGTAAGCGACGTATTTTCCGTCAGGCGAGATCTGCGGATCGCCGACATTGCGAAAGCGAGTCATGTCGTCGAGTTTTAGTGGACGCCGGGCGGTTTGCGCTGCGAAGGAGTTAGCAAGCGCAATAATCAGCAACAGGGAAAGACAAGACAAACGTCGGCGGAACATAGGGGCCTCCTCAAATTGTGTTTGGACTGAGCGCGCAGAGAGAGGAGTTTAGCAGTAGCCGGGCAAGATTGACTATCGAAAATACAAGTTTCACGCAAAGACGCGAAGAAGAACGAAGACGCAAAGAAGTCTGAAATTTCTCTCAGAGATCTCTTCGCGTCTTCGTTTCCTTCGCGTCTTTGCGTGAAACTCTTTGCTATTCACCAAGGACGACAGCTTGCTGCCCGGGCGCGTAATTTATTCGGCGAAGCTCGTGCATGCGGCCGTCGTCGAGACGACCTTCGACGATCTCGTAGCCGAGCAGCGCGAACACGCGACCGCGCAGGAACAACGGTCTCGAATTGCCGTACCAATCGACGCACGACGCGCGACACTGATCGTCGATCTCTTTATCCGGTTGCGAGCCGAGCTCACCGATTTCACGAAACTGAAGTGAGTCGTTTCTCAGGAAGAGAATCGCAGCCGAGTTTTCAAACAGGTGCTTGTAACCCGCGCGTCCCGGCACGCTGATCGGCAGACCCAGCATTCCTGTCTCATCGCCGTCGGGTTTGTAGAAGAAGCCGTGACTGCGCTGTTCACCCTGCGAAGCTTCCTTGCGCGTGTAACGTGAGACGATCTCCGGCCATTGGCCTAGACGCAAAGAAGAGAAGTGCAAGTCCTTGCCATCAGTGCCGACGATCACCGCGTCAGAACCCATCTGTTCGATCCGATCGACACTGTGAACAAGCGGCAGTTGATGAGAGTCTCCGCGCTTCCAATCAACCACAAAGAGATTCCATTTGTCTTTGTTCTGCTGTGGATATCCCCAGCCAGTACCGGTGCCGTAGATTAGATAGTTGCCGACGAAACGGTTCTGAAAACCATAGCCTTCCGGCTTCGGCAGTCTGCGATAGTTTGCTGCCGGCACTGAATCACTGCCATCCGAGAAACTCGCGATCGGGATTCGCATGAGGGCAACGTCACCGTACGCCATTTCAGCCTGCCACATGCCGTCGCCTTTACCACGTGATGATACGAGCACGTTGAGATGCTGGTCTTCAGTCTGCAAGAACGAGAACTGGTCGATCGGAGAGCCCGCGACGCCCAACGCGCTCGGACTGGAGCCATCGAGCGGCATGCGGAAAAGCATCGATTTGAATTCGCTATTGCGGTTCCATGTGCTGCCCCAAACAAACACGGAGTCAGGTGAAACGTAGAACACGTGTCCCGGCGGTCCAATCACCGCGGTGGCCTGACAGTCGAAACCGCCATTCGCCAGATCGCATACTGTCACAGTGTGCAGCGCAGTAACGTAGTCGAGACTGAAGTTTGACTCTGGCCGGTAGACGCGAGTGGCGGGTGTGATGCGTTGAAATTCTGTCGCTGTCGCTCCTTTATGCCACTTGCGAACAGCGGGAAACGACTGAAACGGATCTTCAGAGCCTGCGTACAGATACTGTGGTGCGTAGAAGATAAGCTTGCTGCCGATGAGACGGCTCGCGTAGTTGCGCGACGAGTAGTAATCATTCGAGCGCAGGTGATACGTGGAGCGATATGAGAGTCGCCCGTCATTAGTAATATCAAACAAACCGACTTCAGTGCCGCCTCGCTCGTAGCTGTAGCCGATCACGACAATGGTGTCAGCTGAGATGAGCATCTCGTCGTACCAGGTGCTGCTCGGATCGATGTCGGGACCGAAAGCGTCGATGTTCGAGATCGGTTTCAGCGCCTGATCACCGATTGCGACGGTGAAGAGACGACCGCGTCTGAGGACCACGAGATGATCGCCATGGACTTTGACGATGCCGCCTTCGTCAACACCGGCGTGTTGGGTGTTCGTGACTGATTCTTTGTCGACTCCGGCGGCCGGCGCCGGTTCATTAGCGGCTGATTTGGCAACTGAATCAGCGGAGGAAAAGTTTTCCAGTCTGGCCCTTTGTTCGCGCTTGTATTTCTCAGCCAGCTCCTTGAAGTAGCGGACCAGTTCCTGTTCGGAGCCAAAGGCTTTCATCGACTTCACAGGAATTGGGCTGGTTTGGGAGATGGGCGGGATGGTGTCGGTTGTGGCGGCAGTACAGGCTAACAGACCGGAGGTGCTGAAGATTGCGGTCAGCGTTACGAGCAAAAAGGTCTTCATGACGGGTTCCTTTCGGTGTTCACTAATGCGAAAGAACGAGAAGTCAGGAAAAACTTGCGCAAACCGAGGGCGGCCACGGAGGGCCGCCCCTACAATAAATACCCTCCGGTCCTTATGGGACTGGGGCGCCGAAGATGCGAGCAAAGCTCGCGATTGGTGTAAGACCCATAATGGTCTGGATCTTCTTGAGCGTGTTTCCAGGCACGACGATCTGATCGCCCGCAACGAGATAGACGTTATCAGCCGCTTTACCTTTATAGATTGCCGACAAGTCGACCGGA
>DASYPN010000331.1:0-6964 GCA_036006625.1 Pyrinomonadaceae bacterium | reverse complement strand
CGCGCCAAGCGAGTTGTGGATCGGAATCGTGGTGTTGTAGTTCTCGCCGGCGTGGGCCAGCGCCTCTTCGGTCATATCCACCACTTCCTGATACCGGCCGGCGGAAAAAAGCGCGCGTCCCAGCAGATAGTATCCGCCGTCAAGATCCGGATCCCTTTTGAGCGCGGTCCGCAGTTTTTCCACTGTGGCGTCGTACCGCCCTTCGGCGAACATCACCCACGCTTCGGCGCACTGAATTTCCGGCGCATCGTGGCCTCGCGCGCTCGCCTTTTGCGTCGCGGACACCGCGCGATCAATCCACTGCTGCTTCCGCTCGAAGTGGTAGTAATACTCGGCACAGACTTTACCCAGTCCGGCGTGCGCCAGCGCGAAGTCAGGATCGAGGGCGACCGCGTTCTCGTACATTTGGAGCGCAAACTGCAAATCCTGCCGCCCCACGCGGCGCGCATAATTCCGGCCGCGTAAGTAAAGATCGTAAGCCTGAAGGTTCTCAGTCGGTTTGGCTGAGAGCGCCTGCTGTTCCTGTGGCGAGAGGGTGATGCGCAAGGCCGCAGCGATCTTTTGTGCGATCTCGTCCTGGACTTCAAACACGTCGGCCATCTCGCGGTCGTATCTCTCCGACCAGAGCGGAAAATCCGTGGCCGCATCAACGAGCTGGGCGTTAATGCGAAGGCGCGCACCCGCGCGGCGCAGACTTCCGGTCAGCACGTAGGACGCGCCGAGTTCGTTCCCCACCTGTCCGGCCGTCACCGACTTGTCTCGATAAGTCAGCACCATCGCGCGCGAAAAAGTCTTGAGATTTTTGATCTTCGACAGCTCGGTGGTGATGTCTTCGGTGATGCCGTCGCGCAGGTACTCGTCCTCTTTCATGCCGCTCAGGTTTTCAAAATAAAGCACGGCGATTGAGTGATCGGTGGACGCAGTGCGCCGCGTGCCGCTCCCGGAATCAGCAACTGCCTGGCGTGAGGACGCGTCGAGGTCGCGCTTCAAGCGCTTCAATCCGGTTTTCAGATCGGTGGCGCTCTGAAAGCGCAGGTCGCGATCTTTCTCAAGGGCTTGCCCGAGGATGCGGCCGAATTCGGGAGGCAGCGACGCATTGTGTTGCTGCGGCGGCGGCGGCTCACGATTAAGAATCGCGTCGAACACCAACGCTGAAGTGTCTCCCTGAAAAGGAAGAAAGCCGGTGGCCATCTGATAGAGGACCGTGCCGAGCGAAAAAAGATCAGTGCGGGCGTCGGTGATTTCTCCGCGCGCCTGCTCGGGTGACATGTAGGCGATGGTGCCGATGGTTTGACCGGCTGAGGTAAGTTGGTCTTTGCGCACCGTCGCGACCATTGAATTCTGGTCGGTCGCCGCGCGCCCATCGATCTTGGCCACACCAAAGTCGAGAATCTTTGCCTGCCCACGCGAAGTCACAAAAATGTTCGCCGGCTTTAGATCACGATGCACGATGCCTTTCGAGTGCGCGGATTCAAGTGCATCAGCGAGTTGCACGCCAAGAGTCAGGACGGTCTCGAGGTCGATCGGCCCGCGGCGTATCCGATCACCGAGCGACTCGCCATCGAGCAGTTCCATCACGATGAAGTGTTGCGAGTCGTGTTGCTCGATGCCGTGAATAGTGCAGATGTTCGGATGATTCAGCGCAGAAGCAGCGCGCGCTTCTCGTTGGAAACGCTGCAAAAGATTCGCATCATTTGCCAGCGCCGGCGTCAGAAATTTGAGCGCAACGTGCCGGCCCAGGTTGGTGTCTTCGGCTTCATAGACAATACCCATTCCGCCTTCGCCGAGTTGTGACGTAATACGATAGTGCGAGATGGTCTGACCGATCACACCGAACTCCTGGACAGGGAATGATGGAACAGTGGGCCGCCATAGTATTACAGGAGGTGAAAGGCAGCAAGAATGAAGTGAGAAGTGAGCAGTGGCTGTGAGCGGTGGGCGGTGAGCAGTAAGCAGTGGGCAGTGGGCGGTGGGCAGTAAGCAGTAAGCAGACGGCGCGGGCGTTCTGGCAAGTGTCGCGCATTTTTTCCTTAGCCCAGCTCTTTAGAGCTGGGATCGGTAAAGATAACATTTTGGCTGCCGGCTTTAGCCGGCGAAGACTGTTGGTTATGCAGGCTAAAGGCGACAAAAACTCCTACTGATTTCAGCGTTGAAGCGCTGGGCTACGAAAAGGCGACCGCATGGAGAATGCAACACCGCGGAAGGCATTCGCAGTGATAAAACGGAACAGAGTAACCAGTTGCCTCGTGGAATAACGAGTAGTCAGTAGAGTTGTGAATAGTGAGGGGGAGTCCGATGCGAAAACCTACATTCTTTTTGACCGTTGCGGTGATGCTTCTGGCTTCACAGTTCATCAACAGTGATGCTCAGTCCCAACCGCAATCCACTCAGGACAAGGACGTCAAAATCAAAGTCAAAGACGATCGCGTCGTCGAGCACGACAAGTCGAAGCCGGTGCGCCGGGCGCTCGAACAGATGTACGCGAAGATTGCCGACGCGCAAAGAAACGAGGACATCGACGCGCTGCGGGCCATGCGTACACCTGACTTTACTGTCGATTTGCCGAATGGACAGCGATGGGATCTGGAAACGGCTATGAATTATTCGCGCGCCGGTTTTCAGCAGGTTGAATCAAACATCAGCATCTCGAATACGATTGAGAGTCTGGATGTGCACGACGATGTCGCCGTCGCGGTCGTGCGCCAGCGCTGGTCGCGCATGCAGATGAAGGCAGGCAAAGTGCGTCGTGTCGATACTGAGGCGATTCAGACTGAAACCTGGGTGAACACGGCAGATGGCTGGCGGCTGAAGCATATCGGCGACGTGAAACCCGGCGCGTGGTATATCGATGGAAAACGAATCGATCCGAGCAAGCCTTACGATCCGGACGCGCCGGAGTACAAGCCGTGAGCAGTGGGCAGGCGGCAGGGGCGAGAAATTGAAAACTGAAAACTGAAAAGTAAAAAATGAAAATTCAACAACCCGACACCCGAGACCAAAGGCCTAGGTCCAAAGACCTAAGTCCAAAGACCAAAGTCCCAAGCCCAAAAGACCTTCTTCAGTGTAATCTGCGCAATCTGCGGATAAATCTGCTTACTGCGCACTGCTTACTGCCTACTTCCTACTGCCTTCTGCTTTCTGCTTACTAATTCGGCCACTGGATCACTTTAGGTTTCTGGGTCGTGCTGGGCTTGACCGGATCGCGGGCCGGTGGAGCGGGCTCTTTCTTTGCTGACTTAGAGATCGCATCCTGCTCACTCTCTAGCTTGGTTGCCCTTCTTACATTCTTGTTCTGCTTGGGAAAAGCCGCGCTCACCTTCGTCGCCGTCGGTCGTTGACTGGCCGACGACTTCTTTGCGGACGATACCGAGGCGGTTGCCGTCGGCGCGGCCACACGCTCGCCCATTAACTTTTCCACTGGTTTAAGCTTCGTTAGCTCATTTGAAGATCGAGTGATGTTGCCAGGTTCCTTGGTGAGAGCCTTGGAATCCGACAGTCGCTGATTCGAGGATGAAGTTTGTGCCGCCGCGTCAGATCTCTGTTCTGAACTATCGTCGCTTCCACTCATCGCTCCACGCAAAGCGAGAAAACCAAACACGGCGCCGGAGCAAATGATCAGGGCACCCACAGTTAACGCCAGAATTCTCGTGGAGAAGACCCTTCCTGGACCGGCAGACGGTGCATAAGATTCTGGTTGAGTGGTATGAACCATCTCCCAAATTTCCAGCGGCTCGCGCAGCGTGCGCGCGGCCTGTGAATTTTCGCCGGGCTCCCAGTCGTCATAATCGGGTGTGACATCAACGTTTTGTTCTGTTACAGACCCTACCACGCGCGGTTTGCTTGCGACCTCTCTCTGGCCTCGTGCGGCGAACGGTCGAAGGGCATCGACAATCTCCTCGTGACCGCCGTACTCTGCCATCATCAACGCGGTGAGACCGCTACGATCTTTCGCGGTAGGGTCGGCTCCGTATCCAATCAGAGCGCGCACCATCGCCAGTTGACCGTGGTAAGCCGCGCGCATTATTGCCGTGACGCCAGTCCGATCGGCGGCATTCACATCGGCACCCTGACTCAGCAACTCATCGAGTTGCTCCAAATCGCCACTGCCGGCGATGTGCCACAACTGTCGCGCTAACGTGTTCGCCTCGGTAACTGCTGCTGACATGTTCGTAACCTCATTTGACGATGGTGATGCGGTCGCCGGGCAGAATTGGTGGGTCGGGAATCTTTCCCGACTCAATCTCTTTCAGTTTGTAACGCTTCACCACCAGAAATCCCTTGCCATTGTCACGCGCCAGTTCCGCCTTCTTGCCGTCTTTACTCAGACCGCCCGCGGCGATAATTGCCTGGGTCAGAGTCAAACCGCGGCGGAAAATTTTCTCTCCCGGTGACTTCACCTGACCGCTCAAATAAAAGAACTGGGCCTCTCGTTCGAGCAGGCTAACGACGTCACCCGGGCGGACCAACATGTTGAGCGCAGACGTTTCCGAGAGATCGATCAGGAAACTTTCGTTCGAGGTGTTGCGCTGCACACTCACGCGGCCGGCTTCGGGCAAGGGTTGCGCGTCCGCGACGACGACGTAGAGTGGAATGCCCTCGCGCTTGAGGCTCTTGGTGCCGGGTTCCTTTACCAAACCACTGACTAGGATTGTGTGGCTGATGTATTCCTCGACCGCGACAGATACTCTCGGATTCTTTATTGACGATCGCTGTTTGAGATCCTCTTCGATCCGCGCGGCGATGTCATCAACAGTCAGCCCCGCACTGCGAATCGGCGTGCTCAGTTCAGCATGCTCGAGGAAACCCGCCGCACTTACAGTGTACAAGGTTGACTGCGCCGGCACACCATCAGTCAAACGCACATCCAGTACGTCGCCGGGACCAACCCGGTAGATTTTTGTCAGTCCTTCGTCGGCGGTAGGCTTGGCAGCCGCGTCGATTGTCTCAGCGATGGGCGAAGACATCCGGGCGCCGATCGCACTGCGGCCTGCACTATTAGCGGGCGTCGTAGCCTTTCTTCCACTGATCGTCTGCTGTTCCAACATTCTTTCAGCGTCGGCCAGCCGCTTTCGTGAATCCTTATCGCCTGGCTTGAGCGCGAGCCCGCGTTCAATATTGTCAACGGCCTGCTCCCACAAGCGCAGATCGTAGTAAGCGTGACCCAGGCTCAGATAGGCATCGCCGAAATCAGGTTTCAACTTCACGACCCGCTCAAACATCTGAGCGGCCTGTTCGTAAAGACCGGCATTGCCGTAGCGGACGCCGATTTTGTAGAGCCGTTTCGCATCAGCGTCAGCGCTCTCTGACTGCGTCTCGCGAATATTCGGTTCAACCGATGCGGGAGCAGTCTGGATCCGTCGGGGCCGCACGATCGGAGCGTTTTGGGCCTGTAACTGGACAGAGAAAAGACCGGAGTGCACGAGGAGAACGATAAATAGCTGTCGAAACATGAGACCCTCAAAATGCCTGTCGGGAGGCAGGAAGAACAGAGGCTCACTGTTCTGAAATTGGGGAAATCAGTTGTTTTGGGGAGACGATGGCAAGCGTGATTTCCTTATACCACTTTTAGCGATTCCACTCCAGGAAAGACGAGCGAGCGAAATATCCGCAGAAGAAGGTCTTTGGTCTTTGGTCTCTGGTCTCTGGTCTCTGGTCTCTGGTCTCTGGTGTCGGGTATTGGGTGTCGGGTGTCGGGTGTCGGGTTGTTGAGTTTTCATTTTTCAGTTTTCATTTTTCAGTTTTCAATTTCTCGCCCCTGCCTTCTGCCTTCAGCTCACTGCTTACTGCTTACTGCTTACTGCCTTCTGCCTTCTGCCGTCTGCCTTCTGCTTTCTCAGAATCGGTGATATAAGGCGACTCAAATGCGAAAGTTAATCATTGCTCCAGCTCTCGTTTTGTTGGCGACGTCGGTATTCGCGCAAACCGCAAACAACGAATCGGTGGGTGGTGGCAAGACCGCTACAGAGAAACCGGCTACTACGCCGGCGAAAGCGGCGCCAAAAAAGACTACGTCGAAACGGACTGCAACGGTCGATAAGCCTCTGTCATCGCCGTGCGGCGTTTATTACAAGAACCGCGCAGACATGATGTCAGAGTCGAATCTGCCGAACCAGTGGTTCTCGCTCGGCCAGTCGGCGAACAATCACTTCTGGTACAACCCACGCAAGACTAACTGTGATGCGCAAACGGGTGTGCTCAAATCCTGGATCAAAGAAGAGCATAAGAACACGGACGGCGATTTCGCTCTCGTCCTCTACGAAATGAAATGTCGTACCGATCAACTGCGAGTCAAGACCGTCATCCAATACGACAAGACGGGGACGGTCTTAGAAACGACCAATCACGATGACGACGAACCTTTTCAGGACGTCGCGCCCGGTACCGCTGGTGTAACGATGCTAAGAACAGCCTGCAGAAAGCAGTGAGCGGTGGGCAGCGAGCAGTGGGCAGTGGGCAGTGAGCAGTGGGCAGTGAGCGGTGGGCAGCATAGCAGGACGCGGAGACGGGGAGACACGGCGACGCGGAGAAAACCGCGCACCCTTTTTCAATTCTCCGCGTCTCCCCATCTCCGTGTCTCCGTGTCTCATGATTTTCTGCCTGCCTTCTACTTACTGCTTCCTGCCTTCGTCATCTTCTAATCCGCGGCGTAGAATGTCGCCATCCCCTTTTTGGAAAATCAACTAATTCGGAGGTTGGATAGCCCCTAATTCTTTGCGTTCCTTTGCGTCTTTGCGTGAAAGTCCCGTTTCCCCCAAGGGTAAGTCTCACGCCAAGTCGCAAAGACCCCAGAGAAACACAAGTAGAGCACTACCGGAGGTCCATATCATGAACGCATGCAAACATCGTCTATTTCTCAGCGCCTTCGTGCTTGTCTTAACGGCGACGCAAACAGCATCGGCGCAAAAAGCCGAGTCACGTTTTGCCAAGCTCGACGACGCGCGCATCCATTACGTCAACTATGGCA
>DASYPN010000330.1:0-6213 GCA_036006625.1 Pyrinomonadaceae bacterium | reverse complement strand
TCAGGTTTCTTCCAACAGATCTGGAATTTCCGCCGCACCGCCCGCGAGAACGAACAACTCCGAGAACGTCTGACGCAGGTTGAAACAGAGCTCCACACGGCTCAACAGTCAACCGCTGAAAACGAGCGGCTCAGAGAGCTGCTAAAACTGAACGAGCAGAGTGACATCAAGAACGTCCCCGCTCGTGTCATCGCCCGCGATCCATCTGTGTGGTTCAACACGATCACGATCAATCGCGGCAGCAGTTCTGGAATCGCTGTCAACATGCCGGTTGTTACTGCAGGCGGAATCGTCGGACGCGTTATCACCGTCAGTCCATGGGCGTCGCAGGTAATGCTGATCACTGATGAGAAGGCCGGCGCCGGCGCTGTGGTCGGTCAACTCGAATCAGGAGCACTCGGTTCGGTCAAGGGACGAGCAGATCTCGGTGTCGCACTGATTGAAATGCGTTACGTTTCCGGTCTCGAGAAGGTCGAGAACGGCGATTTCGTGATGACGACTGGACAAGATGGAATCTATCCGCCGGGTTTGAACGTCGGCCGAGTTGTCGACGTGAAGAGTGGAACGGCGACGACGGCGCATCAGATTCTCATTCAGCCCGGCGCTCAACTCGATCATTTGGAAGAAGTCGCAGTACTACTTTATCACCCCCCGCCACGGTCTGTACCTGAACAGACTCCGCAAAACGCAGAAAGAACCAGGAGATGATTTTGTCGCCTATCGCTGATCGGCAATGTTCGTATGTCGCATATTAAGATTGCCGTAGTTTTATCGGTCGCTATCGTCTTACAGCTTTTGCTGCGCGAGGTTTGGCGGCCGCTGGCTTACATCGACTTTCCCCTCGTAGTAGTTGTTTACATTGCTTTGCAACGCGACGCCTGGAAGGCGTTGCTCGTGGGAACACTCGCGGGACTGATCATTGACGCGGGTAGTGGAGGACTAGTTGGTGCCGGTGGTTTTTCGAAGACGCTGACCGCTTACATCATCTATTTCGCTGCGACACGCGTAAATCTTGAAAATCCGTTGTTGAGGATTCCGGTGCTTGCCGCTGGTTCGCTGCTCGACTCGGCTATATACGTTTTCTGGCACCGGGTGCTGGGGTATCCGCCGACCGTGCCGTTTGTGCAGACGATGTCTTATAAACTGATTGCTACGACGATCGTGGGAACCCTGGCGCTTTACCTGCTCGACGCCGTGGTAGCAGAACGTTCGGCACAACGCCGCCAATTCGCAACCCGACGCCGTGTCGCGCGCCGCTCAACCGGACCATTGCGGAGGAGATAACTCTGTGCAACCTCTGTGACTCTGTTGTTGTTGTAACTCGGCTTCCTATAACCACAGAGTCACAGAGAACACAGAGGTTGCACAGAGAAAACCTTGATACAACTAAGTACAAAGAACGAAGCACTAAGTACGAGTAGTCACCAATGAAATTCGAAGACACATCTCAAAACCTTCGTGCTCGCCTGCGCTTTATCCAGGTGCTGGTCGTAGCCCTGCTTGGCGTGCTCAGCGTTCGTCTGTACGTGCTGCAGGTTGTCAGAGGCGAGCGATACGCCGAGATCGCTGAGAACCAGCGCCGGCGCCGGTTGCCGATTCCCGCACCCCGCGGCGTAATCTTCGATCGTGAAGGACGCGTGATCGTCGACTCGCGTCCGATCTACAACGTGATCCTTTCGCGCGAAGACGTGAAGGACAAGGATCTCTCCGCGCTGATAGAGCCGCTATCCGAAGGTCTTTCAGTCGACAAGGATATCCTGCGCGACTACTTCGAAGTCGTGAAAACCATGCCGGCGTTCGAGTCGATTATGGTGAAACAGGGCGCGACGCCAGGCGACATCGCATGGGTTGAATCTCACAATCTCGAATACCCCGAGCTGCGCGTCGAGCAACAACCGCAACGCCGTTATCCCGATAACGGATCGCTCGCTCACGTAGTCGGATACGTTGGAGAAATCAGTCCGGAACAACTCAAACAACAGAGTTACAAAGACAAGGGTCTTAAACCCGGCGACATCATCGGCCTGAGTGGTGTCGAGCAGGTCTACGACGATTACCTCCGCGGTACGGACGGTTATCGCGAAGTGGTGGTAGACAGTCGCGGCCGCATTCAGGACGAGATTGAAACTGTCGCGCCTATACCCGGTCGCGACCTCGTAACCACGATCGATCTCGATCTACAAAAAGCCGCCGAAGAGCAACTGTGGAACTCCGTTACAAAGCGTGGTGTGATCATCTCGCTGGATCCCAATAACGGCGAGATCCTCGCGCTCGCTTCTGCTCCGACATTCGATCCAAATCTGTTTTCACAACGAATCACTACTAAAGAAGGACGCAAGGAGTATGCGGACCTCTTGAACGATCCGGATAAGGCGTTGATCAATCGCGCCATTCAGAGTCGTCAGCCACCAGGATCGACGTGGAAAATTCCGATGGCGATTGCGGGACTGAAGCAAGGCGCGATCACCCTCGAGCATTCAAACCTGGTTTGTGGAGGCGGTATCCAGGTTGGCAACAAATTCACACGCTGTATGGGCAATCACGGCTCGCCGGATATCAAGACCGCAATCACGCGCTCGTGTGACGGTTATTTCTATCGTCTCGGGCTGAAGATGGGTATCGATGGCATCGTCCAGATGGTCGATGAGTTTGATTTCAACAAACGCACCGGCATCGATCTCCCCAACGAGATAACCAGTTGGACGCCTTCACCTGAATTCAAACGCAGGATGCAGCCGCGCGATCCTGACTGGCGCGACATCGATACGGTGTACGCCTCGTTCGGACAGGTTTACGACATCATCACGCCGATTGCACTGCTGAGAACGATCGCCGGTGTCAGCATGGATGGACGTCTTTACATTCCGCATGTGCTGAAGGAAGTCAAAGCCATCGGTAATCCAGGAACACCGGACTATCGTCCGCCAGTTAGCTTCCAGCCACTCGATCCGTCACGTCCGAATCCAAAGATCGTTCCGATTCCGGAAGCAATCGATAAAGCGGTGGTCCAGGGCATGTGGCAAGTGGTAAACCAGGGTGGCACAGCCGCGCGCATTCAGATGGCTGGATTTGATATCGCCGGCAAGACAGGAACGGCGCAGGTAGTCGGACTCGGTAAGGACACCGGCAAGAACAAGGACCACTCGTGGTTCGTCTCGTATGCGCCGGCTTTCAAACCCGAGATCGCGATGCTCGCGTTGATCGAGAACTCCGGCTTCGGCGGAGAACACGCCGCACCGGCCGTTCGCGGAGTTTACGACGCTTACTATCGTAAAACTCGCCACGAAGAACCTCCGGGCGCCGTGCCGAAACAGATCGCGAAGAAAGAAACTGCACCGGCTCCTGCAAAACCGGCCGCCAAACCTAAACCAGTGGCAGCTGCACAACAAACCGCAGTGATTAACTGAATCTGTGTAATCTTTGGATTAGATGGTCGCGATTATTCATAAACGCAGTTGGCGTGATTTTGACTGGCTACTCGTGCTGCTGGCCATCGGCATCGTACTATTCGGCACGCTCCAGATTCGCAATGCCCAGCCAACCGAACCTTACTGGATCAAGCAACTCATCGGACTTGCGATCGGTTTGGTTGCGATGCTTGCAATCGCTTTCACCGACTACCGTCGTCTGCTCAATCTCGCACCGGCTTTTTACGTCTTTGGTCTGCTCCTGCTTGTTCTTGTTCTTTTGCCCGGGATCGGTTTGAAGATCAACGGTCAGCGGGCGTGGATCAAAGTGCCTGGCATCGGTCAGTTTCAGCCGTCCGAGTTTGTGAAAGTGACGACGGCGATGATGCTCGCGCGTTACTTCGGCAAAAACCGTGTCGAGGTGCTGTCGTTCAAGGAGATGATTGTTGGCGGTCTGATTCTCGGACTTCCGATCGCACTGATCATGCTTGAGCCCGATGCGGGTTCAGTGTTGACTTATATGCCGATTCTTGCGGTCGTGCTTTTCTTATCGGCGATCAGATTGAGACTGGTGATTGCTGCTGCAGCGCTGGCCGTCGTCCTGATCCCTGCTGCCTATGTCGTCGGCATTAAAACCGGGGCAGTGAAACCGTATCAGCAGGAACGGATCAATGTGATTTACGATCCCGAGAAGGCTGACAAGCGCGGTATTGGTTATCACACGTGGCAGTCGATCCTTACGGTCGGCGAGGGAGGTCTATTCGGATCTCGTTCGTCTGTTGCGCACTCGCAGAGCGGTCTCAAGTTTTTACCTGAGCCACATACTGATTTTATCTATGCGGTAACCGCTGAGAATACAGGATTCATCGGCTGCATCTTAGTGCTGCTTGCCTACGTGATCCTGATATCGCGCCTCATCACGGGCGCACGCCGCTCGTCTGATCGGATGGGCATGCTCTTCATAATGGCCTTCGCGGGCGGCCTGACATTTCAGATCTTCATCAACATGGGCATGGCCCTTGGAATCTCGCCCGTGATCGGCGTTCCCCTGCCCTTAATGAGCGCCGGCCTCGCCTCGCTCGTCGCCACGTTCATCGCCATCGGGTTTGCGATCAGCGTTCAACTTCGACGCTTCGTTAATTAGCCACAGATTACACGGATTTATTTCGGATCGAGTGCGCGCGTCACCAGTTCGATCTCGACCGTGATGTTGTCGCCGACGAATGTCGGGCTGTCTTGTCGCGCGTAGTTGATCCCGAAGTCGCGCCGGTTCAGCACCATCTTTGCTGAATAGCCAACGCTAATCTTATTGGTGGTTGGGTTCTTGAATGTACCGGTGACGGTGAATGGCAGTGCAATCGGTTTTGTCACGCCATGCATGGTCAATGGTCCATGCGCAATGTACTGCTTCCCTTTCTTCTCGATGTGCTCACTCTTAAATGTGATCTCCGGAAACTTCTCCACGTCGAAGAAGTCTGCAGTCCTGAGGTGACGATCGCGTCCCTCGATGCCGGTGTTGATGCTCGTCGCTTTGATCACGACGCTTACATTCGATTTGGTGATGTCTTTCTCGTCGTTGTTGAGTGTGATCGCGAAGTCCATGAACTTTCCTTTGACCTGCGACAGACCTCCAAGAATCGGCACTGAAAAACTGACAGTCGAATGATTGTTGTCGATCGGGTAAGGCCGTGTGCTGCCGCTCTGGGCTACCGCCAAAGTTGCAAACAACAAGACAGGCAAAATAATTCGCTTCAACATTCGGGTCTCCTCATTCAGTTGTGAATTAGATATTTGTCGTAGCCGGCGCGCACGAGGCCCTCGAACGCTCCCCACACTTCGTCCGGAATCTCCTGTGCAATCTGATAACCGCGAGCCGGATAGAGTTTAATTCGCTGTAGATCGCCAACCATTATACTGACTACATCCTCTGTCGAGATATCCGCATTGGAGTAGTTAGCAAGGTAGTCGCGAAATGAAACCTGCGGCGACGTCACAATCAATTCTTTCTCGGGCCAGAGCTTGCGAAACGTCGCGTAGCTGCGGCGTTCCATGTATGGCTTCTGCACAACGATGAATTTGTGCGGATTGAGACCCCGCTCGAGTAACAGTCTCTTTGTGAATTCGATATTCTCGCCGGTGTTGGTCGAGTGTGGTTCAACCAGAATACTTTCACGAGGGACGTTCAGCCTTTCGGCGATGCGCGCAAATCGCTCTGCTTCGGCTTCGTTCCAAAGCGTTCGGGTGATGGCGCCATGCCCGCCCGAGAAGATGATTAGTGGCGCCCAGCCATCGAGGAAAAGTTGTGCGCCTCGTTCGGCAACTCTTTCATCATGACTGCAAAGCACCAGGATCGCATCAGCTTTCGCGACCTCATGGTTCATCAAGTGATAATTCCAGATCGTCTCGGCAAGCGCTTCAATTTGAGAGTCCATCAATTCTGTAATCAAGCCGATTCTGCGTAATCTGTGGATACCGGTGCGATAAATATACTAACGAACCCAAGCACGATGTTTGTCCATTATCTAATCCGTCCTCATCTGCGTTAATCTTGAAACACGAAGCTCCAGTAAAAGGGACTAAAATGGCGCCAACACTCTACCGGATCATTCTCCAAGTGGACAATCTCGATAAGGCCGAAGAGTTTTACGGCAAGCTGCTCGACGATCGCGGGCGGCGAATTCCGCGTGGCTCGCGTCATTACATCGATTGTGGTCCAGTGATTCTGGCCCTCGTCGACGTTACCGCAGAGGGCGCCCTCGACACGAAACCGCAACCGTTGCCCGACTACATCTATTTCTCTGTCGAC
>DASYPN010000329.1:0-2327 GCA_036006625.1 Pyrinomonadaceae bacterium | reverse complement strand
GTTTGCCCTTCGCTAAACGAAGAGCGAGGAAACAGAAGTTTCCTCGTGGATCGACTTGATCGCTTTCGCCAGAAGCGGCGCGATACTTAGTACTTTTATCTTATCAAGCTCGCACGCGTGATCGCGTAGCGGAATCGTGTTCGTAACGATTATCTTTTCAATGTCCGACTCGCGCAGTAGTTCAACTGCCTTGCCGGAAAACACCGGATGCGTGAAGCACGCATGTATTCGTTCAGCACCCGCTTCCTTCAAAGCGCGCGCGACTTTCGTCAACGATCCGCCGGTGTCGCACATATCGTCGACGATCAAACAACTACGGCCACGAACGTCACCAACCACGTTCATAACCTCGGCCACATTGGCCTTTTCGCGACGTTTGTCGCAAAGAGCAAGTTCGGCATCGAGCCTTTTGGCGTAAGCTCGGGCGCGTTCAGCGCCGCCGGTATCGGGAGCCACCACCGTCAAATTCGGAAGCGGATGCTCCTGATAGTAGCCGATAAAAACCGGTGCAGCATACAGGTGGTCCACCGGAATATCAAAGAAGCCCTGGATCTGCGCTGCGTGCAAGTCGATCGTCAACAAGCGATCGGCGCCGGCAACTGTTATCAAATTAGCGACGAGTTTCGCTGAAATCGGAACTCGCGGGCGATCCTTTTTATCTGATCTGCCGTAGCCGTAATACGGAAGCACGGCCGTGATACGTTCGGCTGATGAACGACGAAAAGCGTCGAGCATCACCAGCAATTCCATTAGGTGCGCATCGGTCGGAGGGCAAGTCGGCTGCACGATGAAGACGTCGCCGCCGCGAACGTTTTCGTCGATCTGAAAGTTGAACTCGCCGTCAGAAAAACGTTCCGGATACGCTTTGCCCATGTCGCACGTCAAATGGCGGCAAATCTCTTCCACCAATTGGGGATTCGCATTTCCAGAAAAGATCTTGATGCCGCCGGTTGTGCTCATAAATTAGAAGATATAGGTCCTGTAGAACATATTGGACCTATATGGCAATCCAAAGTTTGGCTGGGGCGGGTGGATTCGAACCAACGAATGCCGGTTCCAAAGACCGGTGCCTTACCACTTGGCTACGCCCCAGTATCTGTTTGTCTGTTTGCAGTTTTAAGAGAGCGTAAAAAGCGGGAACCCCGATGAATTCATTGCTCGGAAATACTCATCGCGTGAAACGGTCTCACAGGAAAACACTCGCCATCCTGTCTCACACTTTAGATTATCAAGGGCGCGATCCCTCGCCACCTCGTCATCAAAGACACCGAACACGCTCGAACCGCTTCCAGCCAACAAAGCGCCCCGCGCACCTGCATCAAGCAGCGCCACTTTTGCGCGCCCGATCTCAGGCTCTATCTCAAAGATCACCCCTTCAAAGTCGTTCTGCAGAGGCCATCGACCACCGCCGGCGGAAAACATGTCCGCAAGGGAACTTGAAAGAATAGAGTTCGACTCTGAAGTTGTCAAGGAAGCAGCATTTAGGGCTGCATAGGCATTTGCGGTTGCGACTTTGGCGTTCGGAGTGACGACGATCAGTGACCTTTTTGGAGCATCGTGGACTGGCTTAACCGTCGTGCCTGTGCCGATTCCGATGCAACGGCCGCCGACAAGAAAAAACGGAACATCAGCGCCTAAGCTGCGAGCGATCAACCACAAATCGTCCACTCTTAACTCGCCGCGCCATAAAGCATTTAACGCGAATAATGTCACAGCCGCATTAGACGATGCGCCGCCGAGACCACCCTGTGCCGGAATCTTCTTCGTCAGGGTTATCTCTGCGCCATGCGACGAGTGGAGACGTTTATTCAACGCGATCGCGGCTTTGACGATCAGATTCGTCTCGCCGATGGGTATTGCCGGATCGTCACAGTGAAGGATGATCTGGTCGTCATCACGCAACTGAAAATTGATTTCGTCGCAGAGTGAAACTGTCTGCAGCAAGGTCACGAGTTCGTGATACCCGTCGTCGGGTCGCTTACCGAGAATACGCAGAAATGAATTGATTTTGGCGAAGGAAGAGAGCTTAAGCGAAGTGTTGGTCAACGCGTAATAAATGTCTGAGTAAGATAAACCGAGCCGTCTGCGGCGATGAAACTTCCAATCGCCATCGCGCGATATTCCGGCGAGAGGATATTAGCGCGATGCTTCTCCGATTGCATCCAGCGTTCTACTGCAAAGGCTCCCGGATCGGCGAAACCCTGATTGTAGGCGATGTTCTCACCGAGCACCTGATACCTCAGAATTCCTGCTTCGCGCGCTCGCTCGCGCAAGTGCAATCCGTCTGGTGTTACGTGTGAGAAGTATCCGAGTCGCGACATGCTTTC
>DASYPN010000328.1:0-8269 GCA_036006625.1 Pyrinomonadaceae bacterium | reverse complement strand
TTTCTCGCAGGGATTACCAAAGCCCCAACAAGTTGGCGCACTCCAGGGAGGCGTCCGCACTCCAAAGTGTTATTTAACCTCAACGATCCCGCGCTCCATCAGCTTCTTGATCATGCGTAAACAATCCGCTTCGCGAAACGGACAGATCGAAAGTATCGACTGAATGTCCCACGAACCATTGATCCGCGAAAGCACAAAACCTTCCTGCGGATCGATCTGCACAGCCGTCAAGTCAACTGCACGCAACTGCGGCACTGACTTCGGCGAGATGCCACCCGTTTCATAAACACGCTTGATAAACTTTTCCTCCGCTACCGGCAACAACGCCTGCGCTTCGGGATTGTTCGGCTGCTGCTGCAACGCCTTCTGAATGATCTCCAGAGCCGCGTCCGGATCTTCATCGAGCTTGCGTTCGGCCGACCAAACCATCTCCGTCACACTCTCAGGCAAGTCCTCGACTTCCTTAACGAGCGCTGGACTGTCTTCCGGCAACTCTCCGACCACACGAGCGATACCTTCACTGACCAACGTGTAGAGTTGACCGTAAACGTGAAACGCCGAGGCGTGCATGTGATAACAGATCTCCGCTACCGACATTCTCTTCTCGACAAAGAAAAGCACCTGGCGAAACTCCTTGCCGAGTTTCAATGAAGAGGTCCAGCCAGCATTGAGTTCAAGAATGCTTCTGTCCGATGGTATCAACGTCCGATAGCGAGCAAACTCGTCGATCCGATAAATCCCTTCCATGATGACGGTCGTGGGTTCGACCTCGATCAGCAACAAGTCTTCTGGTAAAGGATCGTCGTCGTAGAACTCAAAGTCGCCGTCAGTCCAAACAAACAGATCGTAAATCGCATCGAGCGTCCTCGTCTTCAGGACACTCATAACATCCTCTTCACTCAAGAAACCCTGCTCGACCAGAACTTCACCCAGCTTCGCGCCCGAAGTCCGCTGCAGCTCACGCGCAATCTTCAACTGCACTTCGTCGACCTTTCCGTAGTGCAGCAGAACCTGGCCGAGATACTCCCTTGGATCGTTCGACTTCGAGCCAACGATCATTCCCTTCTTGAAGTAAATCTGTTTGGTGATTTTGCCCTGGTCGAATTTGAGGGTGCCTGATTTCCTGCCTGCCGCCAGAAACTGCAGCAAGTCAACCAGACTCATCGTTTTCAAAGTGCCTTGGATCGCCATTAGTCGTCGGTTTTGTCAGGCACCTCGCTGGCGGGCCAACATCGTGAGGATCTCTGGGGGGAGCTCCTGTTCGTGGACCACAGAAGGTCGAGACTTCAGAAGCGTCTCACTCCTCAACCAGGTCTGCACGAATCGCCGGAGCTTCAGGACCGGCTGCTCTCGCGATTTGCAACAGACGCAAAAGATTCTCCCGTTGTTCTTCGTTTAGATCGACAAACTGAACACCGAAACCCATTCCGTGCCGATGATGCCGCACTTCACCTTCGAGGTAAAGCCAATCATCATCAGGAAGCAAAACCCGAAACGCAACGATCTCGCCGACCATCACCTCTCCCACGGTATCAAGGTAACAGCCTCCCTCGGAAAGGTCGGTGATGCGAGCTGAGTGTCTTTCCTCCTCGCTATCCCAAACCGCATCTAGATGAACGCTTAGTCGGGGTTTAGATCGTCTATCATCCATGAGCTACGGGCATCATAGAATATTTCAGCCACAGATTACACGGATAAAAATTCAATTGTGTGTGTTGACACGAACCCGAAGCGCGTCCGGAATGATTTGGAATGTTGCCGGTAGCCTTCCAGGAAGTTCTCCATCGACTTCCAGAGCGACTTCCGCGGCGCGATCAGCTGCGCGCACAGTTATCTTGCGAGCCAGAGTGTGACTGACTTCGGGCATCGAGAGGTGCGAACCGGTGTAGATGCGTGGGGCGCTGGTGAAGATCTTCATCGCACTAAGATCGCCGATGCTGACGACGTCGAACTTACCGTCGGTGAGTTTTGCATCGGGTGCGATCTTCATGCCGCCGCCGAAGTAACGGGCGTTGGCAATACAAAGGTTTGAAACAACAAGATGGTGCTCGTGAGAATCGTCAAGCTGAACCACGAGGCGCACCGGTGCATTGCGCATCGCAGTCTTCAGCAATGCGCTCACAAATGACACGTCGTCCGATTTAACTCGCTCGATAACCTTCGTGCTCATGCCGCACGAAGCAACCCCGACGAAATACCGAGTCGCGTCAGCTCCATTCTGGTCAGTGTATGAAACTCGCCCGACATCAATACGCACCGATCGACCCGTCCGAAGCACTCTCGCAGCATCACGAGTACGCGAAGGGATCTCGAGTGTTCTTCTGAAATCACCACCGGTTCCGCTTGGCAGAATTCCGAGTTCAGCTTCTTTACCTGAAGACAGGATTCCGTTTGCGACTTCGGAAACAGTGCCATCGCCGCCACACGCGATAATCAGCTTCGCGCCTTTACGCGCGGCTTCACTCGCGAGCGCCGCCGCATCGCCGCGATGAGTAGTAAATACTGCGCGGAATGAGCCGAACTGTGAACGCAAATCACTCGCGATCTGCGGCCACGCTTCACCCGTGCTCCCACCGGCCGACGATGGATTAACTATCACTACCGACATATTTTTTACTCACAGGTTCTTCATTTAATCTGTGTAATCTGTGGATGGCTTTGTCTTGTTCGCCGAGTTCGGCGATTTTGCCCATCACCGCGTCAGCGATCTCTTTGTGCGTGCGCAGTCGATCGGGTTTCGCGAGATGTTGACTCAAGTCCAGCACCGGCCCGAAGTGAATGCGAATCACGTCCTCACGATTCCAGTTACGCGCTACCTGCTTTGGCAAGCTATTACACAGGCCTGCTATGAACACGGGAATGACCTGCGGCTTTGCTTCCATGATCAACTTTCCCACGCCCGGTTGCGCACGCAGGAACGAATATGGATCGTCGTTCTTGTTGCGCGTTCCTTCGGGATGAAACCCGATTACGTTCCCTGGACCCGACCGCGCCAGGTCTACGAGCACTTCGAAGGAAAACTTGTCAAAAGCGCGCTTCTCCGGGAGCGGATGATCGCCAGTGGCAAAGAACGGCGGGTACATGGACCACCAGCCCATGATCAGGTTCACAAACAAACCGAGTGGTGACTGGTAGAAGAATCGGGCGCGTACAGGGAAGAAGAGACGCTTGGTCCAACGGGTCCTGTAAAAAAGCACCGTCGAAACGGCGTACATGTCGAAGAACGAACGATGATTCGCGACCAGCAGCAACGGTCGATCGTGCGAAGCGGCCTCGACGTGCTCGAGACCGTAGACGTTCATGATGTTGTAAGTCGAAAGATGAATCCAGCCGGCGCCAAATATGCTTTGACACCACGTCCAGAATCGCTTCCAGGCGCCCTGATTCATGCGCCTGACGAGGCGGAAAGCAAAACGTTCGAACGGTGTTAGGACCTCAAAATGAGCCACAATCTCTCAGTTCCACCAAGAGAGCCACAAAAAGCACATAAGGCACATAAAGCACAAAGGATTAGTTTGTGCCTTTTGTGATTTTTGTGCCTTTTGTGGCGCTACTCAATCGAGAAGTACTTGGCCTCCGGATGGTGGACAATAATAGCCGAAGTCGATTGCTCTGGCTCTAGCTGAAACTCCTCGGTAAGTTCGACGCCGATTCGTGAAGGATTTAGGAGGGTGAAAAGCTTCTCCTGATCTTCGAGTCGCGGACAGGCAGGATAACCAAAACTGTACCGCGAACCCTGATACTCCTGTTTGAAGAGTCGTGTCAGATCCGGAGAATCTGCGGCTGCGATTCCCAGCTCTTCACGAATGCGCTTGTGCCACAATTCGGCGAGTGCTTCCGCACTCTCGACGCTCAAACCGTGGAAGTAGAGATAGTCGGAATAGTTGTCGGCCTTGAACAACTCCTGCGCATACTCGCTTGCGCGCCGTCCCACAGTGACGAGGTGAAATGCAACCACGTCCTTCTTACCCGAGTCTCGTGAAGCAAAGAAATCCGCCAGACACAAATGTTTCCCCGCGGGCTGACGCGGAAAAGTGAAGCGCACTTCCCTGTCTTCGTCGTGGACGATCAAATCGTTTCCTTCTGACTGGCACTCGTAATAGCCGTAAACCACTTTTGGTTCGAGCAACTTCTCACGCTTCGACCGTTCTTTGATCTCTTCGTAGATCGGTCGCACTTTCTCGCGCACCAGCGCCTGATAATCTTCGAGCGGCGTCCGGCCTTGCTTGAACTGCCACTGACCTTTGAACAGCGCGGTCTCGTTTATAAACGCGAACACATCGTCGAGCGGAATGTCATCAACGACGCGCGAGCCGAAGAATGGCGCCGTCGGAATCGGCACGTCGCGGCTGACAACGGAACGCTCAGTGTGCGTTGTATCTCCCGTGCCCCTGGTGCGCGACTTCACGGGTTTGCGAATGCCGAGTTTCTGTTCTTCACCAATTAAATCTTCGACGTCGTCAGCAGCGTCGACGATCACTCCTGCTCCCGTGTCCCGCGACTTTTCTTCACCCTTGCTGTCTCCGACCAACTGGTCCATGGTGTGCAGGCCGGCAAACGCATCGCGCGCATAGTAAAGTTGCCCGAGATAGAGCGACTTCAGATCGTCCTCGACGTAACGTCGCGTCAACGCCGCACCACCGAGCACGACGGGAACTTTGATGCCACGCTCGTTCATCAACTCGAGGTTCTCTCGCATGATCAATGTCGACTTCACGAGCAGACCACTCATGCCGATCGCGTCCGCGCCGTGTTCGTCATACGCCTGAAGGATGGCTTCGATTGGCTGCTTGATGCCGAGATTCAGGACCTTGTAGCCGTTATTCGTCAGGATGATGTCGACGAGATTCTTTCCGATATCGTGAACGTCGCCCTTCACGGTCGCGAGCACCATCGTGCCCTTGGCCGTCGCACCTCCCTTCTTCTCCATAAATGGCTCGAGGAAACGAACTGCAGACTTCATCGCCTCGGCAGACTGCAACACAAACGGCAGTTGCATCTGGCCACTGCCGAACAGATCGCCGACGACTTTCATGCCGTCGAGCAGGATGTTGTTGATGATGTCGAGTGGTGTGTATTTTTCGAGACCGGCCTTCAGTTCATCTTCGAGACCGATCTTCTCGCCGTCGATGATGTGATTCTTAAGACGCTCCTCGACAGTCTCACCTTTCGAAGCTTTCTTTGTCGCTTTCGACTTCACGCCTTCGAAGAGCTTTGTAAACTCGGTTAGCGGATCGTAAACGCAGACGTCGCCTTCAAATTTCCGCTGGTCGTAGATCAGCTCGCGGGCGACTTTCAGTTCCTTTTCACCGATGCGATTGAGTGGCTCGATCTTGCTCGCGTTAACAATCGCGGAGTCGAGGCCGGCTTCGACTGCGTCGTGAAGAAAGACGGAATTCAAGACGACGCGGGACGCGGGATTCAGACCAAATGAAACGTTCGATACGCCTAAGATCGTGAATGCGCCGGGAAGTTCCGTCTTGATTCGTCTGATCGCTTCGATAGTCTCAAGCGCATTGCGACGGTCTTCTTCAATGCCTGTCGAGATCGGAAGTGCGAGTGGATCGAAAAAAATGTCGGAAGCGGGCAGGCCGAACTCGGTCGTCGCCTGCTCATAAGCTCGCTTCGCAATCTTGAACTTGCCCGCTGCGGTGCGCGCCATTCCGTCTTCATCGATCGTGCCGATGACAACACTGGCTCCGTACGTCTTCGCCAGATCGATCACTTTCGCGAAGCGCGGAACACCGTCTTCGTAGTTCGTCGAATTCAGGATCGATTTGCCGCCGGCGTGCTGCAGTCCGGCTTCCATCTTCTGCCACTCGGTGGAGTCGAACATCAGCGGGAGCTTGACGTTCGTGACGAGTCGCGAAGCCAGCTCATGCATGTCGAGTTCGCCGTCGCGACCAACAAAATCGACGTTCACGTCGAGAATGTGCGCGCCTTCACGCTCCTGCTCCTTGCCGAGCGCGACCAGGCCATCCCAATCTTCCGCGTTCAGCAGATCGCGCATCTTCTTCGATCCGCTCGCGTTGACACGCTCGCCGACGATCAAAAACGAAGCATCCTGAACGTAAGGCTGCTGGATATAGATTGACGACGCTGCGGGTAATGTCGTCGCGTGACGATGTTTCGGAGTGATCCGCTGCATCGCGTCGACCACGAGACGCAGGTGATCCGGAGTCGTACCGCAACAGCCGCCGACGATGTTGGCGCCGAAGTCATTCGCGAAGTGGACCAGTTGAGCCGTGAAACTCTCGGGCGTCTCGTCGTAATGCATCTTGCCTTCCACCACCGAAGGCAGGCCTGCGTTTGGGAGAACTGAAACCGGTAGCGGCGAGTTTTCGCAGATGTAGCGAATGCTCTCGGTCATGTGCTTTGGACCAGTCCCGCAATTCATGCCGATTACGTCGATTGGAAACGGCGCGAGCGCAGTCAGTGCGGCGGAGATCTCCGTGCCGTTCAGCATGGTGCCAAACACTTCGATCGTCACTTGGGCAATCACAGGCACACGACGACGCGATTCTTTGAAGTGCGCAAAGATTGCGGCGAGGGCGGCTTTTGTTTGCAGCAGATCCTGGCAAGTCTCGACGATCAGCAAATCGACGCCGCCATCAAGAAGTCCACGCACTTGCACGGAATAGGCATCACGAAGATCGGCGAAGGAGATGTGGCCCAGCGTCGGTAGTTTGCGACCGGGTCCCATCGAGCCTGCAACCCAGCGTGGCTTTTCTTTCGTGGAGTAATCCGCGGCTACGCGTTTGGCTACTTGCGCAGCCAACACGTTCATGTCGTAGGCCTTATCGGCGACGTCGTACTCCGCAAAGTCGACAGGGGTGCCGTTAAATGAATTCGTCTCGACTACATCGCAGCCAACGTCAAGGAAACCGGCGTGGACCTTTTCAACTGCATCAGGCCGCGTCACCAGCAGGTTTTCGTTGCAGCCTTCAAAACGAGGGCCACCAAAGTCGTCGAGCGACAGGTTCTGGACCTGCAGGTTGGTCCCCATCGCGCCGTCGAAGACGACGATGCGTTCTTTGAGAGTTTCGAGAAGATTCGGCATAGGCAATAACAAAGGCCCCGCGCTTAACAACGCGGAGCCTGAAACTTGTTCACCGAGCTGTTTAGCGGATTATTTTACGTGGCCGCAAGTCGCTTTAACTCACCACGTCAGATTGTCAAAGCACATTGAACCACATCCTGCTAATCCTGTAAATCGGCGTCGCGCTCTGGTGGTGTCTTAATTTGGATTTCTCTGTGCAACCTCCGTGTTCTCTGTGCCTCTGTGGTTAATTGAATTCCGAGTAACAACAACCACAGAGTCACAGAGAACACCGAGGTTGCACAGAGAAGAAGCTCAAACTAAGACACTACCCGCGCTTTCGAAACGCAGCTTCTCCAGCGGCGGAAATCTGGACCCACTTCGGATCGACTGATGCCTCGGCGTCGTAGTTGTCGTGCCAGTTCCACCATTTGTACGGCGGCGTCTGCGGATAACCCTTAGGCGAGTCTTCCCACTCTTCCTGTCTCCCCAGCGCGGTGATGTCGAGATAGTTCCAGGTGTTTCCCATCTGCTCGTCGCCGCGACTGTTAATGAAGTAGGTTCGAAAAACACTCTCCCCATCACGGATGAATGCATTCGTGCCGTGCCACTCGTCGACGCCAAAGTCTTTATCGAAGCTGTCCGTGATGGTGTACCACGGCATCTGCCAGCCCATCCTTGCCTTCACGCGCTCGATGTCAGGCTGCGGTGCCCGCGAAACGAATGCGAGCGTCGTGTTGCGGGCGTTGAGATGCGCGAGGTGCGCAACCTGATCGGCCACGAACGAACATCCGCGACAGGCATGCTCGGGCCAGCCGAAGACACCGGGCTCGAAGAACGCGCGATAGATGATCAGCTGACGCCTGCCTTCGAATAGATCGAGCAGACTCACTTTGCCTCGTAGTCCCTCGAACTCGTACTTCTTCGGCACTGCGAGCCACGGCATTCGCCGGCGTTCGGCAGCGAGCGCGTCACGGGCATGGGTCACAGCCTTTTCCTTCACCAGAAGGTGCTGACGCGCAGCTTCCCATTCTTCCGTCGATACGATCGACGGTATCTTCATTGCGATATCATTTTTCTCGTTGTCCTGATTCACGTTTCTCTCCTTGCTCACTGTTGACTCACTCATTGTTTACTCTTCTTCGATTCGAGTTGCGCTGTGCGTGGCTCGCGACGATATCGCCGCAAAGCGCGGATCTTCACCGCTACGAAACTGAGCACGCCGGCACC
>DASYPN010000327.1:0-7925 GCA_036006625.1 Pyrinomonadaceae bacterium | reverse complement strand
CCCTCCGTGGCCGCCCTTGGTCGGAATCAGGTTCGCGAAACCCGAGCCCGTCGATTTTTCTGAATCCGTTTTTCAACCGAGGGCGGCCACGGAGGGCCGCCCCTACAGTAGAACCGATCGTTCTTGAATCCTGTTATCATCCGCCGCGTGCCCAAGCGACACAAACTGATGATCGTTGCTGGTGAGCCGTCGGGTGATACTCACGCTGCGGCGCTCGTCAAAGCCCTTCGCGAACGTGACGATTTCGATCTCTTCGGCGCAACCGGGCCACTGATGCGTGACGCGGGCGTCGAGACGATCGTCAACTCCGACGAACTCGCCATCATGGGAATCGTCGAGGTCGGGCGCGTCTTTCAAAAATTTCTCAAAGCCTTTCGCAAACTCAAAGCCGCTGCAATTGAACGCTCACCAGATGCGGTTGTTCTCGTTGACTGGCCGGAGTTCAATCTTCGACTCGCGTCGAGCCTTCATCGCCGCGGTTTAAAAGTCATCTATTACATCAGTCCTCAATTATGGGCGTGGCGCCCGCGTCGCATTCGCAACATCAAACGCGACGTCGATCTGCTGTTGTCGATCCTGCCGTTTGAAGCTGAATGGTACAAAGCCCGAGATGTCGATCACGTTGAATTCGTCGGGCATCCATTATCAGGCGAAGTTAAGGCGCGCTTTGGGCGCGCGGAGTTTTGCCGTCGCAACGATCTCGATCCCGCCAGACCGATCGTTTCCTTTCTGCCCGGCAGCCGGATAAAGGAACTACAAAGAATTCTGCCGCCGATGATCGAGGCGATCAAACAACTTCACAGCTTACGACCTGACGTTCAAGCTGTCGTAGTTGTCGCACCGAGCAGGACAGTCGAAGAGACGCGCGAAATCCTGTCGCAACATGAACGTGCAAACATCACGCTTGTGCAGCATCAGACACGCGAAGCGCTCGCCGCTTCAGACGCAGCAGCGATCGCGAGTGGAACCGCGACTCTCGAAGCCGCGCTACTCGAAACACCGATGGTGGTTGTCTATAAGGAATCGCCGATCAACTGGCACACGCTCGGACGTTTAATCACCGTCGAGCATTACGGTCTGGTGAACCTCGTCGCGGGACGTGAGATTGCAAAAGAATTAATGCAGGACGAGCTCACAGCGGAAAATCTGTCGACTGGACTGCTGCCGCTTCTTGAACCAGAGACGAATAAAGCGATGCGCGAAAATTTGCGCGAGGTGGCCCATCGACTTGGTGAGCCTGGTGCCTCTCAGCGCGCCGCGGAACAAATCCTAAAGGTGATATAGGTCCTATACGTCTGTTGCACCTATACTTTCTTCTTTAATTCTTCAATCTCGGCTTCGAGGCGCTTGAGATTCTCGCGCATCTCGGGCAGACGGTTCATCTGGGCGTTCATGCGTTTGTATTGATCGAGCGGCTGAACGGGTATGCCCCACCAAACGCCTGGCCGCACGACCTTGCCGGGTAGGATTCCTGCCTTCGATCCGATCACAGCGCCCTTCTGCACTCGCGTGTGATCTCCAAAACCCACCTGTCCGCCAATCACCACATCATCTTCAATCACCACACTGCCGCTAATTCCAGTCTGCGCCGCGATCACGACACGCTCGCCGATGTCGCAGTTGTGACCCACGTGGACCATGTTGTCGAGTTTTGTGCCACGACCGATGCGCGTGCGTCCGAGCGCGGCGCGATCCACACAACTATGCGCGCCGATCTCGACGTCGTCTTCGATCACTACCGTTCCAACCTGCGGAAACTTTGTGTAACCGAGATCGTGACGCACATAACCAAAGCCATCCGCGCCGAGACATACACCAGCGTGCAATATCACACGAGTCCCAATCGACACTCCGTCGTACAGCACAACATTCGGGTGCAGCACGCAATCGTCGCCAACAGTCACATTCGATCCCAGAACTACGCCTGCTTCGAGACGCGTGTAGGCTCCGACGTGTGTGTAATCACCGACGCACACATTCGGTCCAACATACGCGCTGAGCGCGATGTCGGCAGTTTCAGCAACAACCGCCGTGGGATGAATCGTTGGTTCGCGACGCACGGCGGGATAAAGCGCGGCTCCCACCAGTGCAAATGCAAGTTTCGGATTGGCAACTGCGATTAAGGTTCGATCCGGAAACTCAACTCCATCACGAACAATCAAGCACGACGCCTTACTCTCCGCGGCCGCGGCAAACATCTTTTCATTGTCGACATACGCAATCTCGCCCTCACGCGCCTGATCCAGGTCAGCGATCCGTTCGATCTGCGTTCCCACGTCACCGACCACGCGACCACCAACGATCTCTGCGAGTTCCTGTACTCTCATTTATCAGCTCTCACGAATCCGCGCTTCGAGCCACGAATGAAATTCACCAGGTGTGCGACATGCTCGTCTTCAAGTTCGTCGAGCGTCTGCAAAGCATTCTGAAGCGGCAACGCCGATCGAAACAGAATGCGGTACGCATCTTTCAACGCGCGTCTCGCGTCTTCATTAAATCCGCTGCGTCGTAACCCGACACTATTCACACCACGCACGCGTGGCGGATTTCCGTCGGTAATAAAAAACGGTAACACATCCTGAACGATCTTCGACTTCCCCCCGATCATTGCATGACGGCCCATCCGTACAAACTGATGCGCACCTACGCCATTGGAAAGAAAAACGTGATCCTCGATCGTGATGTGGCCCGCGAGCGCAACTTCGTTCGCAAAAATATTATCGTCGCCAATCATGCAGTTGTGCGCGACGTGCACGCCCACCATGAAAAAGTTGCGTGAACCGATGCGGGTAGACTCGCCCAGCCCATTGGCTCGGTGAAGCGTGCAGAACTCCCGGATGATGTTGTCGTCGCCAATCTCGAGAGAACTCGGCTCGCCTTTGAACTTCACATCCTGCGGTTCCCCGCCAATCACCGCATGCTCAAAGATGCGATTTCGGGCGCCGATCCGCGTGAACCGCTTGATGACAGCGTAGGCTCCAATCTCGCAATCCGGGCCGATTTCGACGTTATCTTCGATAATGGCAGTGGGGTGAATTGACATTTCTTTACAGTATTTACGGCATTTACAAGGTTTTCAGGATAATCGCGTCTTGTGGATCCTGCAAATCCTGTTTATGATGCTCGACGTTTGTGGGTTTTAGTAATTGGGGGGACCAAAAAGCCGTTGTTTAGTGATCAGTTTCGCCGCGGGGAGTCAGATAAAAGCAAGTTATCGGGAGTAAAAAGCTCCCGGCTGATTTCCGGTCTCTCAGATGTCGCCTGGCGCGCATTTCAGTCAGTCAACCAACGGCTGCCGGAGGGCGAAGCGATTCGTCCCAACTGGGCGCCCGGTCCTCTTCTCAAATCCTACGAACGCAGTGCTCCGCCACTTGGTTTCCCACGCGAAACCGACAGTCTCTGTCCAACCTGCGTAAAAGAAGTTCGCAACGCTGTGATCACCGGCGCGGTGCCGCTCGAAACGTTGATGCACGAGCACCCCGGCGAAATCAAAGCGCAGATTGTTGAAGACAACGGACAGGTTGTGATGAAAAAGACTTGTCCGAAGCACGGGGAGTTCGAAGATGTGATGTCGACCGATCCGGCGTTTCTGGAAAGGATTGAATCACTCTTCTTTGGTCGCGACTTCCGAGCCGCGGAAGACAAAGACGTCCACAAGCACGGGACCTCGAATATTAAGTTTGGACGCGGCGCTGTTTTGACTGTTGACCTGACGAATCGCTGCAACATGATGTGCAATCCGTGCTTCATGGATGCGAACCAGGTCGGCTATGTTCACGAACCAACGTTTGAAGACACGAAAGCGATTCTTGATCGCGCCGTCTCCTTTAAACCACGACGACAGGTAATCATTCTCTTCTCCGGCGGCGAACCGACACTTTCGCCTTACTACCTCGAGGCTGTCGCGTACGCGAAGAAGATCGGTTTCTATCGAATTCTCGCCGCGACGAATGGAATTCGTTTCGCCGAAGATCTCGAATTCTGCAAGGCCGCGAAAGCTGCCGGACAACACGGCGTGTATTTACAGTTCGACGGCGTGAGTGAAGAAAAGAACAAGCATCGCGGTGTCGGCAACTTGTTCGACGTCAAGTTGCGCGCGATTGAAAATCTCGCTGAAGCTGGAATCAAAGTGACACTCGTCGTGACCATCGTCAACAATCTCAACAACGATGGTATCGGACAGATTGTCGAGTTCGCCGCAAAGAACATCGACAAAGTGCAGACGATCGCGTTCCAACCGGTTTCGTTTACCGGACGCGACGAAGACATTTCCGACGAGCTGCGCAAGAAGTGGCGCTACACGCTCGCCGGCATGACACACGATCTAAAGAATCAGCTCGGCGGTCACATTCAACCGCTGCGCGACTGGTTCCCGCTGTCGTCGTACTCGGCTTTCACGAGCGTGATGGACATGTTGCAGGGCGCTGACGCTCCGTGGGGCTGGTCATCGTGCAATTGTCATCCGAACTGCGGCATCTTCACGCTTCTTGTCGTTAATCGGCACACGGGTGAATTCAGATCGCTGTTTGAGTTCTTCAACTACGAGCAGTTTATGAAAGACGTGGCCGTGATTACCGACACGGCGCGCGGTCGCAAACTCTCTTACGCACAACTCGGCATGGCGATCATGCGCAACTTCAACGCCGCGCAAGCGCCGGAAGGTTTTCCGATCTCGCAGATCGTCAACTTGTTCAAGCCATCGTCAACCAATTCCAATTCTGATCGTAACGATCGCATGGCGCAGAAGACTGCAGATGCGAATGACACGTGGCGCGTGCTCTGCGTTGAGGGAATGTGGTTCCAGGATCTCTTTAATTACGATTTCCGCCGCACTGAGATGTGCGTAATTCCCTACGGCACTCAGGAAGGCGAGATCTCCTTCTGCGCGTACAACACAGGGGTCGGCTGGCGCCAGATCATCGAGAACATGCACAAGACCGCCGGCCTCGCCGAGTGGTACGAAGAGCATGGACGTCACAAGGTCTACGCCGCAGGCAAGCCGGTGCCGTTAACCACAACCAAACATTCCTTGAGTCTGCCGGTTATTCAGGCTGTATTGGCGGAAGATGCCGAAGACAAGCCGGTTCATATCAATCCTTATCTGGTCGAAGACGAAGAGACAGTTTCCGTTTAGCGTAGCCCGCTTTTCAGTGTTCTAGTTTGCTTTCTGTCCTAACCCCGGGTCCATCTCCCCGTTTTCTGTTTTAAAGAACTTAGAGCGCCTGTAGGTTTGTCTATTTGACTATCTGACGGAGATAACCCCCATGAAGAAACTCGTGTCTATCATTCTCATGCTGGCGATCAGCATGTGTGTAATGGCTCTGCCAACCTCTCAGGATCCAAAACCTGCTGGCCCGGCGCCTCCGGTGGACGGCATGATAAACGTGCCGGATGGAACGGAGATCGAGATTCAGTTGAAAACCAACGCGTCTGGTGAGGAGCTGAAGGTCGGCGACATCGTCGACTTTGTCGTGGTGAGGCCGGTCCAGGTAAACGGCCTGACGATTTTTGAAAAAGAAGCGACGGCCCGAGCCCGCATCACCACTGCCAAGAGAGCTGGTCACTGGGGCAAGGCAGGAAAACTGGAATGGGCCATGCAGGATGTTATGGCTGCCGACGGCAATCGCGTCTCTGCGAGATTTACGAAGCGACAGATTGGCGATAGTAAAGGCGGGACTGTGGCTGTTGCGGCAGTTGCGACGACCGTGCTTCTCGGACCAGTTGGTCTATTGTGGGGTCTGAAAAAAGGAAAGCCGGCGATCATTCCTGCCGGCAATCGTTACAGCGTGTTCGTCAACGGCGATACAAAGATTAAAGGCAAACCGGCCGAAGTGAGTTCACAGGATTAATGAGATGTTCAGGATTTACAAGATGTATCTTGTTCATCTTGTAAATCCTTTAATCCTGTCTAAAACTGACTCAATCTTTTAGCTGTCGCCGTCACCGCCCGGTTTCTGCACGTCGCGCAACTGGGCCACGATGTCACGCAGGCGTAACGCAAGATCCTCGATTGTTTGCACTCGCTTTCGCGATCGCTCACTCAGCTCTTCTCGCAACAGGAGTTGGGCCTGGCCCAACACGCCGGTCAGGGGATTGTTGATTTCATGACGAATACGCGCCACGAGTGCGGCCGTCTCCTCGAGCTTCAGACGATATTGTGCAATCTGGTCTTCGTGTTCAGTCATCGACTCTCCGTCGTGTCTCCCGGGAAAGTGTAAGATAAAAGCGATTGTCTTTGTGTTTCGATAGGTGTGCGCCGCAAAATGCTTTTACAGACGTGCATATTGTGCATCCACGCGCACAAGAGTTCAAGCATTTAATTTTTTGGAGGTCGTCGTCGTGAACTTTCGGAGCTATCCAGGAAAAGTATTTGTTGTGGAGTCGAGTAAGGCAATTATTTGCGATGAGAAGTTGAAAGAACTGAAATACAAGTCGGGTGAAGATCGTCCGCCAGGCAGGAAAGTCGGCGACGTAAAAACAATTCCGCAGCGAACGGAGATCAAAGTAACGGATGTAATGACCGATTCCGGCAGACACACTTATGTCTTCGCTGTATCAGCAACTGGCGATCAGACTTATGGCTGGACCTCAGCGATGAATCTCGAAGGTGGTTTCAAGAACGAGACTGCTGGACTCGCGCCGGTTAAGTGGGACCTCGAACCATTGGGCACCAACATGACGTGCGTCGATGCAAACGCGTTGCTTCGCGATGGTGCACCGGACTTCGCTTCCAAAGGGACTTCGATCCCGGTGCGATCGTTTGTTGCGGTAACTGAAACTTCACCCGACGGCAACTTTGTCAAAGTCAGCAAGCTCGAGATCGCGCACGGCCAGATGCAACCAGGCGAGGAACTCGGTTGGACCAAGGCTACAAATCTGAAGGACGGCTGCTCCGATCTTTACTTCTCCGACGAGTGGATCGATCAGAAAGGACCAAACGCGTGCTGGCGTCTGGGCAAATATCTTGGTCCAAAACTACTAGTGAACATCGTCGGTTTTGGCGCCGAGATGGAACAGATCACGCTCGACAGTCTCGCACCTTACCTGAAGCTGAAAGATGCCGCTGAAGCTGAAAACATTTCGATTTCAATCAACAGCGCCTTTCGCACGTTTCAGCGACAAGCTGCGTTACGAAAGCTGTTCGAAAAAGGTCAGGGCAATCTTGCGGCGAAGGCCGGACACTCGAATCATCAACACGGCCAGGCATTCGATCTCAACACTCGTCACAACGTGTTTGACGGGTCTGACAAAGTTTACGAGTGGCTAAAGGCGAATGCTCCGAAACACGGCTTCGTCCGCACCGTCTCAAACGAATCGTGGCACTGGGAATACCGTCCCACGGACGCCGCCGAATTGGCAGCGGCAGGCAAGTTCAAAATGGCCGGCGTCGAGGACCGCGCCTGAGTTTCACGAGTGCGTGAGTTTTGATCGCGAGTGCGTGAGTTTCGATCGCGAGCGCGTGAGTTTGATAACGCCGAAGGGTTCGCTAACCCCAGCCCAGGGTTGGAGCGGTAGCGACAACCCTGGGAACCGAACATCAAATCGTCATTGAACCCTGCAAGGGTTCGCCGCGAGAGGAACCCTTTCAGGTTTGGGTCGCAATTTGGAATTTGTTCCCCAGGGTTCTCGCGATGCTCGAACCCTGGGCTGAGGTTAGCGAACGCCTTCGGCGTATTTCAAACTTTTAGTTTTTGGGCGCCGGTTGACAACCCCCGCCACGATACGTAAATTCAAACTCCTCTTGCTGGGAGGTCGTCCAATGGTAGGACTCCAGACTCTGGATATGGCTATCGGGGTTCGAGTCCCTGCCTCCCAGCCAAAAAGATTCAAACATTTACACTGAGAAAGATCGACTTCCCGGCATGGGGGTCTTTAAACAGAGGCGTCAATTTTCTGCCATTGCTGATCTGTCGCTGGCTTCCATT
>DASYPN010000326.1:0-6987 GCA_036006625.1 Pyrinomonadaceae bacterium | reverse complement strand
CTGGGACGCTATTCAAATTCGCAATCAAACCCTGAAAAGGGTTCGCCTTGAGAGGAACCCTTTCAGGGTTTGTTCGCCATCCTGATATAAACCCAGGGTTGTCGCTGCGCTCCAACCCTGGGCTCGAATTAGCGAACGCCTCCGGCGTTTTAATGCTTCCCGAGTATACGCTTGACCTTGTCTAGAAATGAACTGGGCTGGGGTGGCTCGTTCGTTGAGGGGGCCTCTTCGGGCCTGTTTTCAGCCGTATTCGCGCCTAAAACTTTGATCTCGTTGGAGCCGGAACTGAGCGCGCGTTTTTCGCGGAGACGCGTGATGTCGACTACGAGCCGTCCGGATGGCGATTCGACGCCCGAATCACGCAGAGTCTCGATATCGGGCGCACTCTTTATCGCGTGATGCTCGAGGCCGAGACGATCTGCGGTGTCGAGTAGTTCGCGGCGAAACTCAGCGGCATTCGGTGGTCGATCGGAGGGTTGTTTCTCGAGTGCATGAAGAACGATGCGTTCGACGTCCTCGGGAATCGCGGCAACAACCTCGCGTGGAGAGTGTGGAGTGTCGTTGACGTGCTTCTGCGCGATCTCCGCGTGAGTCGAACCCGAAAAAGGAACCATGCCGGTCAACATCTCATAGAGAATCACGCCTAAGCTGTAGACGTCTGTGGCGGGAGTCAGCTCGTGACCGCTGTGCTGTTCGGGAGACATGTAACGCGGCGTGCCGATCACCGAGGTTGTTTGCGCCAGGTCAGTGGCATCATCGTCGTTGCCCGCGAAGAACTTCGCGATACCGAAGTCGAGTACCTTCACGACAGCAGGTTGATCGGCGCTTTGCGTGATTAGAATATTCGACGGCTTGAGATCGCGATGAATGATTCCTGCCGAATGTGCCGCTCCAACCGCATCCGACGCCTGCAACATGATCGACGTCGCGCGGGCTGTTTCGAGTGGCGCTTCCCTGCTGACGATTTCACGGAGGGTGCGACCTTCGAGTAATTCCATCACGATGTAGACCCAACCTTCGACAGTTTGTCCGAAGTCGGTTACTGAAACCGCATTCGAGTGGCGCAGTGCGACTGCCGCTCGCGCTTCGGTGAGAAGTCTAGTCCGCGCAGCTTCATCTTCGGAGAAACGTTGGCGCAGAAACTTGATCGCGACAGGGCGGTCCATGGATAGATGCCGCGCGCGATACACCTTGCCCATGCCGCCTGAACCGAGACGCTCCTCGACGTAATACTTCTCGTCGAGCGTACGGCCCACGAGCGGATCCGTTCCGGGCAATGTGGTAGACACGTCTGTCATTACATGAAGTGAGGTTCTTCTGGGCCCTGTTAATCCTGTTTCATCCTGTAAATCCTGTAAACAATGGACAGGATTCACAGGATTGTTCAGGATTTACATGATTGTGAGAACTCTAATCTCCACTTGTGGCGGTCAGTCTTTCGTGGACCACCAGATCGACTTCTCCATTCTTCTCCATTGAGGTCTCAGAGTGCAAACGATTTTCGTACGCCGCCCGAACAAATGCGGCAAACAACGGATGTGCACTCAGCGGTTGCGACTTGTATTCCGGATGAAACTGGCAACCGACAAACCACGGATGCACGTCGCGCGAGAGTTCAATCATCTCCACAAACTTACCATCCGGTGAGACACCGCTGAACACTAATCCTTCCTTTTCGAGCCGTTGCCGAAACTCCGGATTGAATTCATAACGATGGCGATGCCGCTCACTGATCTCATCAGCGCCGCCATAAACATCCTGGACCAACGAGCCCTGCGCCAACCGGCATGGCCACGCGCCCAGTCGCATTGTACCTCCTAAGTCTTCAACTCCAACCAAATCTCTGAGTTTAAAGATAATCGGATGTGGCGTCTCGAGGTCGAATTCAGTCGAGTCAGCCTCTTTCAATTCACAAACGTTGCGCGCGTACTCGATACAAGCGGTTTGCATTCCCAGGCAGATGCCGAAGTATGGAGTGCGCGTCTTGCGCGCGTAACTGATCGCACGAATCATTCCCGCTACACCGCGTTTGCCGAATCCACCGGGCACGAGGATCGCATCGAAATCGCGCAAACGATCTTCGTAGTCGTCGTCCATCAACTCTTCCGACTCGATCCATTTCACATCTACACGAAGATTGTTTGCGACACCACCGTGTGTCAGCGCTTCGCGCAAAGACTTGTACGAATCTTCAAGCTCAACATACTTGCCGACAATCGCGATCGACGCCTCCCCTCCGGAAGGTTCGCGAATCGTCGCGACTAGATTACGCCATTCAGTCAGGTCGGCTTGTGGCGCCTGGGTTTCGAGGTCCAGTTGCGAAACGATCAAATCATCAAGACCCTGTTCATGGAACGCGAGGGGAACGTCGTAAATCGTGTCGACGTCCTGAGCACTGATCACGGCGGGCTCTTTCACGTTACAGAAAAGAGCGATCTTGCTGCGCAGATCACGTGATAACGGCTTTTCAGAACGGCAGAGAAGAATGTCAGGCGCAATACCAATCTCGCGCAGATCGCGTACGGAGTGCTGGGTGGGTTTTGTTTTTAGTTCGCCGGCTGCGGCGATATAAGGTACGAGTGTGACGTGAATAAAGAGCGCGTTGCCTGTGCCTTCCTCATTGCCCATCTGGCGAATGGCTTCGAGAAAAGGAAGTGATTCGATGTCGCCGACGGTGCCACCGATCTCGACAATGATGACGTCGGGCTTGTCGTTGTCAGCGACTCTGCGAACGGCCTCTTTGATCTCATTCGTGATGTGCGGAATGACCTGGATCGTCTTCCCGAGGTAATCGCCGCGCCGTTCTTTCTCGATTACGGAAAGGTAGATTCTTCCAGTGGTCCAGTTATTCGCTTGCGAGAGATGTGCGTGTGTGAAACGTTCGTAATGGCCGAGGTCGAGGTCTGTTTCGGCGCCGTCGTCGGTAACAAAAACCTCGCCGTGTTGAAATGGCGACATCGTTCCCGGATCGACGTTGATGTATGGATCGAGTTTGATCAGAGCCACGCGCAATCCGCGGCTCTCGAGCAAACATCCAATCGATGATGCTGCCAGACCTTTGCCGAGGCTGGAAACCACACCACCAGTAACGAAAATATATTTAGGCATCGGGCTCTCCATTGGTTACCTTCTGATCGCTGCCATCACCTGACTCCGGAGGATCTCCGGACTCCTGTTCACCGTCATAACGTCCGGCCCGCAAATCTTCCTGCACTTCGACTGCTCTTTGCATTGCGGGATCGAGTGCTTTTTGTATTCCAACCAAGCCGGCGCCAAGCAGGCCTGGTCCTTCCTGCGCGCGTCGCTCGAATTCTTCAGTCGAAACGTCGTAAGGCTTACTGAGGCGCGACAACCCAAATAGCCCGCAAAGGATGACGAACGCGATAATGCCTAGTCCAATCCAATCGTTCATGATGTTGCGCCTACCAACTCTCTGACACGTGCGAGGTCTTCCGCGGTATCGACGCCGGTCGATGTCGCACACGCTTCAACCACCTTGATTTTTACGCCGTGCTCCAGCGCACGCAGTTGTTCGAGTGCTTCGATCTGTTCGAGATGAGACGGCGGCCACTTCGTAAACTCAAGCAGCACATCACGGCGATAAACGTATAACCCCGTGTGTTTGCGGAATAGTTTTAATAGCTCCGGTTCATTCATCAATGCTGCTTCGGGTGAGCCATGTCTCTTTGCCGCATCGCGTGGGTATGGCACTGGCGAACGCGAAAAGTAGACGGCCATCTCGTGTTCATTGAGAACGACTTTCACCAGATCCGGATTCAGCAGGTCGTCGAGTGATTCAATGGGTTCCCACGTTGTTACGATCCCAGCCCCGTCTTGTTTCGAAATCTCCGCGGCCATCACGTCGACGGCGCGTTCGATCGTCTCTGGCGAAATCAATGGTTCATCGCCTTGCACGTTGACGATGATTTCGGCGTCGGGGATTTGGGACGCGACTTCGGCCACGCGATCGGTGCCACTCGTGTGGTGTTTGGCGGTAAGGACCGCTTCAAAGCCTCGCGAGTCGACTGCGTCAACGATTTCTTGACTGTCAGTTGCGACGATCACTCGGTCAACGTTACGTGCAAGACGCGCGCGTTCCGCGACCCAGCAAACCATGGGTTTCCCGGCAATGTCGATTAATGCTTTTCCTGGCAGACGGGTTGATGCGAGGCGGGCTGGAACGATGGCGACCGTGCGATTCACGGGGTAACAGCTTAGCTTGCAGCCACGAAAGCTGTCAATGAACTTAGCCACAAAAGGTACATAAAGCACAAAAGGCACAAAATGATTTTTTGAATCGCTTTTGTGCCTTATGTGCCTTTTGTGCTTTATGTGGCTTACTTCTTACGTGTGGCTGCGGCTTTTTTTGCTGAACGAGATCGTGATGCGGCCGAGCGTTTCTTCGCGGCACTTCGCGCCTGACGCGAAAGTGCTTGTTTCGAGGCTGCGCTGTGGCCCTCACGTTTCAAAGCTTTTCGAGTCGCACGCGAGCGTGTTGCTGATGGGCGCTTCCCGCTTTTTGCTTTGCTACGGTCACGCGCGGCCTGTTCTTTTGTCTCCTCTGAGGAACCCGCTGAGGGTGGCAGATCGACACCCGCGCGCCGCGCTTTCGAGAGTCCGATTGCAATTGCCTGCTTGGTTGAACGAGCACCGTGCTTTCCTTCACGAATGTGTTCAATCTCTTCCCTGACGAATTCACCCGCTTGCGTGCTCGCGGCCTTCCCTTCTCGTTTGTCCTTCCGAGCTCGCTCCAATGTCTCTTTTTCCGGCATGTACACCTCCTGCTGACTCAGGTTCGTACGTAACTAAGAGTCTTTTTCTAATATAGGCAAGGTGCATTCCTTACGGTCTCATGCGGTCACCAGCGATCCCGAACGATCGTCACGCAGTTCTCACAATAACGCGGGCCATTCACGAGTCCTTTGTATTCGAATTCAACTCTTGATCCGGTCGTCTCCGAGACTGCGTTCCAGGGTGAAAGTGGGGCAAGAAGATATTCAAGCTCGTCTGGTTTGAAATCTGACTCGGCGACGTAAACGCTGATCTTGCTTTCCGGCGCCCAGCTCCAGAAACCAACCGGAGCGGCTCCAACTCCGACCTGCAAGACAACGATTGCGCCGCGAGTGAGGAGACCGCGGCCAAAACCATTAGCAACACGAAGAAGAGTTTCATTCGTTTTTCTCGGCAACGATGTTTCTATCGACGTTGCGCTGGAGTCTGTACACGTTACGAACTACTTCCAGATCGCAGACTGAAGGCGCAAGCAGTCCGTTGTCGTCATTGATTCCCGGAAAGCTGTTCATGATCGTTTTTTTCTTCCTGCACGACTTGCAATCCCAAAGACCCATGCCGTGTCCGAGTTCATGAGCCATAAATCCCTGCAACGCCTGTGGGCTTGTCGTCGCAAAATCAAAATCGATCCATGCAGAGACAAGCAGCCCGTCGCTACTCTGCGTCAGCGGATTAAAGAACGCGTAATGCTTGCGGTCGTGCTTGTGAACTTCTCTGCGCGTAACAGTCAAACAACTCTGGCAATCAGTCACTCGGTCGATCTCTCCGGCATATGAAAAAGTGATTCCCGCTTCGGTGTGTGCGTTCGAATCTGACCACGTCTTCATAGCGTTGAGCAGCGTGACGCGCTGTTCGTCAGTAAACATGCCGCGTTCGAAGTAGACTCTGACGATCGTGTCGGGCGGCCAGTAATAAGCATTGACCGGCGGAGCGTTGTGGTTGGCGACACAAACTTCAGACTTCTCCTGTGCGACAATCTTTACGGCTGCAACGAAGAGGACGATGGTGAGTAGGAAGATGTATTTCATAATGTTCACCGCTTGTCGTCGCCGCCAATCGTTTGCAGCACGACGTCGCGCTTGAAAGTGTGTTGGTTGAGCGATTGGCGGAGTTGAGTTTCGGTTTTGATGAACGAGTCGATGATGGTTGCCGGCGTGCGCAGCGCCATTGGTGGAGGTTCCTGCGCGTGGGCGATGAGTTTCACAGTCATCAGCGTCAGCAAAGCTGAAATGTATCGAGTTCGACGTCGCATTTGTTGAGTTCTGGGGCACTGTGGGACGTGATAGGAACCGAGCCACGGTCTCTTGCCCCATTCTTGAGCAGGACGCAGCGATTTCTCGCCGCATCTACAGAAACAGCATCTCCCATGCCACCGATCGGTTCCCGCTCCGCGTTTATCCGCGTTTCCAGGATTTCTCGTCACAAAGTCGGCTCGGTGGGTGTTATCACTTTGGAACCTGAAAATCTCTCGAAATCACCGGAGGACCCAATGCCAAGAACTGTTTGGAACCGCTTTTTCATCGGTATGGCCTTGATCACGAGCGTCGCGCTGCTGATCTGGATTGCTGGCGCGAGTGCCGTAGCTCAAAACACCTACACGGGTGAGTGGACGGCCACCCTATCTTCCAAAGAAAACGGCAAGCTTCACCTGAATCTCGAGCGCAAGAGCGCAAAACACGGCCGAAACAATATGGGACAGAGCTTTGAGTTTTCCGACTTTCAGGGATTGACCCGTGAACAGGCTCTAAATGGAGGTCCGGTGAGCTTTAGTCTCGTGCGAGAAGCGGGAAGAATCGACTTGGAGGGTAGTTTCCAAAACGGCAAAGGCTCGGGCACGTTTCGATTTACCGGCAATCCGAGTTTCGTTTCCGCGATGAAGAGCCGCGGTTTCGACTTCGAGTCGAATCCGGACGATGAAGACCGGGATCCTGAGAGCCGACTGTTTGCCGCAACCACGCTGAATGTCACGACCGCGCTGGCTGACGATCTCAACTCTGCCGGTTTCGGGAAACTTCAGGTCGAGGATCTTTTCAAAGCGGCGATTTTCAAGATCAATTCAGAGTTCATGCGAGAGATGAAGGCGAGTGGGTTCCAGGACCTCGGTATGGAAGAACTGGTCAAGGCGAGAATCTTCAAAATCGATGCCGAGTTTGTCAGGCAAGTGAGTCAGATGGGGTTCGAGAAGGAGCCGTTTGA
>DASYPN010000325.1:0-4005 GCA_036006625.1 Pyrinomonadaceae bacterium | reverse complement strand
TACTACTGGATAAAAAGTGTAAAGGATGTCGTGATAACAAACTGTAAAGGATGTCTTGACAATCAACACCTCCGTGGCCGCCCCTACAGTACGTACTGTGGCCACTAATACATTCCAAGTCATTGTGGCGAAACAGTAATTTGGTCAAACAACTCTAACAAGAGTCTTGACGAATTTCAGCGTCAGGCCTTAATCTCGCCGCCAATCTTCCGTAAAGGTCTGACCAATGCGAAGCGCGACTACAAACATCCCGATAGTCGATGAGCAAACCAGTGCGCGTCAGCGTAACGGTCAAATCCAGGTCGCCGTCACTTCATTCTTCGCACTCTTCGCCATCGTTGGTCTCGCACTCTACGGCCTGCCGTTCTACTACGACTTCATGGTGCGCGAGTTTGGTTGGTCGCGCACGCAAGTCACTTCGGGAAACGCTCTAAGCAAACTCGTCGTTGGGCCACTCTTCGGATTTCTCGCCGGCTGGTTCGTCGACAAGTTTGGACCAAGACGTCTGATGCTTGCGGGCATCATGATGGGTGGTGTTGCGCTCATCGGTCTCGGCAGCATGACTGCCCTCTGGATGTTCTACCTTTTCTATCTCTTCAACGCGCTCGGCTACGTTTGCGCAGGCCCGTTACCGAACCAGGTGCTCCTCACGCGCTGGTTCGATAAAGCGCGCGGGCGTGCGATGGGTTTCGCATATCTCGGCATCGGACTCGGCGGCGCGCTCGTCCCATTGCTTTCGGTGTGGCTCGTGCAAAAATTTGGTTGGCACATGGCGCTTCGAACACTCGGCGTGCTGATCATCGTGCTTGCATTGCCGCTCGCATATTTCGTGAAGGAAAACCCGGCAGAGCAAGTCCCCACGACCAAAATTCCAACGGCGCCGATTGGCTGGGCATTAAAGTCAAAGACATTCTACTTGCTCGCGATCGGAAGCATGTGTTCGATCGGCGCTGTGGGTGGAACAAATCAACATCTTAAACTCTTCCTCAGTTTGGACCAGCATTACGCACAGGTCGAAGCGGCGCGTGTCGCTTCGCTCGTGCTTGCATTCAGTCTTGTCGGTCGACTGCTGATGGGCTGGCTTGCAGATCGTTACACGAAGAAGTACGTGATGCTGCTCATCTACCTGCTCGTTGCCGCTTCGATCCCGGTGCTATTTTTTGCGTCGACGCCGGGAGCAATCTATGTTTTTGCAGTCATCTTTGGCATCGGTCTCGGCGGCGATTACATGATCATTCCGCTCATGGCCGCGGAACTCTTTGGAGTTAAGGTGATGGGGCGTTTGATGGGTGTGGTACTGACAGCCGATGGTGTCGCCGAAGCGACAGTTCCGATGCTCGTGGGAAACTTGCGCGACCAGACTGCGAGTTATACGGTTGGGTTCAGTGTGTTGATCGCACTCGCGCTGGTTGGTGCGATTGCGGTCGCTTGGCTGCCAAAGCCTGAAGCTAAATGAGTTCGTCGAACACAACATCACGCCGCGTTGCACTCGTCACTGGTGCGTCTCGTGGCATCGGGCGAGCAATTGCGATCGAGCTCGGTCGCATGGGGCTGGATGTGCTGATCAACTACCGGTCGAATGCAGTCGAAGCTGAACGAACGCGCGAAGAGGTTAAGGCAGTTTCAACAAGCGAGGCCCGTGTCGAGACATGTGCTGCTGACGTTGCCAACGACGACGATCGACAGCGACTCGTAGCGCACGCGCGTGAGCGCTTCGGACGTCTGGACTTACTCGTCAACAATGCCGGCATTGCACCTGAAAAGCGTGTCGATCTTTTGGAAACGAGTGCGGAGAGTTTTGATCGTCTACTGAATGTAAATCTGAAAGGCCCGTTTTTCCTGAGTCAACTCGTCGCTCGTTGGATGATCGAACAGAAGCAGTCCGTTCCCGATTTCAGTCCCGCGATCGTCAACATCAGTTCTGTTTCTGCGTACGCTGCGTCACCCGAACGCGCTGAATACTGTGTCGCGAAAGCAGGCCTCGCGATGATGACGAAGCTGTTTGCCGCACGACTCGCTGATGAGGGAATCAACGTCTACGAGATCAGACCCGGGGTAATCACCACTGACATGACTGCCGCGGTCAAGGAGAAATACGACAAGCAGATCGCAGATGGGTTAACGCCGATAAAGCGTTGGGGAACTCCTGAGGATGTCGGGCGTGCGGTGGCGGCGATTGCGGCCGGAAGTTTCCCGTTCTCAACGGGTGAAGTGATTAATGTCGACGGTGGATTTCATTTACGACGCTTGTAACACGGATGGAAACGGATAAAAAAGCACGATTGTCGCGGATCGATGATGCATTTACGTTTGCGCAGGCGCAGGTGCGGGCGCTGGTGGAACGCGATCCGGATTTTTATCCGCTCTACACGGATGGGGGTCGCTGGCGTCATTCGAAGCCTGCGTGGACTCGCTGGTGCGATGGGTTTCTGCCGGGGATGATGTGGATCTTCTACGAAGAGACGAAAGATCCGTTTTGGAAAGAAACCGCAATTCGATATTCGAAGGCGCTCGAATCGCGAAAAGACGACCGTGAGGTGCATGACCTCGGATTCATCTTCTATCACGGCACTTATCGTCGCTGGTACGAAGCTACTAAGGATCAGTCGCTTAAAGATGTTGTGATTCATGCGGGGCGTACGCTTTCTCTTCGCTTCAATGAACGCGCCGGATGTTTGCGATCGTTTCATGGTGAAGATTCGAACTTCATCGACATCATGATGAACGTTGGCATCATCTTGTACGCCGCGTTGGAGACCGGCGATCGAGCGCTACTTGAATTAGCGCACCGTCACTGCCGCACGACGCGACGGACACTCGTGCGTGGGGATGGCAGCACGTCGCATGAAGGGATCTTCGATCTGGAGACGGGCGAGTTTCTGCGGCAAACGACACAGCAGGGTTATCGCGGTGATTCGTGTTGGTCTCGTGGATTGGCGTGGTCGCTCTATGGATTTGGAACGTGCTACGAGTTGACGCGCGATCCGGTTTATCTCGAGGTCGCGGAACTCAACGCTGATTACTGGTTGTCGAATGTGCCTGCGGATGGTGTGGCGCCGTGGGATTTTGACGCGCCGGGCGATGGTCCAGTTGACACGAGCGCATCGGCGATCGCAGTCGTCGGGTTGCTGAAGCTGGCGAAGCATGGTTCGAGCGCAGCGCGACGAATCGCCTATCGCGATTGCGCACTGAGAACGATCGACTCGCTGACTTCAAAATATCTGGGGAAGGGAAGCGACGGCTGGGAAGGAATACTCCGCGGCGGCGTCTATCACATCCACAAAAATCTCGGTGTCAACGAATCAGTAATGTGGGGTGAGTTCTTCTTCGTGGAGGCACTGCAACAAGCTCGGAACGTACTGTAGGGGCGGCCTTCCGTGGCCGCCCTCGGTTGAAATCGCGTTCGCCAACTCGAGACCCCAGATTCTTGAATTTCGTGTGCCAACCAAGGGCGGCCACGGAGGGCCGCCCCTACAGTACGTGCCGAGATTCGTACATCTATGAGCGTTAGACAGTTTCCAGCGATTGGAGGGATGAGGAGCGTCGAGGAGTTCAGGACGCGTGTGGACGAACTGCGTCTGGAAATTCCGTGCGACGATCGCGTCGAAGCTGCTCCAGAGTCACCGCTTGCTCAACCACTTCATCTCGCGGGAAGAACGATCGGCAATCGCTTCTGCATTCATCCGATGGAAGGTTGGGACGGAACGCGCGACGGCAAACCGAGCGACGCCACGCTCCGGCGCTGGCGAAATTTTGGTCTGAGTGGGGCCAAACTGATCTGGGGCGGTGAAGCAGTTGCGGTCCGCCATGACGGCCGCGCTAATCCGAACCAGTTACTGATCAACGAAGACAACAAGCACAGCTTGGGCGCTCTGCGTGACGAACTGATCGCGCGTCACCAGCAGGCGTGTGGCTCAACGGACGACCTGATAGTCGGTTTGCAACTCACTCACTCGGGTCGCTTCAGTCGTCCAAATGAAAAGATGCGTCCTGAGCCGCGTCTTC
>DASYPN010000324.1:0-1961 GCA_036006625.1 Pyrinomonadaceae bacterium | reverse complement strand
GCCCGAGGGAAGATCGGTCGCATTGAAATTCACCTGTCCGGTAAAGCCTGCGAACGGCGTCACCGTAACGGTGTAGATTCCGCCACCACCCGGCACGACGTTGCGGGAAGTCGGATTAACGCTGAGTGCAAAATCAGGACTGGTCGAAGCCGGCGCTGAAGCAACAAAGGTTTTGTAAATGAAATCACCCGAGGTATTGCCGTCGTTGTTGGCCTGATTCCCGGCGGCATAAAACACAACCGTACCAACGTCAACCGGCGGTGCGGTCCAGTTGAACGTCCAACTCGCACCGTTCTGTTGACCGATAAACGTTCCCGCCGCAGTGTGCTCAATGTATTGACGCGCAGAACCGGGACCAGCGTTATTCAAAACCTGCGTCAGCCCATTCGAGCTTTGCAGCTCGCCGGCTTTTTCATCCGAGGCAGTGTCGAGAACCGTTAGCTCAAACCCCCAACGCAGTCGCGTGGGATCCGGGTTCGCGTGCGAAACAGTGATCGCATAGGTCTGTCCGGGAATATAGGTTTGGGGTGCGGAGATGGAAATCGTGCCCGTGCCGGCGTTGGGCGGAACGTGACACTCGGCGCAAGCCTCAGGCTCTTCCTGCGGAGCGCCCGTGTAACCCGCCGGTGGTCCAGCGGAGAATGCATGCACCGGACGAGTGCCCGCGTTGTGAGTCAAAAGAAAACCCGCAAGCGCTGCGAGTAGAGACGCAAATACGATCAGCCTGACGAGCCACAGAGAATTACCCGAAGCACAAACATCACTTTGTCTGTGCTTTTTGTGCCTTTTTGTGGCCATTGATTTTTTAAGCCAGGAAACCCAGATTCGAAGTCGAAAATCGATCAATCAACGGAAACACAGCCGACAGATCCGCGGACGACAAACCGTACCAGGTCGCGAGCGTTGCCGCATACTGCTCAACAGACGTCGTCGGTATCCAACGACCCCGCGGATTCGTTCCGCCGTCAGTGTCATCGGGACCGCCAAGCGCGAGGGTCGGATACGTTCCATACAACGTATGTCCCTGCACCGATCCGCCGACAATCAGTTGATGATTTCCCCATGCGTGATCGGTGCCGACTGCATTGACGCCCGTGCCTGCCGGCTGGAGCGTGCGTCCAAAGTCCGACATCGTAAACGTCGTCACTTTGTCCTGGATACCAAGCTCGACAGTCGCTGCGTAAAAAGCGCTGATCGCCTGACTCACTTGAGTCAACAAGCCGCCCTGTCCGCCAATCTCCGCTGAATGTGTATCAAAGCCGCCGAGTTGCGTAAAGAAAATTTGGCGCTTCATGTTTATTCCCGCAGTCGCATCGGTGCAGGCTTTAATTAATAGCGCGACCTGCTTGAGCTGTCGGCCGAGCGTTGTATTCGGGAACACCGTGGCCAGCGTTGGATTCACACTGCCTAGGGCATCGTCTGTTTGCATCGAGCTCGAACGCGTATCGCTCGCGGCTTTGACGAGTTTGAAGTTGTTATCGAGTGTGCGGAGTTCGTTGAACGAAGCGAATCGTGGTGTCTGTTCGGCCGTGGTCGGGGCCGCATTGAGTTGCAGAACGTTTGCGAGCGGCGTATTCGAGTCGGCTACTGCAAGTTGTCGCGCATCGACACCGCTCAGCAACAGATTGATTCCGGCGATCGAGATGTTGCTCGGGAAAGTCGCAGAACCGTTCAAGCCCTGGGTCTTATCAGCTAACCTGCCGCCCCAGCCTGTTTGGCTGACGCTATTTGCGATCGCAGTTTGAAACAATCCGACCTGGTCCGAATGCGAGAAGAGTTGGAGCGGCTTCTTGCCCGTGCCGTTCTGATATGTGGTCCTGGTCAACGGTTCGACCAGCGGTCCGCTATTACAGAGGACTGCGAGTTTTCCCTGATTGAAGAGAGTCTGCATCTCCGGCATGTTCGGATGGAAACCGTATGAGCCGCCGCTCACAGGCGATACCGGAAGCAAGCTCGCCTGC
>DASYPN010000323.1:0-17576 GCA_036006625.1 Pyrinomonadaceae bacterium | reverse complement strand
AGCAGCATCCACACCGGCAACACCGACGCGATAAAGCCGTAGGCGGCCATGATTACGATCAGACTGTTGCGCGAAAGTGTGAATGTTTGGGCGAGTGGTGAATCAGCGATGCGGCCGCCAAGATAAACCGCGAGGAGTAAGCCGGCGATACCGATAATGCTCGCTTCGGCAATTTTTCCTTTGCGGAAGCGATACATGTACAGACCCATCACGAGCGCTAGTGGAATCGTGAAGCCGACTGTGAAAGTCCCCCACGGTGATTCGGCGAGTGCATTCACAACGACGAGCCCGAGACCAGCGAGCGCAATCACCACGATGAAAAGAATCGCGACACCCGCAACCAATCCTGAAAGCGGACTGATCTCCGTTCGCGCCATTTCCGCCAGTGACTTGCCTTTGCGGCGCACACTTCCGGCCAGGATCATGAAGTCGTGGACGGCGCCGCCGAGACACACGCCAATCACAAGCCACAACAGTCCCGGTAAAAAACCAAACTGCGCCGCGAGCACCGGACCGATTAAGGGTCCCGCGCCGGAGATCGCTGCGAAGTGGTGTCCAAACAAAACCCACTTGTTTGTCGGATAATAATTGTGCCCGTCGTACATCGTCTGCGACGGCACCGGGCGTGAATCGTCAAGCGCGAGCACCTTTGCAGCGATGAACGCGGAGTAATAGCGATACGCGATCGCGATCACGCAAAGCGTGCCGATGATGATTGGTAGCGCGTTCGCCTTCTCCACAGATTACGCCGATTCTTTCTTTGTCCCCACCGCGATGCCGAGTCCGGCCCCGACCAAACCGAAGATGATGATCAGTAAACCATACAACGTCTGATTATGCTGCTCGGCACGCGCGTCAAACGCCTCGGAGAATAGTTCGCGCGGAGCGACATCGTGCGGTATCACGAACAAACCCACCGCCACGAGGATGAAGCACACGGCGGCGAATTTCAGTCCCGCAGGCGTCAGTTTCGGACGTCCCAGCTTTTGACCAACGGCGCTGCGCGTGTATCCGTAAGACATGTAAATCGCCAGCCCCAGCATCAGCCAGCCGACAAACCGCCAGTAAGAACCTTCCGGTAGGAAGTAGATCAGCGCCGCACATGATATTGCGCCGAGACCGGGCAACAAGTATGGGCCAAGCGGAACCTTGAACGGTCTGGGTCGCCCCGGATCTTTGTGACGCAGAACCATCACACCAATACACACGAGAATAAACGCGAAGAGAGTGCCGATATTCGTCAAGCTCACCATTTCATCGACAGTCGCAAACGCAGCGATACCGCCGACCGCAACGCCGGTCAGGATCGTGGTGACGTGTGGTGTTTTGAATCTTGGATGAACGCTCGCAAAGACTGACGGCAGCAATCCATCACGCGCCATTGAGAAGAAGATGCGCGGTTGTCCGAGTTGAAACACGAGCAACACGGCCGTATGTGCGACCACCGATCCGAAGGCGATGACAGTGTTTTGCCACAACGCTTGCGGCGCGACTGTCGATAAAGCCATCGTTAACGACTCGCCGCGTTCTGCTGCGGTCCAGGCGCGCACTGTTGGCCAGGGCACCATCCCTGTGAATACGCCCGCTACCAGCACGTAAAGAATCGTGCATATTATCAGCGATGCGATGATGCCAACAGGCAGATCTCTGGAGGGATTTTTTGTTTCCTCAGCGACAGTACTGACAGCGTCGAAACCAATATAGGCAAAAAAGACAATCGCCGCGCCGGTAAACGTTCCAAACCATCCCTGCGGCTGGAACGGTTTCCAGTTTTCCACCATCTTCGCCGGCGAAACGTAGTAAAGCGCGAGGCCGATAAAGAACAACAGCACGAGGATCTTGATCAGCACCATGACCGCGTTGAAGTTTGACGACTCTTTGATACCCCAAACCAGCACGATCGTGATCAGCGCCACGATGCCGAACGCCAGGATGTTGAAGACTATCGGTATGCCGAAGATGTGCGGCGCGGCGGCAAGTGTTTCTTCAGTCGCGGTGCGATAATTTGACGTCAGCCAGTCAGGTATGTGAATCCCGAGATTTCGCATCAGTCGATTGAAAAACTCGGCCCAGCTAATCGCGACCGCCACGTTGCCGATCGCGTACTCGATGATCAAGTCCCAACCGATAATCCAGGCGACGAGCTCGCCGAGCGTCGCGTACGAGTAGGTGTAGGCCGAGCCTGAAATCGGAACCATCGAGGCGAGTTCGGCGTAACAGAGTGCTGTAAAACCGCAGACAATCGCAGTGATGACGAACGAGAGCATCAAAGACGGACCGGCGCCCGCGCGTTCAGCAGTTCCTGAAGCAGCAGTGCCGATGGTCGCGAAGATTCCCGCGCCGATGATGGCTCCAATCCCGATGAGCGTTACACTGAATGCAGTAAGCGTGCGTTTCAGCGCGAACTGTGGACCGCCGACGCTGGCCAGAATTTCATCAAGGTTCTTGGTGTGAAAAATTCCTCGAAGCAAGGTGTCGCCTCCGGGATTGGATTTAGATAACTTTACTTGCTGTAGGAGCTTGCGGAGTTTGGCATGGAAGCCGAGTTCTTGTAAATCGAAAATAGAAGTTGAGTGAACACTGCGGAACGGTTTTAGAAAGATTTACAGGACATTAGGCTGGTGATACGGTGGCGCAGTGTTTCCATTCAGAAATATTCTCTTTCCCACTGACTTTTCGGCGAACGCACATGCGGCGCTGAAGTATGCGGCGGCATTTGCGCGGCATAGCGGCGGGCGAGTCGTGTTGTTCAATGTGCAGGACGCGAAGTCGGTTGGGCATTCTCAACTCGATGAGCTGTTGTCTGATCCGGTTCTCAAAGACGTCGACGCGGAAAAGATCCTGGTTGAAGGCGAACCGGCGAGCGAGATTGCGCAGGGAGCAATAGATCACGACGTAGATTTGATCACTGTCGTGATGCGCGACCGGAATCGACTGTCGCGAGCGTTTGGAAGTTCGATTGCTGAGGATATCGTTGCTGAAGCGCCGTGTGCAGTGCTTTGCATTCGACCGCCGCAGAGGGATTTTGTCGACCAGAGTCAAATCCAACTGAAACGCTTGTTGCTGGCGACAAACTTTCGTCCTTCCTCAGCAGCAGCAACCCAATTGGCGACGCAGATCGCGAACCACATGGGCGCTGAGCTTCATGCGGTCTATGTCATTGGAGATTATTTCGAGCAGATTTCGGTGATTTTTCCGGAGGGCGGACTCGCAGCACTGACGCGGCTGCGTAGTTATGTCCAGGAACGCATGGCCCAGCTCACACGCACCGGTACCACGCACATTGCCGAAGGCCGCCCGTATCAGGAGATCGTAAAGATTGCCGATACGCTTCAGGCAGATCTAATCGTGATCGGAACCGCAGTTCACGGATCGTTGTTTGGAAGCAGTCAGGTGTTGGGATCTGAAGTTGAAAGAGTGATCAGAAACGCGCCGTGCCCGGTGCTCTGCGTTCCCGCGGCGCGCGTGGTGACACCTTTGCCGGCTCTGGTGACGCAGGTTGTTCCCCAAACCTAATATAGGTCGAATAGGTCCTAATAGGACCTAGTTCTTATCAATCGGCTTGTGTTCCTGTACCCAGAGATTAAATCCGCCAAGCAGCGCTGCTGCGTTATCGAAACCTTTTGTCTTGAGAGCGACCACCGCACCGGCGGACGTATGTTCCGCCGCTCAAGAACAATACGTGACAATCGTCTTGTCACGTGGTAGCTCGGTAATGTGGTTGACAATCTCTCCGGCGGGAATCAGACGCGAGCCGGGAATGTGGCCCTGGTCGTAGGCGGCCTGATTGCGAACGTCAATCACGATCGCCGTCCCATCCTTCACCATTGCTTCCATCTCGTCAATCGTTACCCGACGAGCGCCGTCCGCGTAGACCGTCTCCACACCTTGAGAAACGGGTTTCTTATTGTTGTTGGCCACGTGATCGACCGCATTGCACGCGTCAATAACTGCGGCTGCGGCAAATATCACGAGGAAACAAATAAGTTTAAGACGCATGAAAACCTCCGAAAGGGCCTCTAATGTGTTACGCCCTGCCGGATTTGTCAATGTGGTATAGTCTCGCTCTCCAGGCGGAACCCCTATGAGAGAACAGTCGGACCCGGTTCAGTGGGCCAAGGTGATTGACCACACACGCTGTATCGGCTGTCATGCCTGCACAACGGCATGCAAGTCTGAGAATCTCGTTCCACTCTCCGTCACGCGCACCTACGTCAAACACGTCGACATTGGCGTCTTTCCACAAGCGCGACGCGCTCATCAGGTAACACGCTGCAACCAGTGCGCTCATGCGCCCTGCGTAACGGCATGTCCAACAGCGGCGATGTTCAAACGCGCCGACGGGATCGTCGACTTCGATAAGTCGATCTGCATCGGTTGTAAGGCGTGCATGGCGGCGTGCCCGTACGACGCGATCTTTATCAATCCCGAAGATCACTCCGCTGAGAAATGTAACTTCTGCGCGCACCGCATCGACATGAACCTCGAGCCCGCGTGCGTTGTCGTTTGTCCAACGCAGGCAATTCTCGTTGGCGACATGAACGACCAGGATTCGTATGTCGCACAAATAATCAATCGCGACACTGTCGCCGTCAGACGTCCTGAGAAAGAAACTCTGCCAAAGCTTTTTTATAAAGGCGCACACCAGGCCACGCTCGATCCACTCGCTGCACAACGGCCTGAAGGCGGTCTCTTCATGTGGAGCGAGCAACAGGAAGGTCCCGGTTTCGTGACTTCCGGCAATCCAAATTTCAACAACTCATCCGCGGCCGCGTTGCTCTCGTATGACGTTGCGCACTCGATACCGTGGGATTGGCGTGTCAGTCTCTACACATGGACCAAAGGTATTGCGACCGGTGTTTATATGATTGCGTGTTTGCTGGTGATGCTGGGTGTTCTTGATGTGGCGAATCCGATTTGGCTATGGGCCACGCCAATGATCTCCGGAGGTTTCCTGGCAGTCACTGGCGGTTTGCTGATCTGGGATCTCGAACACCCGGAGCGTTTTTATCTGATCTTTACACGAGCACAGTGGCGCAGTTGGCTGGTTAAGGGCGCTTTCATCATTGCCGGTTATACGCTCGTACTGGCGCTGCATTTTATTGCGAGTTGGGCTGGGTCAATCTCGACTCAGCGCTGGTTGATGATCCCGGGGATTCCGCTGGCGATACTGACAGCGATTTACACCGCTTATCTTTTCGCGCAAGCGAAGGCGCGCGATATGTGGCAAAACCCGCTGTTGCCGCCGCATTTGTTTTTCCAGTCGGCACTGCTGGGTTCCGCGATTCTGTTGCCGGTGATAATTCTTTTCGCGAACACGTCCGCGGTCGAACGATTTCTCGGCATCGCGCGTCCTGAGATAGTCTGGTTGTTATGGATACTCGCCATCGTCAGCGCGATTCACTTGCTTATGATTGCGGGCGAAGTTTCTTTGACACACCCCACCGCGCACGCACGTCTCGCGATCTTTGAGATGGTATACGGTCGTTACAAAGCCGACTTCTGGTTCGGCATAATCCTGTCGGCACTCGGTGGGCTGTTACCGTTTCTGGCAGTGATGAACATTGTGGGCCTCCCGGCCGGCGTCGCCGGTGCGCCACTGGCGTTGATCGGTCTGATGCTGTTCGAGAACGCGTATGTGCAGGCTGGCCAATCCGTGCCCTTAGCTTGATATGACCGATCTCGCGCCACATGTTAAACTGCTAAGCCGCCATGAACACTTACGAAGAAATTAAGAATGCCGCTTTGGCTCTCCCACCTGAAGCCAGAGAAATGTTGGCCGAACACTTGATGGCGAGTCTCAGTTCAATAGATCCGGCAGAACAGGCTGAGATCGATGCGTATTGGATCCAGGAGGCTGACAGACGCTACAAGGAGATCGAAGACGGAATCGTTACACCAATTCCCGGGGAAGAGGTGATGGCCAGATTGCGCTCACGATATAAACGAAAATAAATGAAATACACTTTTCATCCTCACGCTGAAAAGGAACTCGAAGAAATAGAGAGTTATTACGACGATACTGATGAAGAATTGGGAATTCGATTTCGTGAAGAGTTTAAAACTACCCTTTCACGAATTCTTAAATTCCCAAACGCTTGGCAGCCCCTGTCGAAGGTTAACCGTCGCTGTCAATTGAACGATTTCCCTTACGGCATTATTTACCGCATAGAGTCTAACGCAATCTACGTGCTTGCTGTGACGCATCTTCGTCGCAAATCGGATTATTGGACATACCGCATTTGAGTAGAGATCAAGACTCCAAAGAAACCTTCTACCCTGGTCCGAGTCGGAGCCATCTTGCGGCGTTTCCGCCGAAGGAACGTTGGGATGATTGGACGGAACTGGATTCGCGCGCGTGGCCGCAGCGCAAGGAGCGGCATTACTCGATCGTTCCCACCACTTGCTTTAACTGCGAATCCGCGTGCGGGTTGCTCGCTTACATCGACAAGGTCACTGGCGAAGTTCAGAAGTTTGAGGGCAATCCGGAGCATCCCGGATCGCGTGGGCGTAACTGCGCCAAAGGTCCGGCAACACTCAACCAGGTAACTGATCCCGATCGCATTCTTTATCCACTCAAACGCACTGGCAAACGAGGCGCGGGACAGTGGGAACAAACGACCTGGGATGAAGCGCTCGACACCATCGCCGAGCGTATTCGCAAAGCCATCATCGAGAATCGCAGGCACGAAGTGATGTATCACGTGGGCCGTCCGGGTGAAGACGGCTTTACAGAACGCATTCTCGCCGCGTGGGGAATTGACGGTCATAACTCACACACGAACATCTGCTCCTCCGGCAGCCGCGAAGGTTATCAACTCTGGATGGGTCTTGATCGGCCCAGTCCCGATCACGCGAACGCAAAAGTCATCCTGCTCATCAGTGCGCACCTCGAGTCGGGACATTACTTCAATCCACACGCACAACGCGTGATTGACGGGAAGGCAAACGGTGCGAAGCTGATTGTGTTTGACACGCGACTGTCAAACACCGCCACGCATGCTGACTACTGGGTGGCGCCTTATCCCGGTTCGGAGGCTGCCATTCTGCTCGCGATCGCGAACTATCTGATCCAGAACGATCTTTACAATCGAGAGTTTGTCGAGCGGTGGTGGAACTGGCGGGAGTTCCTCGAAGCAGAGGGTTCAGGGGCCACGGATTTTGGTAACACGGATTTTTCGGATTTTGAAAAGCGATTAAAACGGATCTATCAGGAGTATACGTTTGAGTTTGCGGCGAGTGAGTCGGGTGTTGAGGCGAAGGTAATTGAAGAGATTGCGAAGCTGGTGGCGACGGCGGGGACGAGGTTTTCGAGTCATAATTGGCGGAGTGTGGCGTCCGGCGTTAGTGGCGGGTGGTCGGTGGCGCGCTGTCTGTTCATGTTGAATGCGTTGCTCGGCGCGATTGCTACCGAAGGCGGTGTCTATCCGAATGCGTGGAACAAGTTTGTGCCGCGTCCGATCTACACGCCGCCACACCCGAAGATGTGGAATGAGACGACGTGGCCGCGCGAGTATCCACTGTCGATGAATGAGATGTCGTTTCTGCTGCCGCACCTGCTGAAAGACGGCCGCGCGAAACTCGATGTCTATTTCACACGCGTGTACAACCCGGTATGGACCAACCCGGATGGTTTCTCCTGGATCGAGATGCTGACTGATCCCGAGCTCGTCGGTTGCTACGTCGCACTCACCCCGACGTGGAACGAAACGGCTTACTACGCTGACTACGTTTTGCCGATGGGCGTCGGATCCGAGCGACACGATCTCCATTCGTACGAGACGCACGATTCGCAGTGGCTTGGTTTCCGCCAACCCGTCATGAAAGCGGCGCGTCAGCGCAACGGCGAAACGATCGGTGACACGCGCGAAGTGAATCCCGGCGAAGTTTGGGAAGAGAACGAGTTCTGGCTCGAGTTGACCTGGCGTATCGATCCGGATGGCAGTCTCGGCATTCGACAATACGCGGAGTCGAAAAAGAATCCAGGCACACGACTCGGTGTCGACGAGTATTACGAATGGATCTTCGATAACTCGGTTCCCGGTTTGCCGGAACGTGCCGCGGCGGAAAATCTGACGCCACTCGAATTCATGCGTCGTTATGGCGCGTTTGAAGTTAAAGAGAAGATCGGTCGAGTTTACGAAGAAAGAGTTCCAGCGGGAGAGTTGGAGGATCTGAACGAGGATCGTTTCGGAAGAATCTTTACGCGCGCGGCAAAACCCGCCGGCCCAAACATCGTTCCCCTTCCGAGTCCTGATGGTGACGAAGAGGGGCGTCGTCTCGCCGGCATCGCTGTTGATGGGACCGTGAAGCGCGGCTTTCCAACACCGAGCGGTCGGCTGGAGTTTTACTCTTCAACGTTGAACAACTGGGGTTGGCCCGAGCTCGCGATTCCGACCTACTTCAAGAGTCACGTTCACAAAGACAATCTCGAAGAGGGACAAACGATCCTGATATCGACGTTCCGTCTCGCAGTGCAGATTCACACGCGCAGCGCGAACGCAAAGTGGCTCGACGAGATCGCGCACACGAATCCGCTTTGGATTCACCCGTCGCACGCCTCGAAGCTCAACGTTCGGACCGGAGATCTGGTGCGCGTTGAAACCGAGATTGGTTACTACGTCGTGAGGGCCTGGGTGACAGAGGGAATTCGCCCGGGCATCGTCGCGTGCAGTCATCACATGGGACGTTGGAAACTGACGGACGAAGGTCAACGACAGTTGATGGCGACCGTGAAGTTGGACCAGAAAGGAACCGAGTGGTCGCTGAAGCGCGAGAAAGGCATTGAGCCGTACGAGTCTGCTGACAAAGATACATTGCGCATCTGGTGGAAGGACGCGGGCGTCCATCAGAACATGACGTTTCCCGTGCATCCCGATCCGATTTCAGGAATGCACTGCTGGCACCAGGCCGTGCGCGTGCGTGCGGCTGAGCCAGACGATAAGCCAGGTGATATTTTTGTCGATACGAAAAAGTCGCACGAGGTCTATAAGAAATGGCTGGCGATGACGCGTCCCGCTGACAAATTCTCGCCGGATGGCACGCGCCGCCCGTACTGGATGCTCCGCCCGTTGAAACCTGCGCGAGAGTTCTATAACCTCAAATAGGTCCTATAGGACCGATAGGACGTATAAACCCGATGTTCTTCAAACAATTCTACCTCGGCTGCCTGGCCCACGCTTCGTACCTGATCGGTTCCGACGGCGAAGCTGCTGTTGTCGATCCGCAACGCGATGTCGATGAGTATCTCGAGGAAGCTGCGGCTCAAGGTCTCGAAATCAAGTACGTGATCGAAACGCACCTGCACGCTGATTTCGTCAGCGGTCACCACGAGATCGCGGCGCGCACAGGCGCGCAAATAATCTTCGGTGAGAAAGCGGACGTTGAGTTTGAGCATCGTGCTGTAAGCGATGGCGAAGAGCTGAGGCTCGGCAAGATCGTGTTGCGGTTTATCGAAACGCCTGGCCACACACCTGAAGGAATCTGCGTGCTCGTCACCGGCGATCCCGACCAACCGCAGAAACTACTAACAGGCGACACGCTCTTCATCGGCGATGTGGGCCGTCCGGATCTCGCGGGTGGAAAGGGTTACACGCCGCAAATGATGGCTCAGATGATGTACGATAGTCTTCACGGAAAACTACTGAAGCTGCCGGACGAAGTCGAGGTTTATCCCGCTCACGGTGCGGGCTCGATGTGCGGTCGCAACATGTCGAAGGAAACGTCGTCGACGATTGGCGAGCAACGCAAATTCAATTACGCGCTCAAGCCGATGAGTAAAGAAGAGTTTGTGACGATCATGACGGCAGATCTTCCGGAAGCGCCGATTTACTTTCCGAAAGACGCAGAGATCAATCGATCGGGCGCGCGCGGACTGTCCGAGTTACAACCACCACAGGCGTTAACACCACAACAAACACAGGAACAGGCCGATGTTCTGCTCGATGTTCGATCCGCAGCGGATTTCGGCGCGGGACACGTTCCGGGTTCGGTGAACATCGGACTCGGCGGACAGTTTGCGATGTGGGCCGGCAGCTTGATCCCATTAAATGCCGCGATCGTGATCATTGCGGACACCGGCGCCCAGGTTGATGAGGCTGTCTTGCGTCTGGCGCGCGTCGGAATCGAGAACGTGAAAGGTTATCTCGAAGGCGGAGTCCAGGCTTGGCGCGATGCAGGATTGGCTATTGCAACGATTCCGCAGTGGAGTGTTGCCGAGTTGAAAGAGCAGATGGCAAACAGTGAACTGCAAATCGTTGACGTGCGGCGCCCGGGTGAGTACGTAAATGGTCACGTTCCGCGCGCGCTCAATGCTCCGCTCGCGAGTCTCGACAAGAGTCTTGGGCCGTTACCACTTGAGAAAAACAAGCCAACAGCGATTATTTGCGCCGGTGGGTATCGATCGAGCGCGGCGGCGAGTTTGCTTCAGAAGCAGGGGTTCTCAAATCTCCTCAATGTGTCCGGCGGGACCGGAGCGTGGGTCAACGCCGGCTATCCCGTGGAACAATAGATATAGATTCAGGAAAGATCGGTAATATAGGTCCTATATGACGTATAGGACCTATATTTCTAGATATTTATGAAGCTACTTATCGCAATCGGCATCATCGTCGTGGCCACAATTCACGGCTATGGCGCGGCGTGGCTCGCAATCTGGATGCTTTTCCATCCATACAAATCCGTCAAACTTCTCGGCATCACCATCTGGCCACAGGGAATGATACCCCGGCACCGGGAGAAACTGGCCCAATCGATCGGCAATGCTGTCGGCAACGAGCTCGTCTCGCAACAAACGGTGTTCGATGCACTCTTCGAAACCAGTTTCTTTCAACGCAAAGTAGAAGACTTCGTCGGCAGTTACACAAGCGAACTGCTCGCGCGCGTGTATCCATCGTTCATAGACGCGCTGCCCTCGCAGGCGCGCGCGCCGATTCTCGACACGATCTCCGCGCTTCAGTACCGGCTCGCCGAATACATCGCCGACATGTTGAAGAGCGAAGAGACCGCGCAAGCCATCGAACACTTCGTCGACAAGCAGGTGGATGAGTTACTCGATCGCCGTTTTGATGAGATGGTGAGCGACAAATCACTCGATCGTGGACTCCGCTTCATCGAAGAACACTTACAACGCCTCATCACGACCGACGGATTCGAAGCAAAGGTGCATGAGTTTATCTCGCAACGCCTGGACGATCTCGCACTGAGCAACGCAACACTCGCAGAAACGTTCACGCCTGAAACAATCTCTTTCGTCAAAGACCGCATCGATCAGCAAGTTCCTCCGATCGTTCACCAACTGGCCGACATCGCTACGAGCCAGAGCACCAGCAAGCGGATCGGCGGCTTGATAAAACTCGAAGTCGACCAGTATTACGAACAACTCTCGCTCATCAAGAAGATCTTTATCTCGCGTGAACGCATTCATCGTGAAGTTGACGAGCTGGTAAACAAGACGTTGCCGAAACGCGTCGAGGAATACCTGCGTGGTCCGGCTTTCGAGCAGGAAGCCGAAGAGTTTCTAAACGCCACGATCGACAACGTGATGGCGCGTCCATTCAACGAACTCGTCGGACAGTTTGATGCGATCAGATTCGCAGATCTGAAACGACAGGTCAGCAATCGACTGGTTGAGATTCTGCGCAGTGAAGCGTTGTCTACTTCGCTTTCGATGCAGGTTACTGAAGCCATCGATCGACTCCGCCCACAAACACTCGGCACAGTGCTGCAGCAGCTCGACACAAATTCAGCAACGCGTGCGAAAGAGCTTTTGTCGAAGAGCCTGCTCAGTTTGCTTTCACGTGACGACACAGCGCGAACTATCAATGCGATTCTAAGCTCGCAGATCGAACGGCTGTTGATATCGCCAATCGGAAAGTTGGGCGATCACGTGTCGCAGAATGCGATGCAGCGCGCGAGCTCCGCACTCGTGGAACGCATCACGGAAGCTGCGCGTGAACGTCTGCCGGTCGCGATCGCTGAGTTTGACGTCGGCGGCCTCGTGCGCAAGAAAGTGTCGGATTATCCACTGGAAAAACTGGAAGAGCTCGTGTTATCAGTAGCTCAGCATCATCTCAAGACAATTGAGTTGTTCGGTGCGGCTATCGGATTCTTCATCGGCGTCGCACAGGCAATCTATTTCTGGTTCACTTATCACCCGGGCAGGTAATTGAAACGAATTCAGACAAAAAGCCGTAATCCCTCTTCATCTTTGGCTATTTAGGCGGAGGAATCGAATATGTATTGCGCACAGTGCGGGACGCCGCTGACGCAGGGTCTGAGTTATTGCAACCGCTGCGGAACCAGTCTGCGCGAGCGCTCAACGACCAACACCGGAGCGATCAGCGCTTTCCTCACTGCGATTACGCTCATCGGTGTGGGCGGTTTAGGGCTGATGTTTGCTGGAGCGCTCGTATTGCGTAGAGGCGCGAACCTCAGTCAGGAGCTGATCGGATTCTTTATGTTGTTCGCGTTTCTGATCGTCGGCATGATCGAAGTTATGCTCGTCAGAAATCTCTCAAAGCTCATGGGGGCCAAAGAAGAAAAGCAAAACTATTTTCCCGCCCCGCAAACGACTGCAAACGATTTGCGTCTGCCACAGGGAACGCCATTCGGTGAACCGATTTCAAGCGTCACTGAAAACACAACTCGGACGCTCGAGTATTTGCGCCGCGATTCGTAGACGAGGAGAAACGCAGATGAAAAAGCTTGCATGGTTGATATTGTTGCTGCCGCTTTTGGTCGCAGGCTGTCATCACGGCCGGTTCAGTGAGATCAAAGGCAACGGCAAACGAGAACTGCAAAAACGCCAGGTACCACAGTTTACTTCGATCTCGACAAACGGTGCGTTCACGATCGAAGTCACCTGCCAAAAAGATCTGAGTCTCGAGATCGAAGGTGACGAGAACGTGCTCGGCTTTGTGAAGTCGGAAGTCAGCAGCAACATACTGCGACTCGAGAACAGTCAGAGTTACTCCGTCTCGGAGCCCATAATGGTGCGCATATCTGTTCCCAATCTCGAAGGACTCGCGGTCAACGGCGCCGGACACATCACTGTCAAGGGAATGAACAACGAGAAGTTTGAGATCGACTCGAACGGCGCGCCGACGATAACCGTTGCCGGAAAGACAAAGATGGTCGACGTCTCTGCGAGTGGCGCCGGAAAGGTCGACGCTCAGAATCTGCACGCGACCCGCGCAGTCGTCGACGCCCGCGGCGTCGCGAAAGTCGATGTCGACGTTTCAGATCAACTCGACGTCGAAATCTCCGGACCATCTTCGGTGACTTACAACGGCAATCCGACAGTGAACAAGAACATACACGGCCCAGGTAAGTTAACGCGAAAAGGCGGCGAAGGCGCTTAACTAAACCAGAATAACGCCGAAGGCGTTCGCTAATTTCAGCCCGGGTTGGAACGCCAGCGACAACCCCGGGTAAAGAAACAACAAAGCGATTAAACCCTGAAAGGGTTTCAATTGAGAGGAACCCTTTCAGGGTTTGTCGTGTATTTTATTTTTACCCAGGGTTCTCGCTTCGCTCGAACCCTGGGCTGGAATTAGCGAACGCCTTCGGCGTTAGATCGAGAAAATTGGCGACGCCTTCGGCGGTGTGGATCACGTTGCAGCTCTTTTCGGTTGACATTACACTCACGCCTGAATAACTATTTGCCATCATCGAAAGGAGCTTAGTTCCCCAATGACCTACGTAGTTGTTGAATTATGCGTGGATTGCAAGTACACCGACTGCGCAGCTGTTTGTCCTGTTGAAGCGTTTCATGAATTGCCGGACCGTCTTTACATCAATGCCGACACTTGCATCGATTGCGATGCGTGCGTGCCGGAGTGTCCTGTGGAAGCAATCTTTGCCGATACTAATGTGCCTGAGAACTACGCTCATTGGACCCAGATCAACATAGACGAAGCTCCGAATTATCCGATCATCAGTCAGAAGATTCCCGCCCTGCACGGGCCAACTTGTACCGGCCCCGAAGAGTGAGGGACGTAAGACAAAAGCAGTTTCACGCCAAGGCGCAAAGAAAGATATGAATTCAGAGACTTTACTTTGCGCCTTTGCGTGAAACCATTTCGCAGGCAAGGACGTCAGTGAGAGTTGCATTAATCCTCATTCTCATCTTTGGCACATCTGCCTTCGCACAATCCGGTAGACGTAAAGGTCCAGTCTCGGCGCCGGCGCCCACGCCGACACCGGAAGCAACGCCGTCGCCTACGCCGTCTTTGCCGTCTCGATCTTTAGTGACAGCCGAAAAAGATCAGGACTACAGATGCAGTGACGATGGCACACTCGCACATCTCCTCGATCCCCCTACAGTCACCGCTTTCGAAACGAAGGAAGTCGACGTCAAAGCCGAAATTAACGAGCGGCCCGAGCCCAAATACACGCGCGAAGCTCGACGTGTCGGCGTTCAGGGAATCGTGGTGCTCAAGATTTTGTTACTTCCGAACGGAAAGATTGACCGCGTCAGACCAGTGAGACGGCTCCCCTATGGTCTCACTGAGAATGCCATCCTCGCCGCCTGCGAGATCAAATTCAAACCGGCAATGAAGGCCGGCCAACAGGTAGCCCAGTGGGCAACAGTGCAATACGGTTTTCGTCTTGCTGAGTCCTCGATCTTTGGTCCATAGGATTGTTTTATGAAGCGTTATATTTTCCCCCTTGCAGTTAGTCTCTCTCTTCTCGTCGTAGTTTCCCAACACACCACGGTGTCTGCGAAAGACACTTGGGTCAGTGTGCGCACTAAGAACTTTTTCCTGCTGGGAAATGCGAACGAAAAGGAGATAAGGAAAGTCGGACTGAAGCTGGAGCAGTTTCGTGAAGTGTTCACACGACTGTTTCCGAAGATGACGTTCAACACGCCGGTACCGACCACCGTCATCGTTTTCAAAAGCCACAGCTCCTACGCTCCTTTCAAACCGCGACCAAACATCGCCGGGTATTTTCAATCGGGACCTGACGTCAACTACATCACTCTGACAACAGAGGTGAACGGACAACAGGATCCGTTCAACACCATCTTTCACGAATACACGCACCTGCTGGTTAATAACACTTTCCAAAACGCCCCGGTCTGGTTCAACGAAGGTCTGGCAGAGTACTACAGCACTTTCAGCATCACCGACGATCAAAAGATCGTGCTGGGCGCGCCGATTGGTAATCATGTGTTTCTGCTGCGGGAGAGCAAGATGCTGCCGTTGCGAACGCTGTTTGAAGTCGACCACGACTCGCCACACTACAATGAGAAGGACAAGTCGAGCATCTTTTACGCCCAATCATGGGCGCTGATGCACTATCTGATCATCGGCAAGGTGGGCAAAGTCGAGCAGCTCGGCAAATTTATGGACCTGCTGCGAGCCAAAGTGCCGATGGAAGAGGCGTTCGCGCAAGCCTTCGAAACGCCATTCGCGGTAATGGAGAAGGACCTGCGAGAGTACGTCAAGAAGGATCGTTACAACGTTATCAACGGACGTTTTTCACAGAAAATTGAGCTCGATACCAATACTGAGGCGACGCCGTTGACTGAAGCCGAAGCGCAAGGTTATCTCGGCGATCTATTGCTGCACAGTTACCGCAAGGATGCCTACACCTATCTCGAAAAAGCACTGAAACTCGATCCGAACCTGACAATGGCACATGCGTCGCTCGGCATGGCTTACTTCCGTGAAGGCAAAGTCGAGGAAGCTCATAAGAGTCTTGAGCGCGCGGTCGGCGGTGATTCAAAAAACTACCTGGCGCATTACTATTACGCCTTCACGCTCAGTCGCCCGAATGCTGACGGAGTCGTTGAAGGATATCCACCTGAAGTAGCAGCGAAGATCAGGGAACACTTGCAGAAAGCAATTGCACTGCGACCCGACTTTCCCGAGTCGTATAATCTGCTCGCGTTTATGAGTTTGATCACAGGTGAGGGTGTTGACGAATCGATCGCGTCGATGAAGCGACTGGTGAGCAATTCACCTGGGAAGCAGCAGTATCTTTTCACGTTGGGCCAGCTTTACCTGCGGAAGAATGATTACAAGATGGCTCGTGAACTTCTGCAGGTCGTGGCAAAGTCGAATGCCGACGAGGGACTCCGCCAGAATGCAGAGCAGATGCTGAAACAGATCAGTATTTACGAGGATTCAAATGCTCGTAGAGAAGAAGCAAGACGCAACGGTCTTAAGGTAGTCGACTCCGGGCCGGTCTTTGGCTCGGGCCCTGGTCGAAGTTCGACCAAAACTCAGGAATCGGATCCGTCGTCTTACTTGCGCGAAGTGCTGCGAACGCCCGGCGCCGGTGAAACGCAGTTGCAAGCGACGCTCGTGAAGATCGAATGCGAGGCGAAGGGAATCGTGTTCGTCCTTCAGACTGCAAACGGTTTGCTGCGACTGCGCACCGAGAAGTTCGAAGATATCGAGATCACGACGTACGATCCGAAGGTCTCGGGCGAAATCACATGCGGCGATGCCAAATTGAACAATCTCGTAGTTGTTTGTTACCTGCCGAACACCGATAAGAAAATAAAGGCTGACGGGTTTTTGAAGTCGATTGAATACGTCCCCGCGGACTTCAAGCTTAAGTAAAAAACCTAACCCCAGATTACGCAGACTTTGTTCAAGACGCCTAATGGGGTTTGGTCTTTAGCTTAAGAGCTCTTTCGCAGGCAGATCGTAACTCTTCTATCGCAATCGCAGCGCGGCTGATCTCAGGATGCTCGTTAAGATCGAAATCGCTTCCACTTGCGCACTTCCACCAGCGACGTTCGAGCATAAAGGGACATCCAACAATTAATCTATCGTCTGTCGTCAACTGATTATGGTCCACAATTTTGCTCGCAACACCAGCGACAAAAGTCTCGGCCGTAGTGATCTCAAAAGCTACGTCAAAAAGTGCGCCGTGGTACTTGCCCAGCTCGATTGACGTCTGCATAAGAGCTTCATAGCGTTTGCCAATCTCCCTGATCAGTTTGGATGAAACCATATTACCTTTCCAGTTAGGAGACTAACGAAACTACTCAGGACTCGTCGTTTAATCAGGACCGACAATCGTTATCAACCAAAGCCGGTCGCGCCAGTCAGAGCGGAGTTAAGTTCGATTCGGAAGCTGATTTAACCATGTATCCGCGCTCTGAAGCTGGCCGAGTTGATTATGCTGCCTCCATTCGCGCTCATCAAAAATGGCCTGCGCAGTCGGAGGCTGAGATGGAATGCTAAACTTCAGTCCTGCTAGGAGCGCCAACTCCGCCTCACGCGCATCTTTTGGAATCCAGATATAGCAATAGCAGTCGTCTGCGATGGAGCAAAAAAAACTAAGCGTCACTCCGAGTCCGTTTTCACACCCTCGCTCATAGATCTGACTCACAAGCGATTGATTGATCTCAGGCAAGGGCAGTCTTAGGAAAAATCTGCCGTCGTGCCAAGTAATATCCTCTCGGAAGATCCAGCGAACATTGCCGGAGTGACCCTCTTCCCTCAAAAAGTTTTGCCAGCTAGTCAAAGCATGATCAAAACCAGGTACAGTGTGGACATGCTCCATGTACAGATAATCCTCTATTTAAAGAACGGTACGATGTATTTCGTGATGGT
>DASYPN010000322.1:0-10298 GCA_036006625.1 Pyrinomonadaceae bacterium | reverse complement strand
CCTTCCGCCACCGCGTCCAAAAAATCCCATTTTGCCTTCGCCTCCGATAGCTCTTGGTGTTGAAAGTGGACCCCTCGTCATAAAAACCGAAAGCCCTGGTACTCCGAGCGGTCTTTCAAGAAAGGTGGCAGATTATTTCTTGAAGGTAACAACATAAAAACAGATCGTTTGTGCTTTGTTGCTGAGCTGTACAGTAGAATTGTCGATCAAGGTCCGACACATCCGAGGAAGTGACATTCCGCGCAGGCCCACAAGTACTGAGTCACTAAATTACTTGTCAATTTCCAGTCGTGGCAATAGTCAACTCGTGTGACATTTGCACTTAAACAGTCGAAATTCACTTGGGCTGCGCTGGAAACGTAGTGCGAGATTCCTTCGAGACACGTTCGAAGCTCGTCATCGCTAGATAGTAAGTAGACGTTTGACCCGAACATGAACCTCGGAAGACTTCCTGTTAGGCTCAACCAGTGCGAATGGTCTGGGGCTTCACTCCAGGTGAGGTGAGGCCTCTTCGGTGGATGAAATCTCCATCTTGCAGGGTGCGAGCAAAACCGAGTTGGGTGTCTGCACGCGGCGCTAAACCCAAGCGTCATCATGTCCGTTGGTGAATGCATTCGGACTGCCAATGTTAGACACACCGTGTCGATCATATGCTGAGGACCTATCAGGACGCCTTAAGGGTCTTCTTGCCTTCTTCAACACTCGCCAGAAAATCTTGAATGTGTTGCTGCGAAAACAGGACTCGAGTGCCGATACGATAAAAACCGATTCTTCCTGCCTTTCTCGCTCTCAGCAACGTGATTCGGGAAACTCCACAGCGCCTGGCCGCCTCTTGCTCCGAAATCAGATTAATCTGTTCCTTTGTCGCTTCCATACACACTTCTCCTCGAAGAATCTCTTGTTGCTGACTGCGCGAAGCCCCTTGCGCCAGCTAGAAAACGCTAGCACAGTCGAGAGTTTTATTTTTTGATTGAATGGAAGGTAGGAATTCAGGAATCAAGAGTGCATAGATCGACGTCCGACAAACCCAAAAGCTGATTTGCTCTTTGCGACTGACACACCAAAATCCGCAGATTATAGTGCATTAGAGGGAAAGTTAGAGGGAAAACACGAAGCGGGCGACCGTTCAGTCACCCGCTGTTATCAGAATCCTTAAGGAACTTTGGCTCCGCAGGTAGGACTCGAACCTACAACCCTTCGGTTAACAGCCGAATGCTCTGCCATTGAGCTACTGCGGAATAAGCGCCCTCACATAGTTTTCTACCACTATGTGCAGGGCGCGAAGCGTTTTTATAGCAGAAGGGTCGGGGAGCGTCAACCACTGGCACACCGCTGCGAAACTTGCGCTTCCCAATAATCTGCGAGAATATCTTCGGCCCTGATCCACTTGAGAAAGGTCCCCTGATGGAACGTCGCACAACTGCCTGGTATAGCCCCAACCTGAACATGGAAATGCCGCTCGTCTCGTACGGGCACGCCGGACCACCGCTGCTCATGTTTCCTACAGCAGCCGCCGACTATCTCGAATATGAACGCTTCTACCTCGTCGATTCGATCAAGTCGTTTATCGAGGCCGGCAAGCTGCGCGCGTATTCCATCAACAGCGTCAATCGCTACAGCCTCCTCAACGAGAAGATGCCGCCGCATCTCAAAGCGGAGTTGCTCACGCGCTACGATCGATACATCACTGACGAAGTGTTGCCGCTGATTCGTAAGGATTGCAGCGACGGCGAGAACCGGCCGTTAACGACGGGCGCGAGTTTGGGCGCGTTTCTTTCGGCGAACGCTTACTTCAAACATCCCGACGTGTTTCGCGGCGTCATCGCGATGAGTGGCAGCTACGACGTGCGCACTTATCTCAAGGACTTTTACGACGACAACGTCTACTTCAACAACCCGGTCGACTATCTTTCAAATCTTAACGACGATCACTTCCTACCATTGCTACGCAAGGCCGATGCGATCCTGATCATGTCGGGGCAGGGAAACTACGAAGCACCGGAACGCAGTCGCGCGTTGTCAAACATTCTCAACGCCAAAGGTATTCCACACACACTGGACCTCTGGGGACAGGACGTGGACCACGACTGGCCCTGGTGGCGCAAGATGCTGCCTTACGCGTTGGGCAAGTTGTTGTAGTTCCGCAAGAAATTTTAGCCATTCAGGATCTGGGCTAACGCCGCACCAGCCACTTTGCGAGCAAGCTGGTTTGTATCAACCAGCCCTTCTAACCGGCCGTTTCTCACCAGGGCCACGAATGGACTCTCCCGGCGCACGATCTCACGCTGGAGAAATACTTGTCCGATATTTTCGACTTCTACCCGTTCAGCATGATTCCTAATGCCCAGGTCGGTTCCGAGTTGACGTGACGTCAAGACCGTTTTGACCTTCTCCTCCTGGCCGCCGAATGAGGCCTCCACAGCCATTGGGTAGCGCCAGAGATTATCTTCAATTGAATCAATACCCGGTGCCTCTTTGCGGAATTCGGAGTAGGCTCGCTGGAGGTTCGGCCACTTTTGCTCGAGGCGTTGGCGTATCTCCGCGGGAGGCGCCATTATGATGTACTTACGCTCTGCATCAACAAATACAACTTGCACGTGCGGGTTAATCTCTTCGGCAAGGGCTGCAACCAGATGCAAGCGTGTATTCCACCATGGCGTTGGACCAAGCTGAAGTTCCACGAAGTCTGCCTCGCCGAACGCGTTCAGCTTTTCCTTGATGTTCATCAGATATGATGGACCAAAGTCCTGTGCTTGCTTGATCACTTCGATCGCATCCAGTGGCCGCGCGATGCGTGTGCACTCAACGGTACGCAACGCGGCCAGCACTTCGCCCACCAATTGGGCATTGTCTGCAAAGTAAGCGGCGCACGTCTTTTTCAGGTTCTTGCGAAACTCCTTGATGCGGGTTAGATCGTCATCTTTCAGCTCCGCCGGCCACTCCGCTTCGTCCTTGAGGATAAACACCAGTCGAGTAATCTTGTCTTCTGCTGACGTGTATTCCATTTCCGTTACTGATCTGCCTGCGGGGTTGTTGTCCTCGGGAATGTGGCCGTAGCGCCAGGCGAACAGGCCAACATACAGGTCGCATGAAACAACATCTCCCTGGCAAGCAAACTCTACAAGTTGGTCGCGCGCGACATATTCTTCCATCATCATGACGTCGTATTGAGCCTTTCTCATCGCGAGGGCCAACATTGACCGATGATCTTTGAGGTCGCGGTAGGTTGAGGACAAATAGATTTTCATAAGACCTCCAAAGAAACTGCTCAGGCCTTAATGGCAACGCCGCGTTTCTCTGCGAGTCTGCCATCTTTGTAGGCGACCTTGCCGTTTACGATCACGAGATCGATGCCTGCGGAAAACTGGTTTGGGTTCTCGGTCGTTGCGTTGCCACGAATGGCGGCGGGATCGAACACGGTTAGATCTGCGACTGCGCCGTCTTCAAGCACACCTCGATCTTTCAATGCAGGCGCCACCACGCTGCGTGGTAACAAAGTTATCTTGGCGAGAATTTTTTCGAGCGGGATACCAATGTCCAACGCGTGACGAATTGCAGTCGCGAAACAGCCGGCGCCGCGTGGATGAGAGTTGGCGCGTGGCTCAAACTGGATACCGCCGTCGGAACCGATCATGCAGAAGTCTTCTTTGAGCGCGAGGTTCACTGTCTTATCGAGCGGCATCGTTCCTTCAGGAACAGCAGCAAGCGCGGAGCTCTTGCGGTAGTGCGCAAAGTTGCGCCCCGTCACTCGCTCAGAAGTGCCGACAATTCTCAGATCCTCAAAAGTAATCCCGTAACGTTGTTGCCAGCCTGGACCAAAGCGATTGTTGTTGAGATACGTGGCCCAAAACGAATAGGGGTAGACGCAAGTCGTAATTGTCAGACCCTGCGCGTTTGCAGTGCGAATCTTCTCGAGTGCCTGCTCCATGTGGAATGTGCCACCGGTCGAGTGGAGATGATCGATGTGGACGCGCGCGCCGCTGTCGCGCGCGAGACGAATTGCTTCGTCAACGCCGTCCAATTCTTTTTCACTCGACGAGTAACGCAGGTGCAGGAACATCGGACGCTCGTATTTCTTTGCGAGCTTTGCATACTCCAACATTTCGGAGTAAGGCGCGGGTTGATATTCAAGACTGTGCGAAACGCCGAGTGCCCCTTCCTCGAGGTTCTTCTCGATCTGTCGCCGCGCTCCCGATCGCGCGCGAATCGCCATCACAAAAGTTGAAACGCCGAAGTTGATCGAATGGGGACGATTTGAAAAGTGACGGTAGTAAGCGCCGCAATCAGGACTGCCGCCGTGCATTTGCAGCGCAGTTGTTACACCGTCTGAAACTTTGTACTTCTCGAAGATCTGATAAGTGGTTTCGGGCGAGGTCGAGTTGTCGGCCAGAATGTCGATGAAGCCGGGCGAGATCACGCGGCCGGTGACGTTCAACGTTTCAGTGCCTCGGAGATCGATACCGAAACGAAGCTTCCCGGCTTCGTCAATGCCGACGTCCACCGTTCTCCACTGACCGTCGATAAATGAGCGTCCTCCACGAAGCACCAACGGTAAAACCGGCTTTTCTACGGAACCTTCGATTCGCTTGCAGGCGGGCAGAGCGAGGCTGGCTGCCGCGAGGGGAATCGACATCTGGAGGAACGTTCTGCGTTTCATCGTCGGGGGACTGACTATCTAAAACGATGTGCGACAGGGCCGCCGTGACAAGACTACTCCGGGGCGTCGCTAACTGTCGATGAATTTGTTCCAAGGATGCGGTCGGCTTCGGCGCGGAGGGTGTCGAGTTCCTTCTTTAACACCTGATAGCGCTCGATTGCGTCGCGCCCGATTTTCTGGTCCACGTTCGAAGTCATGCTCGCGAGATAGGTGATGTGCGCCTGCAGACCTGGTTTGCCGTAACGCACCGGCTCGGTCAGAAGTTTCCCGGCGAGCACGATTAGTCGCTGATCGTTGGGCGATTTACCGATTGCTTCCCTGACTTTAGTCGCGAGCTGATTCACACTGCTCACGAGCTCGCGCATGCGCATGTTGTGCTCAAACTGCTCCTGCAAGTCTGCTAACGTCACCCCATCCGCCGCGACTCGCGGATCGATCGCGACGTTGAAAGGTTGCGTCAGATTCGTGGCGCCTGTCTTTAATCGGACCTGGTATTGGCCGGGCGGAAGCGTGACGCCTGCCTGGTTGCGAACGTCCCATGCAAAGCGATTGATACCGGCCGTTTTTGTGACTCTTGGCGGCGGCAAGAAACGACGCGTCGGTGCTGCATCCGGATCGAGTTGTGACTCCGGACCAGCGCCCCCAACACCCGGCATGTTTGCTCCGCCACCGCCACGCCCGGGACGTCCCGCCGGCGTGTCGCTGTTGTAGGAATTGAGCACCGTTCCCTTTGTGTCGAGAATCTCGATCACAACCGCACTTGTCGGTGCTGCGGGCAGGTAGTAATCGACGACTGGTCCAAGAACATTTGGAGCAACGCGCGTGCGATACCCGTCGCGTGGTTTGAAGAGTGTGACATCGGACGGTTTCACTTGCGACGAGAGCTGATGTAGCGGCGTCAGATTGTCGAGAATCCAGATCGCTCGTCCCTGCGTGGAGACAATGAGATCTTTGTGATGCACCTTGATGTCGGAAACAGGAACGTTTGGCAGGTTTAGCTGAAACGGTTGCCAGTGCGCGCCGTTATCAAACGAGATGAACATGCCAAACTCTGTCCCAGCGTAAAGCAATCCTTCGCGATCCGGATCTTCGCGCACAACACGCGTGGGCCAATCGGCAGGGATGCCGTTGTTCCCGTCAGTCAACCTGGTCCATGTCGTGCCGTAGTCGTCTGTTCGGTAGATGTAAGGTTGGTAGTCCCCAAGCAGCCAGCGAAAGACCGCGAAGTAAGCAGAGCCTTTGCGATGTGGCGACGCGTCGATGTACTGCACGCGCCCGCCGCTCGGCAGATCTTTCGGCGTCACGTTCGTCCACTTCTTGCCGTTGTCACGCGTGACATAAAACGGACCATCGTTGGATCCTGTCCAAATGACACCCTTTTCGAGTGGTGATTCAGTGATCGCATACAGCGTGCTGTAAAATTCCTCGCCCGTAACGTCGCGTGTGATCGGCTCACCGCTCGCGCCCTGGCAACAGTCCGGATGCGCAGTCAGATCGGGCGAGATTCGCTCCCACGTCATGCCTTTGTCACGTGTGCGGTGAACATATTGCGAGCCGTAATAAAGCACATCGGGATCGTGCGGCGACGTGGCCATCGGCGACACACGCTGCATGCGGTAGATAAGTTCGCTCGCGGGATTTCCGTAAAGAGACTGGCCTCCGATCCAGTAACTCTTTTCCTGTCCGGTCTTGAGATTCATCACGCCGTACTGTCCCTTGCACGACCCGTAAACGATGTCAGGGTTCGAAGGATGCGGCATGATCGGACCGGTTTCACAACCTGGACCAGTGCGCCAGTCAGCCGTGGAGAACGGCTCGGCTTGACTGGAGATGATGATCGTTGTGTTGTCCTGCTGTGCGCCATAGAGTTTGTAAGGAAACTGATTGTCGAGCCAGATGCCGTAAATCTCAGACGTCGGCTGGTTCATTTGCGATGACCACGTGCGACCGCCATCGATTGAGACGTTCGCCCCTCCATCATTGGACTGGATCATGATTTGGCTGTCTTTGGGATTGATCCAAATGTCGTGGTTGTCACCGTGTGGTGTGCGAAACGGCGTGAACGTTTTGCCCGCGTCAGTTGATTTGAAGAAACCTTCGGCGCCTGCGTAGACCACGTCGGCATTCGATGGATCGGCGCCGAGCGTCGTGTAGTAAAAAGGCCGTTGAATCAGCGCGCCCTGTGAGTTGATGAGCGCCCAGGTTTGGCCGGCGTCGTCGGAACGATAGAAACCGCCGCCTGGCTTCGCTTCGACGAGCGCATAGATTCGATTTGGATTTGCATTCGTGACAGCGAGATTTGCTTTGCCGATCAACTCATTCGGCAAACCATTCGAGATCTTCGAAAAGTGTTCGCCGCCGTCACTGCTCTTGTAGAAGCCGCCTTCGCGACTGCCGCTGATGATGGTCCACGGCTTACGTTCCAGGTGCGACATCCAGGCGTAAACAACGTTAGGGTTTCCTGGTTGTAACTCGACATCCATCGCGCCGACGGCGTCTGAGATGAACAGAACCTTGCGCCATGTCTGCCCTCCGTCAGTTGTTTTGAAAATGCCGCGTTCGTCGTTTGACTTGAAGACGTCGCCGCCCGCAGCGACCCAAACGATGTCGGGATTCGTGGGATGAATGCGAACTGCGCCAATCTGTCCGGCGTTGTAGAGCCCGATGAATTTCCATGTCTGACCGCCATCAGTCGACTTGTACACGCCGCGACCTGTCGAAACGTTACTGCGCACGCCGTCGGATCCGGTGCCGAGGTAAATGATGTTTGGATCTGAATCTGCAACCGCGACAGATCCGGTTGAGCCGAGTGGAATCTTGCCGTCAGTGATTGGAGTCCATGTCGCGCCGCTGTCTGTGGTGCGAAACAAGCCGCCGCTTGCAACGCCCATGTAGAACGTCTTCGGTTGCGAAGGAACTCCCGTAACAGTTGTCACGCGTCCACCGCGTGCTGGACCAACGAGCCGGTATCGCAAGCCGTTAAAGAATGACGAGTCGACAGTTTGTGAGTGGACAGAAATCGCGAGCAGCAGAAGAGTGAGTAACACAGAACCGGACCGAAACATTAATCGACCTCCGGATAACGCAGAATGAATTTTGGAGCCCTATTATGTAGCAGGAGCGAACCAACCGCGAATGCTGCGCGCGACTTGTCTGAAGAAACGAAGAATCTTTTTGAAGACCAGAAACGATATTACTAACCCCGCGCCAACGATGACGAAGATCAGAGCCGGCACGAACACCGAGGCAACGATGGAAAGAACTGCAACGATGTCTTCGGCGATGCTCGCGATCCAGTTCGACACCGGCTCAGGGCTTGCATTCAACATCGCTCGCGTCGCGGCCTTGGTTCCATGAGAGCTAAGTGCGAGGCCGCCGCCCAGCAAAAGCGCGATCACTTGAATGCTGCGATCGAAGTCGCCAAACGCACTCGCCGCCAGAACCGCACCGGCTGGAACTCGAATAAAGGTGTGAATCACGTCCCAGGTGCTGTCTATGTACGGAACCTTGTCGGCGACAAACTCGACCACATACAAAGCAACGGCGACGCCGATGACCCACCAGCTCGTCAGTACCTCGAGCTCTCCGGGCAGTTGCAGATGCGAGAAGCGGCCGAGCAAGCCGAGCGTGGCCACGGCCGCGTAAAGATTGATTCCCGAAACCCATGAGGCACCCATCGCGATCGCGATTGTGGAGATCAGTTGTGTCATCGACGTCGGATTATATCTTCTAGTTGAATTACGCGCCTCCTTGGAGTGCGCCAACTTGTTGGCGCTTTGGTAACAACCGATACCAAAGCGGTGACAAGTCACCGCACTCCAAGGAAACGCCCGGTTGTATGGATCGTGATTTTTCCTTTAGTGTAACCAACCGCATGCAGCTTCTGAAACACACACCTGTTTTTGATGTGGACACCGCCGCCGCAATTGCCGCCGAATACTTTGGTGTTCGTGCACGCGCGCAGGCGTTACCGAGTGAACGCGACCAGAATTTCCTTTTGACCAACGAGGCAGGGGAAAAGTTTGTACTGAAAATCGCGAACGCCCTCGAGTCGCGGACATTTCTCGAGGCGCAAAACTCGATTCTCAGGCATCTCGAGCGACGCGTCTCGATTTGTCAGAAGCTCCTGCCCGCCACGTCGGGCGAAGAAATCGTGAGCGTGAAATCGCATTTCGTTCGGATGGTCCACTATCTTCCGGGTGTGCCGCTAGCGAAGATCAGGCCACACACGTCAGGGTTGTTACACGATCTCGGTCGAAAGCTCGGACAGGTTGCGCAAGCTCTCGCGGACTTCGATCACACGGCGGTCCATCGCGACTTTCATTGGGACCTCGCGAATGGCAACCGCGTGATGAACGAGTTTGCCCCGTTGATCGATAACGCGAGCCTGCGCGAGCTGGTCTTGAAGTGCCGGTACGAGCCACCGGAACGTTTGCGACGAAGTGTGATTCACGGTGATGCGAACGATTACAACCTGCTCGTGGATCCGGAAAGCATGACCATCAGCGGCCTGATCGATTTCGGGGACATGGTTTACAGCTACACTGTCGGCGATCTCGCAATCGCGATTGCCTATGTGATACTCGATCCTAAGTCCGATGTTGGGGAGATTGTCAGTGGTTACAGGGGTGAGTTTGCCTTACTCGACGAGGAGCTCGAGGCACTTTGGCCGCTCGTGCGTTTGCGACTGGCGATGAGTGTCTGCCTGGCTGCGCATCAACTGAGGCAGCAACCTGAGAATGAGTATCTGCAGATCAGCCAGAAGGCGATCGAAGAAAATTTGCCACGGATTTACGCGGATGAAAAAAGATTTACTTAAAGAGCGGCGGCGACTGCTCGGACGCAATTTGAGCGTGGCTTATGAGAAGCCGCTCAACATTGTGCGCGGGGCGATGCAGTACCTTTTTGACGACGAAGGCCGCCGGTATCTCGATGCGTACAACAATGTCGCGCATGTTGGGCATTGTCATCTGAAAGTGGTCGCGGCAGGTCAGCGGCAGATGGAGCTGCTGAACACGAACACGCGCTATCTGAGCGAGCTGATTCTCGAGTACGCAGAGAAACTCACGGCGACGTTGCCCGAATCGTTGAGCGTTTGTTACTTCGTCAACTCTGGAAGTGAAGCAAACGAGCTCGCGGTTAGGCTTGCGCGCGCGCACACGAAAGCGCGTGAGATGATCGTGTTGGACCATGCGTACCATGGAAATACGACGACGCTGATCGATCTCAGTCCGTACAAGCACAATGGGCCCGGAGGTGAAGGAGCGCCGTCGTGGGTGCATGCTGTGCCGCTTCCTGCTTCGGACATAGACGCCACCGAAGTTGTTGGAAAGATAGGAACGAACTTCTGTGGGTTTATTGCCGAGTCGCTGCCAAGTGTTGCCGGGCAGATCGTTCTTCCGCCAGGGTATTTGGGAAGAGTTTACGAGGCAGTGCGTGCTGCAGGTGGTGTCTGCATCGCGGATGAAGTTCAGACTGGGTACGGTCGCATTGGGACACACTTCTATGGTTTCGAGATGTATGGCGTGGTGCCTGATATCGTTGTGCTTGGGAAGCCGATTGGTAATGGACACCCGATTGGTGCGGTGATTACGACAAGAGCGATTGCGGATTCGTTTGATAATGGGATGGAGTTTTTTAG
>DASYPN010000321.1:0-4049 GCA_036006625.1 Pyrinomonadaceae bacterium | reverse complement strand
GACGAGATGGGAATTCTTGTCTGGCAGGATTTCATGTTCGCTTGCAGCATGTATCCGGCGACGCAGGAGTTTCTAGACAGTGTTCGCGCCGAAGCGATCGACAACGTCAAGCGTCTGCGGAATCACCCGAGCATCGTGCTGTGGGCCGGCAACAACGAGGTCGAGACGGCGTGGTTGAACTGGGGCTGGCGAAAGACTCTGCCGGCATCGGTGTGGGACGACTACACGAAAATCTTCCATGGCGTCTTGAAGGAAGTTACCGCGAGCTACGATCCGACACGAACTTACTGGCCCAGCTCTCCGCATGGTGGACTCGACGATGATCCGGATTCACTGCGCAGTGGTGATGTGCACTTCTGGCGAGTCTGGCACGCGGCAGAACCGTTCAGCGATTACGAGAAACAGACGCCGCGATTCATGAGCGAATACGGCTTCCAGTCGTTTCCAAATATCGAAACGGTCAAGGGTTACACGATTGAATCCGACCGCGATATCGAGTCGCCGATCATGCTCGCGCACCAGCGGCATCCACGCGGCAATCAGCTCGTGCGCGAATACATGTTGCGCGACTACGCGCAGCCGAAAGATTTCGAATCGTTTCTCTACGTAAGCCAGGTTTTGCAGGCTGAAGGCATTCGCATCGGAGCCGAGCACCTGCGACGGATCATGCCGCACAATATGGGTTCGCTTTACTGGCAGATCGACGACTGCTGGCCCGTCGCGTCGTGGTCCAGCATTGACTACTTCGGTCGCTGGAAGGCGCTGCAATACTATTCGCGCCGGTTCTACAACGATCTGCTCGTCAGTCCGACTGTGCAAAACGGATATCTGAAGATGTTCGTCGTCTCGGATCGACCAAAAGCAGTTCCTGCAAAGTTGCGAGTGACGCTCATGAATTTCGATGGCGCGACCTTGAAGAGTTTTCTTCAGGACGTGAATGTCGCACCGTTGACGAGTCGTTCGTATTTCGATCTGAGAGTTGAAGAACTGCTCGGTGGAACAGACGGAAAGAATGCGGTGGTGTATGCAGAACTGCTGGTGAACGGAAAAGTGGTTTCGAGTCACGATTACTTCTTCGCGCCGTTCAAGGATCTCACATTCTCGAAGCCGACGATCAATTCCGAAGTGACGCCCACACGCGGCGGCTTTAATATCAAAGTGACGACGGACAAATTTGCGAAGGCTGTTTATCTGTCAGTGCCGGAGCATGACGGATTCTTCTCCGACAACTTTTTCAACCTCGCGCCTGGAAGAGAGATCACTGTTGAGTTTCGTTCGCGTAAACCGATAACAGTCGAACAGTTGAAAGAGCGACTCCGCATTCGTTCTGTGTTTGATGCCTTTTGAAGATGGAAATGTTTCACGCAAAGGAAGACGCAAAGCTGCATAAGTTCTTCTTAGCGCCTTTGCGGTCTTTTTCCGCCTTTGCGTGAAACATTCTTAGAGCTATGAACAAAGTTCGATGGGGAATTTTAGGGACGGCAAAGATCGCGGTAGCGAAAGTCATACCCGCGATGCAGCGCAGCGACTGGTGTGAGATCGCTGCGATAGCGTCGCGTGATCTTTCCAAAGCAAAGTCGGCCGCAGGCGAACTCAACATTCCGAACACGTACGGAAGTTATGAAGAATTGCTAGCCGACAACTCGATCGAGGCGATCTATAACCCGCTGCCCAACAATCTTCACGTTCCGTGGACAGTGAGAGCCGCTGAAGCTGGTAAGCATGTTCTTTGTGAAAAGCCGATCGCACTCAGCGCGCAAGAAGCAAGAACGCTTATCGATGTTCGGGACCGTACCGGCGTCCGAATACAGGAAGCATTCATGGTGCGCACGCATCCGCAGTGGCTCGAAACACGGCGGCTGATTCACTCGGGCCGGATCGGTTCGCTGCGATCGATAACGGGCTTTTTCAGTTATAACAATCCCGACCCGACAAACATTCGCAATCACCTCGAGCTCGGCGGTGGAGCGTTGATGGATATCGGTTGTTATCCAATCACGATCTCTCGCTTCATGTATGAGACAGAGCCGACCTGCGTGCTCGGTCTGATCGAACGTGATGCGGCGACTGGCACCGACACGTTGACGAGCGCCGTGCTCGATTTTCCAAACGGTCACTCGACTTTCACGTGCAGCACGCGTCTCGCGCCGTACCAGCGCATGATCTTCACTGGCACGGAAGGCCGGATCGAAGTGCTCATCCCGTTCAACGCTCCTAACGATCGCCCGACTCGGCTCCTGCTCGACGATGAAACCATCGAGTTTCCGATTTGCGATCAGTACGAGATCCAAGGCACGCTGTTCTCCCGCGCGATTCGTGAGTACAGCGAACAACCGATTCCACTCGAAGATGCGATAAACAACATGACCGTGATCGACGCGGTCTTTCGCTCAGCAACGTCAAGTCAATGGGAGGAAGTGCAATGAAACTCACGACTTCAATCACCATCGCAGTGCTCTTACTTCTCGCTGTTGGTCCAGCGCCTGCTCAGGAAGACAAGTTTGTCTACGCGGACTTTGAAAAGGTCGAGAATGGGCGTGCAGTCAGCAACAACGGCGGCATGGTTCAGATGTACACTGCGCAGGAGTCCACGCCGGTAAAGTACAAAGGCCTTGCCAACGCTTCTCCAGGCGCGCCCGAGTTGATCGTTCTGAAAGATGCCCCGCAAAACCATCTCGCAACGTTTGAATACAACCTGGTTGGTCCAAACCAGTGGGCGAACGTGACCTTGGAAGTAATGGGACATCCGATGAAGGATGGAAAGACTGTCGCCGACGACGTGAGTGGTTACAAACAGCTCGCGTTGCAACTTTACGCAACCGGTGTCGACTCGTTACGCGTTGAGTTTGTCAGCCACGGGCAAGGTATCAATCTCAACGCCGGCTTTCCGCAATTGGCGATTCGAATCAAGCCGGGACTCAACACGTACTTGATTCCGCTGAAAGGGATGACGCAGCCTTCGTGGGCCGAGAAAGTCGACACGAAGGAAGTGTTCAAAAAGTTGACGGCCGTCACCATCAGCGCCTATTGCAACCAGTGCACGCCGCAACAAGGAATGGTCCTGGTCGACAACATCGTCTTCCAAAAATGAAAAGGTCAATCTGTGTAATCTGTGGATTGCTCGCACTGCAGCTTGTCGCTTTCGCACAGGAACAGCAGTTCGCCAATCTCGGCGACTTCAAACTTCAGAACGGTGGCGTGATCCGCAACTGCCGCATCGGTTATCGAACCTTCGGAACACTCAATAGCGACAAGTCGAACGTGATCGTCTTTCCCACCTGGGCCGGCGGCACAACCGAACAACTCAAATCGAACTTTGGACCAGGACGACTGATCGACAGCACGACTTATTACGTTGTTGCGATTGATGCACTCAGTAACGGCGTCTCTTCGTCACCTTCGAATAGTCGTCTGCAACCGCGTATGCGCTTTCCGGAGTTCACGTTGCGCGATACGGTTGCCACACAGCACGAGCTTCTAACACGCGTGCTCAACATCCATCACGTAAAAGCAGTGGTCGGCATCTCGATGGGCGGCATGCAGACGTTTCAATGGCTCGTCTCATATCCGGAGTTTATGGACAAAGCGATTCCGATCGTTGGTTCACCACGTCTCGCGCCGTACGACCTGATGTTGTGGCAAGCACAGATTGATGCGTTGATGGAAGACCGTGACTGGAAGGGTGGAAACTATTCAGTTAACCCGGCTCGCGCACTCGACTTTGCGTTCGGCGAGCTGCTGCTCACAAGTCCGGCTGACTACAATCGTCGCAAAACTCGTGAGCAGGTGTTTGCCGATCTCGAGAAGGCGCGAAATGACGCGCACCGGTTCGACGCGAACGACAAGATTCGTCAGGCGCAGGCGATGATGAAGCTCGACATCTCACGTGATTTCGGTGGTTCGTTAGAGCGCGCCGCGAAGTCAGTTCGCGCAAAGGTATTCGTGATCGTAGCCAAATACGATCACGTCGTCACGCCTGGGCCAGCCACTGACTTCGCCACGCTCCTCGGCGCCAAACTCCTCACCCTCGACAGCGACTGCGGCCACCT
>DASYPN010000320.1:0-12466 GCA_036006625.1 Pyrinomonadaceae bacterium | reverse complement strand
TCGGCGACAACATTCTCGGCACGAACTTCTCGTGCGAGATTCACACGCACACCGGCGCCGGCGCGTACATCTGCGGTGAAGAGACGGCGCTGCTGAGTTCACTCGAAGGCCTCCGCGGTCATCCGCGCATGAAGCCTCCCTTCCCTGCTGTCTCGGGTTTGTACGCGGCTCCGACTGTCGTCAACAACGTCGAGACGCTCACTGCAGTCCCTGACATCATCAAGATGGGCGGCGAGGCTTATCAGAAACTCGGCACCGAGAAGAGCGGTGGCACGAAGCTGTGGTCCGTCTCCGGTCACGTCAACAAGCCCGGCGTTTACGAACTGCCGATGGGTTACGACGACATGGAGAAGTTCATCATGGAAGACTGCGGCGGGATGCTCGACGGGAAGCTACTGAAAGCGGTGATTCCCGGTGGCTCATCGGTCTACATCATGCGCGCGGATCAGATCATCGGGAAGGATGTTCGCATGGATTACGAAGGTCTGGTCGCTGCGGGCTCGAGCGTCGGGTCGGGCGGCTTCATCGTGATGGACGAGACTGTTGACGTCTTTGAGTCAACGAAGAACCTGACTGAGTTTTATAAACACGAATCGTGTGGCTGGTGTACGCCATGTCGTGAAGGCACTGACTGGCTGGTGAAGGTGTTCAAGCGAATCGAGAACGGCGGCGGACGCATCGAGGACGCGCAACTGATGCTCGATCTCTGCGACAACATCGAGGGCAAGTCGTTTTGTCCGCTTGGTGATGCTGCGTCGTGGCCTATCCAGTCAGCAATCAAACGATTCCCGGAAGATTTTAAGAAACGATTACTGGCCACGGATTAGACGGATTTTATTTGGATGTCCACGGAACTAATTAAAGTCACAATTAACGGCAAAGACTTCGAAGTGCCGAAAGCCGCGCGTCTGATCGACGTGTGTCGCGAAAAGGGTTTCGATATCCCATCGTTCTGCTATTACTCGGACCTCGCGCTGCAGGCTTCGTGTCGCATGTGTCTCGTTCGGATCGAAAAGATGCCGAAGCTGCAGACGTCCTGCACGATCATCTGCACGGACGGCATGATCGTCACCACGCAGAGCGAAGAGATTGAGAAGGCGCAACGCGGCATGACCGAGTTTCTACTTGCGAATCATCCGCTTGATTGCCCTGTCTGCGATCGCGGTGGTGAATGCGAACTGCAGGAGATGACATTCGACTGGGGCGGCCTCGAAGAGCGATTCACCGAGAAGAAAAACTACTACGCCGAGCGATACCTCTCACCAATGGTGGCGAACGATCCGCAGCGCTGCATTCTCTGCAAACGATGCACGCGAGTTTGCGACGAGTGGATGGGCGAAGACGCGATCGAAGCCGGCGGCCGCGGTGCGCACACGGTTATCGGAACTTATCTCGGCTGGCTCGACTGTTCGCAATGTGGAAACTGTATCGAAGTCTGTCCCACAGGAACGCTGCTCGACGCGACTTATCGTCATCAAACACGACCGTGGGAGCTCGCGCAAACAATCACGACCTGCAACTTCTGTTCGGACGGTTGCCAGATGTCGCTCGGTTCGCGCGGCGGTGAAGTACGACGCTCAGTAGCGCGCGATCGCTACGTCAACGGAATCAACGGCGAGTTTCTTTGCATCAAAGGCCGGTTTGGGCATCCATTCATCAATCACGAGGCGCGTATTCGCACGCCGATGATCCGTTACAAAAAGGGCGGCAAGCTGATTCCCGCAACCTGGGATGAAGCGATTCGCCACGTCGCGGAACGACTCGACGCAGTTGCGGAAGAACACGGTCGAAACGCCGTGGGCGTCATTGGCAGTCCACGATTGACGAACGAAGCGCTCCACGTGTTGCACAAGTTCACAACTGAACTCGTGGGCACTGAGAACTACACGACCACCGACGCTTTCAGCCTGCGAAGTTTCTTCCAACATCTCGGCGGACCGTTGGCGACGCACCGCGATATTCGTTACGCAAAAACGATCGTCTTGATCGGTGGCGATCCGAGCGAGTTACAGCCGCTAACCGGAAAGCAGATTCGCCAGGCAGTGAGAAACGGCGGTTCAACGCTCGTGCTCATCAACTCCGCGCCGATTCGTTTGCGCGAACAGGCAAAGGTCTTTGTTCACATCAGGCCAAAATCAGAGGACGCTATCGCGCTCGCGCTTTTTGATCCCGCGGCTGATTCACTCGCCGCACTAAAAGCAGGCGTTGAAGAAAATTCGATTGCTGAGGCACGCCAGGCGATTGCGGACAGCACGGGCGACGTGGTGGTGATGTTCGGTCGCGAGCTCAGCCCAGCAGCGCAAGCGGCGATCGCTCAGTTGCCGCAGAAATTCGCTACGCGAGATCGTCGCATCCTGTTCCATCCGCTACCGCTCTTCAACAACAGCATTGGCGCGCATGACATGGGAATGATGGATGCAGCGACGTCTGCGCGCGGAATGCTCAATGCGGCAGGTAGCTCGATTCGGGCGCTCTACGTCGCGGGCAGTTTCCTGCCGGAACAGATTGAAGGTCACGAGGACGCCCTCTCGAAACTCGATTTTCTGGTGGTCCAGGAACTATTTGAGACTGAGACTACAGCGGCAGCGGACGTCATCTTGCCGGCTGCGTCCTATGCTGAGCAGGACGGCACGTTCACCAACAACGATGGCCTCGTCCAACGAGTGCGGCAGTCGATTCCGGCGCTGCATCAGTCAAAGCCTGACTGGGTGATAGTGTCCCAACTCGCGAAAGAGCTCGGAATGGATTTCGGATATGAGATGTCGGCGAGCGCTGTCTTTAGGGAAATCGGCGAGAAGGTGCCGGCGTATTCGGGCATGCGTTATCCACTGCTGAAGGATGAAACGAATCCGGTTCAGGCGAAATACGCAGTAGTTGATCGAGCTGATGTCTCGGCGGAAATCGCAGTGCTGCGGCAATGCGTTGAAGACCTTCCGGATACCGGCGAGAAGATCGTGGTTACGCCTGACGTCGGGACAGAGTTGTTCAAGATCGGCACGCTGACTGACAAGGTGGGACAGTTCCACCTGCTGGCGTCAGGCAATCCGCGTCCGGAAACGACCGCGGTTTCGCCGTTGTACCAGATCACATCCGTGAAATCCGTAGCAAAAACAGTTTGATGGAAACTGCGATCGATATAGCTCTCAAGTTTGCGGCTATCACTGTGGCCTTTGTGGTGGTGTTGCTGATCGTCGCCTACACGGTGTTGGCGGAACGCCGTGTCCTTGGTTTTATTCAGGGCCGGCTTGGTCCAAATCGTGTCGGCTATGGCGGTGTCCTGCAACCTTTTGCGGATCTGCTGAAGTTTATTCTCAAGGAAGACATCGTTCCCGACAAATCGACACGTTTCATCTACTTCCTCGCTCCCGTGATCGCGACGATGGCAGCGTTGATGACGATGATCGTCTATCCGTTCGGACCGGAGATCAGGATTCCGTTCACGAACATCACGATTCCGCTCGTCATTACGCACTTCGATGTTGGACTGCTTTACGTGCTCGGCATCACGTCAATCGGTGTCTACGGAATCATGCTCGCGGGCTGGTCGTCGAATAACAAATACAGCTTGATGGGCGGGCTTCGTTCGTCGGCTCAGATGATCTCTTATGAGCTAGCGCTCGGGTTGAGTTTGATCGGCGTGATCATGCTCGCCGGAACGCTCGATCTCGCGCAGGTCGTTGAACAGCAATCAAGTGGCTGGTGGTACATCATTCTTCAGCCGCTCGGTTTTGTGATCTACTTTATCGCCGCCATCGCGGAAACGAATCGCGTCCCGTTTGACCTTCCGGAAGCTGAGACTGAACTTGTAGCCGGTTTTCACACCGAGTACAGCGCGATGAAGTTTGCGCTCTTCTTCCTCGCTGAATACATCAACATGTTCACGGTCTCGATGCTGGCCACCACGCTGTTTTTTGGTGGTTGGAATGTTCCGCTTTTGCATTACGTGTTTGCGCCTGGCTCATTCATGTTTGGGCTGATTAGCGCGCTCGGATTTCTATTTAAGATCTGCTGCTTTCTGTTTTTCTATATCTGGCTGCGTGGAACGCTGCCGCGCTTCCGTTTCGATCAGTTGATGAGCTTTGGCTGGAAGTTTCTGTTGCCGCTGGCGCTGCTGAACATCTTTCTGACGGCCACGGCAATATATTTCTTTATGTGATGCTGGCATTGTTCTTCATTTTATTTGCGGGACTGGGGATCGGCTGCGCGCTTGCCGTCGTCGCCCAACGCAATCCGCTCTACAGCGCGATCTCGCTGATCGGCGTGTTCATCTCGCTGGCGTGTCTTTACGTGATGCTGGCGGCGCCGTTTATTGCTGCAGTCCAGGTGATTGTTTATGCGGGCGCCATCATGGTGCTGGTTGTTTTTGTGATCATGTTGCTCAACGTCGAGCAGGAAGAGCGTGGACGCACGCGTCTGAAGTTTCTCGTGCCGACGGCCGTCGCGCTCGCAGCGGTTCTGATCGCAGAGGTGGCTTTCATACTCGTCTCGGTACAGGAGGAGTTCAGAGTTAGCCCAACAACCGCTGTTTCAGACATCGGTGTCACACATTCGATCGGCTCGCAATTATTTACAAGATATCTTTTGCCGTTTGAGATCACCTCGATACTGCTGCTGATGGCGATCGTCGGTGCGATGACGCTTGCCCGTCGGGGCGGGTTGCTTTCGCCGACTGCGCGTGCGATTCCAGGGGCGCAACAGTTTCCAGTTTCCCTCGTAGATCCGAACGCGGCTCCAGACGATCTGAGGCCGGTCGAAACCGAATCGACCGACGAAGCAGCCAGACTGCTTGGTGTGGATCATAGACACAGAGACGAGTAAAGAAGATGGAACCACAGCTTTCATGGTACCTCGCACTCTCCGCGATCCTTTTCACGATCGGCGTGACGGGTGTCATCATCAAGCGCAACATCATCGCGATGTTCATGTGCATTGAGCTGATGCTGAATGCTGTGAATCTGACCTTCGTTGCGTTTGCGAGTTTCTTTCAGGACGTCACCGGACAACTTTTTGTGTTCATCGTTATGACTGTAGCGGCCGCTGAAGCGGCGGTGGGTTTGGGAATCATTATCGCCATCTTCCGCAATCGTGAGACTTTGGATGTGGACGAGGCGAGCATCCTGAAGTTGTGAGTCGAGAGGTCAGTTTCACAGGATTTTACAAGATCAGCCAAGATTTACATGTCAATCCTGAAAATCTTGGAAATCCTGTGAAGCATAACTCATGGAAAACAACCTCCTCAGTCTGATCATCTTTGCTCCGCTTGCAGGTGCGGCCATTAATTGGCTCATCGGAAGACGTGTACGAGATGAAAGGTTTATCGGGATCGTCGCTTGTGGGTCGGTGGCGATTTCGGCAATCGTTGCGTTCTACCTGGCGTTCATGTCGGGCGGCGCGCTGCGGTCTGAGACGCCGGTTTTTGATCACATCTGGACGTGGCTGCACGTTGGAAATTTGCGTGCCGACTTCGGTCTCGCGATGGACCGTTTGAGCGGAACGTATGCGCTCTTTATCACCTTTGTCGGTTTCCTGATTCATGTCTTTGCCGTTGGTTACATGCACGGTGAGGAGGGCTTCTATCGCTTCTTCGCGTTTCTCAACCTGTTCATGTTCTCGATGCTGACGCTCGTGCTCGGCGACAACTTCGTCCTGATGTTTGTCGGCTGGGAAGGCGTGGGCCTCTGCTCGTACCTGCTGATTGGTTATTACTTCGATAAGAAAGAAGCGGGCGACGCAGCGAAGAAGGCGTTCATCACGAACCGCATCGGCGACTGGGGATTTGTACTCGGGATCATGCTGACGTTCTTCGTCACAGGTTCAGTCAGCTTTTTTGCAAATCCAGCGGCAGGTGAAGTGACGCAAACAGCCCTTTCGTTCTTTAAGAACGCGCCAGTCGATCCATTCACAGCCGGAGCAATATTTGCCGGTGGCGCCACGTCCATCGCCGTGCTGCTGTTTATCGGTGCGGCGGGCAAGAGCGCGCAGATACCTTTGTACGTTTGGCTGCCGGATGCGATGGCCGGACCCACACCCGTGTCTGCGTTGATTCATGCTGCAACGATGGTCACGGCTGGCGTCTACATGATCGTGCGTTGCTCAGCGATCTTCGTGCATGCACCGACTGCGATGTTCATCGTTGCCGTTATCGGAGCAGCGACGGCACTCTTCGCCGCGACAATCGGTCTCGCACAAAACGACATCAAGAAAGTTCTGGCTTACTCGACCATTTCACAGCTCGGATACATGTTCCTCGCCTGTGGCGTCGGCGCGTTTGTCGCCGCGATCTTCCACGTCATCACGCACGCATTCTTCAAAGCGTTGCTGTTCCTCGGTTCCGGATCCGTGATTCACGGCATGCACCACGAGCAGGACATGCGACGTATGGGTGGACTCAAGAAGTACATGCCCATCACGTGGATCACGATGATGACCGGCTGGCTCGCGATCAGCGGTGTTCCGATCTTTGCAGGGTTCTTCTCCAAGGATGAGATCCTTTGGAAGACGTGGAGTGCGCCGGCTTTTAGTCTGCCTTCCGGGTTCAGCAAGTTTCTCTGGTTCATAGCGGCCCTTACCGCATTTCTAACTGCGGTTTACATGACGCGAATGATGGTGATGACTTTCTGGGGCGGCGAACGCTTTCGCGAGACTCATGAGTCGAAACACCAGGAACCGGATCATCATCACGGTCCAGTCACGCCGCACGAATCACCGTGGCTGATGACGTTGCCGTTGATTGTGCTCGCAGTCTTGTCGACTGTAGGCGGTTTTATCGGCGTGCCGTACGCGATGAGTTCTTTCTTCACGCATAAGGACGTCAACGTACTCGAACATACGCTTGAACCTGCAGTGGCTTCGATACCAGTGGCGACACATGGTGAGCCCGCCGCTGCCGTTCCTTCCGAGGGTGCACACGAACGAGCGTTTGTGCCCATCGAAGAAGTGGCACACGCCACACACTCGAGTGAAGAGATCAGCGCCGAGCGTTGGCTTGCTCTGGTTTCGGTACTGATTGGTTTCGCGGGTATCGGCCTCGGATGGGTGATCTTCCAGAAACGTCCGTTGACGCAAATGCCGCGAATACTCGAGAACAAATACTACGTCGATGAGGTTTATGACGCCGCACTGATACATCCGATCGAAGGCGCATCGCGCGAAGGCTTGTGGAAGATGTTCGACATAGGTGTGATCGACGGCATTCTGCACGGACTTGGCGATGCAGTTACTGAGCTCGGACGGCTTGCACGCTATCTGCAAGCCGGTTTTGTACGCGGATACGCGGCCATCATCCTCGTCGGAGCACTGATTTTGATTGGACTGTTTGCGTGGATGGGCTATCCGAAGTAGTTCGTCCACAGATTACGCAGATTGATGTCTAACTTGTTAACCACACTGATCCTCTTGCCGGTTGCCGGCGCTCTCGCGCTGGTGGGCTATAGCTTTGTGTCGAGCCGGCGGGACGAGCACTACCGGTGGATTGCCCTCGTTGTAACTATCGCGACGTTCGCATTGTCGTTGCTACTGCTGCGCGGCGCCGGTACGTATGGCGCTGAATTCAGATTCGACGAGAACGTAAGCTGGATTGGATCGATCGGCGCGCGTTATCACGTTGCAGTCGATGGCGTCAGTCTATGGCTGGTCCTGTTGACTACCCTGCTGATGCCGATCGCGATCCTTTCGAGTTGGACCGCGGTTCACAAGAGACAACTGTCTTATTACGTCTTCCTTCTGATCCTGCAATCGGCGATGACCGGCGTTTTCGTGTCACTCGATCTGTTGCTGTTCTATCTGTTCTTCGAAGCATCGCTGGTACCGATGTTTTTCCTCATCGGAATCTGGGGTGGCGAACGTCGCGTTTACGCGGCGATAAAGTTTTTCATTTACACCGCTGTGGGCAGCTTGCTGATGCTTGCTGCGATTATCACGCTGTACTTCGTCTACCATTCATTCGACTACCCAACGATTCTGCAAGCGATGCAGTCGACTCCACTTGCCTCGGAGACAGCATTCTTTCTCTTTGTCGCATTCGCGCTCGCCTTTTGCATAAAGGTTCCGCTCTTTCCTTTTCACACCTGGTTGCCGGACGCGCATACCGAGGCGCCTACGGCTGGTTCAGTGATCCTCGCCGGCGTTTTGCTGAAGATGGGAACTTACGGATTACTGCGCTTCAATCTGGCACTCTTTCCGGATCAAGCTAAACGCTGGGCGTTCGTGTTTATAACGTTGGCAGTGATCGGAATCATCTACGGCGCGCTCGTGGCGATGGTCCAGCCTGATGTGAAGCGACTCGTAGCCTATTCTTCAGTCAGTCACATGGGATTTGTCGTGCTCGGATTGTTCTCGTTTACCGAGCTTGGCATGCAGGGCGCGCTTTACCAGATGCTCAATCACGGTGTTTCAACCGGCGCGCTGTTCCTGTTTGTCGGCTTCATATACGAACGCCGGCACACACGGATGATCAGCGAGTTTGGCGGACTGGCGAAGCCGATGCCGTGGTTCTCGACGTTCTTTGTGATCGCTTCACTGTCGTCGATTGGTCTGCCGTTCCTTAACGGATTCGTTGGAGAGTTTTTGATTTTGATCGGCACGTGGACTTCGAGAGCGGTTTTCCATCCATATCTCGCCACGATGTTCGCCGCGACGGGCGTTATCTGGGCGGCGGTTTACATGCTGTGGATGTTGCAGCGAGTCGTGTTCGGCAAGATCACGAACCCTGAAAATGCTGAGTTGTCTGATCTGAACACGCGTGAGATCGGACTGATGTTGCCACTGTTGTTGCTGATGCTCTTCATGGGTGTTTACCCGCGTGTGTTTCTTGACCGCTCACGGCTGAGCGTCGAGACAATCCGCGCCCGTGTTACCGGCAGCCCGACGGGCGGTTCATATACGACTTCGAATGAGCAGCCAGCAGAAACGGTTTCTCGCAAAGACGCAGAGCAAGCAAAGGAGAGCTCAAGATGATCGATTCCTTTGCATTCTTTGCGCCTTTGCGCGAGATCTTCCTTGCACAATCAATGATGCCGATCATTAACTGGTCGCTAATCGCGCCGGAAGTGATCGTGTGTGCTGCGGCCGTTCTCGTGATGCTGGTCGATGCGTTTGTTCGTCCCACACAACGTTGGATCACGGGTGGTATTTCACTCGTCGGAATCGTCGCGGGCGCGATTAGTGCTGTGTGGTTGTGGTCGACTGGCACACCGTCTACCGATGCATTCAATGGCATGATCGTGCTCGATGAACTGCGTCTCGGGTTCACGTTGATCTTTCTGCTTGTATCCTTGCTGACGTTGCTGATCTCGACTGTCTGGGTGCAAGGCGAACAATTGCCTGCGGGCGAATTTCACTCGCTGCTTCTGTTTGCCACGGTGGGAATGATGCTGATGGCGTCGGGTAATGACCTCGTCATCATTTTCCTCGGACTCGAGATTCTTTCAATCGCCACTTACGTGATGGCTGGATTCAGGCGCACGGATGTTCGCTCGAACGAGTCGTCGCTGAAGTACTTCATTCTCGGTTCGTTCTCGTCCGCGTTTCTGCTTTACGGAATCGCGCTGATCTACGGCGCAACTTCGATCGCAGAGCCGGGACCAGGCGGTCAACTCAGCCGAATCGTAGCCGGAACAACCAACATTGCTGAGATTGCGACTCGGGTCAGCCAGGCACAATATCCGGCGTTACTTTACGCGGGCGCCGCGATGATGCTCGTCGGATTTGGTTTCAAGATCGCCACCGCGCCGTTTCACATCTGGACGCCGGATGTTTATGAAGGCGCGCCGACGCCGGTCACTGCGTTCATGGCTGCAGGACCGAAGGCTGCCGGCTTTGCCGCGTTCATGCGCGTTTTTGTTTTTGGTTTGCCCTTTGTCGTGTCTGCTTCCAACGCGACGGACGGTAACCTGCACCAGCTCTGGGTCAACGTACTCGTCATCATGGCGCTGCTCACGATGACGCTCGGCAACGTCGTCGCGATCGTCCAGAACAACGTCAAGCGCATGCTCGCGTACTCCTCCATCGCGCACGCGGGATATGCGCTCGTCGGCTTTGTCGCGGCTGGATCCGCTTCCGATCCGGCTCAACGGAATAGCGCCATCACAGCAGTTGTCTTCTATCTGTTGACTTACGCGGTGATGAATATCGGCGCGTTCGCAGTGGTGCAAGTGATCGCGCGCAGGGGCGATCGCAGGACTGCAATCGAAGACTATCGCGGGATCGGATTTGAATCGCCGGTGCTGGCGTTCTCTTTGAGTCTTTTCATGTTGAGTCTTCTCGGAATGCCGCTGACCGCGGGCTTCATGGGAAAAATTCTCGTGTTTGGAGCCGCGATCGATCAGCACTACTACAAGCTCGTCGTGGTGGGCGTGCTCAACACCGCAGTCTCGGCTTATTACTACCTGCGACTGATCATCGTTATGTTCTTCGGTGAGCGAACGATGGCCTGGAAGGCGCCGCGTATTCCTGCGAGCGTGGCGGTGGCGTTAGTGATAACTGTTCTCGGTGTGCTTTATCTCGGAATCTTTCCCGGGCGCGTGATCAATGCCCTGCAGACGAAGATTGAATCGCAAATATTCACGGAAAAGGTCTCCCGCAACGGCGCAAAGGCGCAACGCGAACCTTAACAAGTTGAGTCTTACATTGCGCCGTGGCGCCGTTGCGGGAGAAATCTTTGCCTGCCGAAAGTTACGCCCAAAAGATCCAGGAACAACTTGGCGAAACATGGCTGCCGCGAATCTATCGCGAGCGTATACTGGGGCTGCGCACTCGCTCGTATCAATTCGAAAACGACAAGCCGTCCGAGCGAGTCGTCATTCAGCACACACTGCTCGGAGTCGAGTTGAAAGTCGGTCGTCGCCGGCTTCTGTGTCCGGATTTGGCGACCGCCAGGTACCTTTCAGTCTTTGCGCGCGTCGGTTGCGGGGCTGTAGCAGTACCGTACGACATAACAAAAATCTCGCATTTAGCGGACGAATTGGAGTCATCGTGGTATAGAATGCTGTTGCTGGTTGAGCAGGAAGCCAGAACAGAAAGCACAAGATTCAGTGGGAGACTTCGTGGCCTGCTACTTGCTAAAATTCGCATGGAAATTGAGGAGGCCGGGCCGGGCACGCGTGTTCCGGAGTTCAGGCAAAGTACAAAACAACGTTTTTAGTAAATCTATTGACGACAGTTACCCGATAAATGAGCCAAGACTTTACCCCCACTAACGACCGGACAAAAGTTTCCGGGGCACTTCCCTTCCCATTCAATCAGCAAACTTTTTGTCGCTACGAACCGGTTGAGCAACGCCTTGAAGAAGCGCGGGTGCTCGTAATCGACAACCTGCTGCGCGACGAACGCGACCTGTCCGAAGTAGCGCGTGAAGAATGGGGCGAATTGCTGGCCGCAGAGTTGAGACGCGAACGTCTCATCGCCGGGATGGCGATCGAGAATATTCTCAACAACGTTTCCCGACTCGTGAAGCGGCCCACAACCGAAGTAGCTCACCTGGCCGAAATCGGAGAGGCTGCTAAACGTTTTGCTCCCGACGCGATCGTGCTGAGCGGGACGTTGCGTGATTTTGATTATTACAAGCAGTCGATCCTCGATGACTTTGGCCGCTTTATTCGCACGACTCAGACACCGGTGTTGGCGATCTGTGGCGGTCATCAGCTCGTTGGTCTGAGCTTCGGCGCGCGAGTAGTGACGCTCGATAAACTCGAGCAACACGAGCAACGCATCGCTCGCCCGCTTGAGTATCAGTATCGCTTCATTCGCATTACCGAGCCTTCCGATCCGATTTTCACGAACGTCAACTGCACGGATCCGAATTCGCCCGCGCGCATTCTTCGCGTCTGGCAAAATCACGGACTGCAACTCGACCGCGTGCCGGAAGGTTTCGAGCTGCTGGCGACGTCGTATCTCTGTCGTAACCAGATGATGGTGAAACGCACCGAAGGACAACTGATTTACACGGTCCAGTTTCACCTTGAAAAGTCTTTCGAAGACTGGAACAAGAACCGCACGCGCTGGGAGCACCCGAACGACTCCCGCGATGGTCGCATTCTTTTTGAGAACTTCCTGACAATCGCAACACGCAGTTGAAGCCACTCACGCAGAAGAGTCTAGCGCTGGCTGCACGTGAACTCGCCGCCCGCGATGAACTCCTGGCGCGAATTCACGCCCATCACGGCGATCCGCCTTTGTGGCGACGAGCAACCGGTTTTTCAACACTCGCTCACATCATTCTCGAACAACAGGTGTCGCTGAAGTCTGCCAAAGCGATGCTGGTGCGTCTCGAGGCGTCGATTCAGCCGTTCACACCGCTGCGGTTTCTTGAGCTTGGCGACGCGTATCTGCGCAGTCTCGGAGTGACGCGGCAGAAGTCTGCGTATCTGCTGCACCTTTCTGAATCGATTGTCGCGGGAGCCTTGAGCTTTACAAAACTCGCGCGCATGAGTGACGAAGACGCGCGAGTGGTGCTGACGCGAATCAAAGG
>DASYPN010000319.1:0-5047 GCA_036006625.1 Pyrinomonadaceae bacterium | reverse complement strand
CCGACCAGCTTGGTTTTGATCATAGTAACTCAGTTGCGTATGCGTGTGGTCACCCGCAGATGGTTGCGAATGTCAAAGCGATACTGGCGCGCGCTCGGTTTTGTAAAGACCAAATCAAAGAAGAGAAGTACTTTAGCCAATCGCATTCCTTGTTCCGAGATGAGGGAGTTACGTTGTGATACCTGTTGTGACGTAGCTTGCTTTGACGGCTGAAACGCCCATAAATATGCCCGGTAGCATGTGGTAGAAGGTGGTGAAAGTGTAGTCAAGGGACTTAAAATCCGTCGCGAAGACGTTTGCTCCCACCACTGGCGCAAGCGGGCAGAGATGGTTTAAGATGCGCAGAAATCGGTAAACTTACAGCAAATCTGCCATTCTAAGGTATTGCTGTAAGCTATTGATTTTAAAGACTTATGCCCGCTTGGCTCAGTGGTAGAGCACTCGCTTCACACGCGAGGGGTCAGTAGTTCGAATCTACTAGCGGGCACCAGGATTCAGTACGGGCGACGAGGAGTCGCCCGTTTAGTTTTTGACGTCAGCAGAAATCATGAGTTCAACGGAACAAGCAGTTGAGAATCTCTTCTCTTACGGAACTCTTCAACTCGAGGAGGTTCAACTCGAGACGTTTGGACGCAAGTTGGACGGCGAGCGGGATGCTCTGCCGGAGTATAAACTCGTCATGTTAACGATCACGGACCAAGAGTTCGTGATCAAGAGCGGCAGCGCAAATCATCGCAGCCTTCAATTCACCGGCAACTCCGCGGATGTCGTCGAAGGCGTCGTGTTCAAGGTCACGAGAAAAGAGCTCGAACAGGCGGACGCTTATGAACCTGAAGGCTATGAGCGTGTAAGAGCGCAGTTGAGCTCTGGCGCGAACGCGTGGGTGTTTGTCCATAAATGAGAGTCGCGGTTTCCGGAACACACGGCGCTGGTAAGTCGACACTGATCGAGGAGTTTCTGCGTCGACACCCCGAGTTTGTGCACGAGCCGGAGCCGTACACATTGATGGTGGAGGATTTTGGAGAGGAGTTCTCTGCTGAGCCGAGCGTCGAGGATTTTCGCAGGCAATTAGAATTCAACATTGAGCGACTCAGTCAACACGCCCCGGGTGAGAATGTGATTTATGAGCGATGTCCGGTCGACTTTCTTGCTTACGTTCATGCATTGGATCGAAGAAGTGCTGCGGCTTTGGTGGAACCTGTATCTAAAGCAATGCAGCAGCTCGAACTGGTCTTGTATTTACCGCTCGCCGGAACGACTGAAGAATTGCCGACACTGCAGCGAGCAGTGGATCACAGGCTCAGTTCAATATTCCGCGACGATGAATTTGAGATCACGAGCTCGACGAACGCAATCATCATCGAAGCAAGAGGCTCAACTGATCACCGTGTAACCACACTCGAAACTGCGATCTCAATGAATATCAAACACGCAGCCGGCTGAAGTCTCGCAAAGTATCACGTCATAGCTATCCAACAGCGGCATCGCAAGCTTTTCCAACTCATTCTTCCAAAGCTCACCGCCGTAAAACGCATCCTTCATCCGCTCGCGTTCTTCAAGCGAAGGGAAGCTGCGCAGGAACACAAACTTGTTCGGATTCTCGACATCGAGAAATGGACCTGTGACGTTCATCCCATACGAGCGCAGCGCAGGCACGGCGCGAGTTTCGAACAACTTGATGAATTCCTCACGCTTACCGGACTTGATGCGATAGCTGCGGACTTCTACTATCATCTTCACCTCCAGGGACGTTTGACCGCGGATTAAACGGATTTGCTAAGACGATTGACGGCGCGTTTCAGAGATACTTTATTCTTCAGGAGATCGGACCAGAGGTCCCCTTTAAGAGCAATGCGTTGGGCCATAGTTCGCAACGTGAACGTCTTTGGTCCAACTTCTCCTTTTTCGATTTCTTCCCACGTGCAGGGCGCAGAGACAGGTGCGCCCGGCCTCGCGCGCACCGTGTAAGTCGCTGCGTAAGTCGCGCTGTAGCCGTTGCGACCGGTATCAACCAGAATGCGTCCAGCGCGATCGACTTTGTGAAACTCCTGCGTCAGATTCTCAGGATCTCGACTCACAAGAACTCTTCCGACGGTGTGCGCAAACCTCGCCACTTCGCCAAAGTCATGCTTTCCATTAAGCGGAACGGCAATGTGAAATCCCTTCGAACCGGAAGTCTTGATCCAACTCGGCAACCCCAAATCATCGAGCAACTCTCGCAACAGCAACGCGGCCGCACGCAATCGATCAAGCTCGTCGTCCTTCGACGGATCGAAATCGAAGATACAAATATCCGGGTTGTACAAGTTCGGCGTGCGCGATGGCCAAACATGAATAGTGATGCTGTTTTGATTGGCGAGCCAAAGGAGCGAGCGCGTGTCGTTCGCAATCGGATGATGGACCGTGCCGCCGTGTTTCGGCACTTCAACGCGCTCCAGCCAGTCAGGAAAACCTTTGGAGACGTCCTTCTGAAAAAACCCCGGTGATCCGATGCCACGATGAAAACGCTCCATCGTGATCGGCCGCCGCCGGAGGTGCGGCAGCATCACGGGCGCAATCGCTTCGTAGTACGACGCAAGCTCGCCTTTTGTGATTCCCTCTTCAGGAAACAGAATCTTTTCAGGATGCGTGATCATTCAACGACGGCGAGTAGACGCGGATGGCGCAGCTTACCGTGGACCGTCCACTCGATAAAACCAACCTGGACCACAATCTCCGGTTTCACCCAATGTGCGCGGACACGCGGTAGACCAACCGCTTGCGTGAAGGGAGCCTTTTCGATTTCTAGTTTGTCGAGTCGCGCGCGTAAGTCCAACAACAACTTCGTGTCGAAGCCAGTGCCTATCCTTCCTGCGTAGACGAAGTCGTCATCCTTGTTGTAACCGACGAGAAGCGCGCCGAGCCCGACTCGTTTGCCCTGCGGATCAGTAAAGCCGCCGACCAGAAACTTCTCCGACAACTCGCATTTCATCTTCAGCCATTCTTTCGACCGTCGATGCTCGTAGATAGATCCGCGTCGCTTCGCGATCACACCTTCCCAACCTTCCCTCTGCGCGCGCTCCCACGGCGATGGATCTTCGACGAGCACCACACGATGAAGTGGCTCCTCGAATGGCAGTCCGGCCAACAACTCCCGGCGTTCTTCGAGTGGCAACGATGTCACGTTGCGACCGTCTATCCACATGATGTCAAACACGTGATACCTGGCCTTGCCACCAGGCCATGTGATCTCGCCATCAAGTATCAACTCGTGATGGGGTAAACGCTGGATTGCGTGCTGGACGGGTGGAAGGTTCTGAGGCAGGTGATTACGCGAAAACAACTGAACGTCGCTTCCCTTTTTGTAAGCGAGCAAGCGGATGCCGTCAAACTTCTGCTCGAACACCCAGTCCGACCCACTGAAGCGCTCCTGTGTCAAAGTCGCCGCCATCGGTACGAGCCATTCTGGGAAGGGATCCATGAACAAAGATTACGCAGATTGCGCAGAACAGTAAATCTGCGTAATCTGCGTTGACTGTGAGCACACGAATCAATCGACGCGGTTTTCTTGGCGGAGCCGCCGTGAGTGCGGCGTTGCTGGCGATGCGTCCAGCGCTCGCTTTCGACACGAAGCGACGCTTCGCACCTGTGAAGGTCGCGCGCAATCGCGTGATTCGCGAGGTCGTTGGACTGAGGCCGTATCGTCCGAGCGGTTTCGTAGTTGATGCGCAGCGGTTCGGCAACAAGCTCCTGGTTCACAACTACGGTCACGGCGGCGGTGGCGTCACACTTTCATGGGGCACGGCTTCACTCGCCGTCGATATGGCGCACGATTTCCTCATCGCACACAAAAGCGTTCGGCCGACGCATTTCGCTGTACTTGGCTGCGGCGTAAGCGGCCTCTCGACTGCGCGACTGTTACAACGTCGATTTCAGAATGGTCCGGGTACTGTAACGATTTACGCGAAAGATCTACCACCCGACACGACGTCAAACATTGCCGGCGCGTCGTGGTCACCCACTTCTGTCTTCGAAACGACGACGCCGAAGTTCAACGAACAGTTTCGTCAGGCATGTCGAATTTCAAATCGTGCCTTTCAATTGCTCGTGGGACCTGAGTATGGTGTCCGCTGGATAGAGACGTTTGAACTCAGCAATCACGAAATGTCTCTGCAACGCGAACTGCCGGGCGGCAACGATCTATATCCGCAAATCGAAACGCATAAAGATCCCGACAACTACTTCGGCTTCCCTTTCGTGCGACAGTATTCGACGATGCTGATCGAGCCTTCGATTTACCTGAGCGCGTTGCTGCGCGACTTTTACATCGCTGGCGGGCGAGTTGTCGTGAGGGAGTTTCGAAACAAGCAGGAACTCGCGCGATTGCGTGAGCCCGTGATCTTCAACTGTACGGGTCTCGGCTCACGAGCACTGTTTGGCGATGAAGAACTATCACCGGTGCGAGGACAATTGGAAATACTGCTGCCACAGCCCGAGATTGATTACTGCTATTTGAGCAGCGGCTACATGTTTCCGCGCCGCGACGGCATCGTGCTCGGCGGCACATGGGACCACGACGACTGGTCACTCACTCCCGATCCCGAACAAGCCACTGACATCCTCGAAGCTCACATGGAAATCATGAAGAAACTGCCCGGCTAGGCCTTTGAGGCTTTCTCCAAAAGCACCAATTCAGTCGGGCAGCGCCAAAGGCGCGGAATATGATAGCCAGGGGCAAGCGCGAAGCGCGTCGCCCCTGGTTTAGCAAAATTTACCAAAGCGAGCGCTGAAAGTGCGAAATATCATCGCAAGTTATCCCGCTCTTTCAGAGCTTCACGGTAATTGTGTTTTACCCCAGGGGCGACGCGCCTCGCTCTGCTCGGCGCTTGCCCCTGGCTATCATATTCCGCGCCTTTGGCGCTTCGCAGATCATTTCGACATTTGGGCGACGGACGGGCTAATCGTTGTGACCCAGCGATATGTCGCCCTCTTCACTCAAATACTCAGAACCGAAGAAGATCCGGCCGACATCCGGATGCTCTGACTGAATCGCTTCCCTCAATCGCCT
>DASYPN010000318.1:0-7644 GCA_036006625.1 Pyrinomonadaceae bacterium | reverse complement strand
TACACGATGGCTGGGTTTTTGAGCGCGCAGAATGATCGCAGTGATGGTTACGGCGGATCGCGCGAGAATCGGGTGCGTCTCCCGCTGGAGGTTTTTCGTGAAGTGCGAAAGCGAGCTGGCGACGATTATGTCGTGGGTGTGCGTTTCCTCGCGGATGAAGTTATCGCCGGCGGGAGTCGGGTCGACGACGCGATCTTTTACGCGAAGGAGTTTGCGGCGGCCGGGTTTGATTTCCTGTCGCTTTCAAAGGGTGGAAAGTTTGAAGACGCGCAGGAGCCGAAGGTGGGCCAGGCCGTTTATCCCTACACGGGTCAGAGCGGGTACGAGTGCATGCCGACTGTGCTTTCGGACGCGACTGGTCCATTTGGACGAAGTGTTCCGCTTGTCGCGGCAATCAAGAAGGCTGTGAACGACGCTGGGTTTGCGCCACCGATCGTTGCGACTGGAGGAATCTCAACGTTTGAGCAAGCGGAAGAGATTTTGCAGTTGGGCCAGGCTGATATCGTTGGGATGGCGCGCCAGGCGCTTGCCGATCCCGATTGGTTTGTGAAGGTGAAACTTGGTCGTGGTGATGAGGTGCGTCGTTGTACGTACACGAATTATTGTGAAGCACTTGACCAGGCGCACCGGCCGGTGACGTGCAAGTTATGGGATCGTTTGGATCTCGATGAAGAGGGGATTGCGACGGTTGATGACGGACGGCGGCGCCTAGAGCCTCCACCTTGGGTTGGATGATTCATACTGTTCGATGAACTCTGGAGCACGCCGTTTTAGGTCGTCGTAAGTCACACGTCCACTTCTCGTCATCAGAACGTATGCAAGCTCTATCGGACTCAGATGCATGTACGATGCTGCGTTCTCGAACCACTGCATGCTTTCAAACGCCGCTGCCTGGTAGTCTTCGATCGTATGCCTGCGTGTTTGTGTGAAGTGGGTTAATGCTTCTGAGACGTTAGCGGTTTGCTGGAATGATTCGGCGAGTGCGATCGCGTCTTCCATCGCCAGTTTCGTTCCTGAACCGATTGAGAAGTGTGCAGTGTGAAGTGCGTCGCCGATGAGCACGACGTTTTCGAAGAACCAGTTTCGGTTCTTGACCAACAGAAAGTTGATCCACTTCGAGTTGTTCGAAAGCAGTTTGTGACCATTCAGGTCCGGTGCGAACACCTCGCCAACATAGTCCAACGTTTTGTCGGCGCTCATGTTTTCAAAACCCGCGTTGTCCCACGTCTGCGGATCGCATTCGACAATGAACGTGCTGGTAGTCCGATTGAACTTGTATGAGTGTGCCGCAAAGACGCCGGCGCTGTTTTCACGAAACGTCAGCGTTAAGCCGTGAAAGAGTTGGCCCGTGCCGTACCAGATGTAGCGATTTGCGCGAACGTCGAGTTCCGGCTGAAATTGTTTAGCGTAACGCGATCGAACGGTGCTGTTTACACCGTCGGCGGCAAGCATGAGATCGCAATCCTGCCGTACTGCTTCGACATTGTAAATCTCACTATAAAAATCGATCTCAACACCGAGTTCTTCAGCGCGACGTTGCAAAATCTTGAGCAACTGCAGTCGCGCGATTCCGGAAAAGCTGTTGCCGTGAATCGAAATCTTGGCATCTCGATGAACAACATCAACGTTGTCCCACGCTTCAAACTCTTTGGTTATCTCCGCATGTGAAACCTCATCCGCCGCCCGCAGATTCGCGAGTGTCTTTCCCGAGAAAACAACTCCCCAACCAAACGTATCATCCGGCCCATTTCGCTCGTAGACCGTGATCTGATGCGACGCCCTCGCCTTCTTCATCAGTATCGCGAAATACAACCCCGCCGGCCCACCACCAATGATGTCGATCTTCATCGTGATTCCTTCAGAAGTTGACCGGCGATGACGAGCTTTTGAATTTCGGAGGTGCCTTCGTAGATGCGGAGGGCGCGTACGTCGCGATAGAGACGCTCGACGATTGTGCCGCTGACGAGGCCGGCGCCGCCGTGAATTTGAACGGCGCTGTCGATAATTCTTCCCGCAGCTTCAGTGGCAAACAATTTTGCTTCACTGGCTTCGCGAGTCACTCTGTCGCTTGTAGTGTCGCGCGCATAGGCGGCGCGATAGACGAGAAGTCGGGCGGCGTCGAGCTCAGTGATCATGTCGGCGAGTTTAGCCTGGACCAGTTGATGCTCGCCGAGCAGACGTCCGAATTGTTTACGGCTGGATGCGTAGCGAAGTGAGTGATCGAGTGCGCGACGGGCCATGCCGCAGGCCGCCGCTCCAACGCTGGCGCGAAACGTGTCGAGGGTTTCCATTGCCAGTTTGAAACCGTCGCCTTCGTTCCCAACCATGTCTTCGGCAGGCACGCGGCAAGCATCGAAAGCGATTTCGCCGATTGGATGCGGCGCTATCATCGAAGTGCGTTCGACTACGCGAAATCCCTGCATCTTTGAGCTGACTACAAAAGCGGAAAGTATGGGTCGTCCATCTTCGCGTGATCCTGTTTTGGCGAACACGGTATAGAAGTCTGCGATACCCGCGTTAGAGATGAAACGCTTGCGGCCGTCAATGACATACGTCTCACCGTCGCGGCGAGCCGTGGTTTGAAGTGCCGAGACATCGGAACCCGCATTAGGTTCGGTGAGTGCAAAGGCAGCGATTGCTTTTCCATTCGCAGCACGCGCGAGCCAGAAGTCGCGGACGTGATCGGGCGCGGCTCGGGCAATCGCGTAGGTCCCAAGCCCTTGCATGACGAAAGCGAGATCAGCAAGTGACGAAGAATACGCGAGGGCTTCGCGGATCAAGCAAAGAGAGCGAACGTCGAGCTTCGAGTCGCTGACCGCGTAGTTCAGGAGGCCGGCTTGCGCCAGCAGTTGGACGAAGTCTCTCGCGAGACCCTCAACATCTTCTTCATCGGCGGCACGTGGCTCGATCTCCTGGTCCACAAACTGCTCGACACTCTGCACGAGGTTGCGGTGTTCTACGGTGAAGAAGGGAAGTTCTGTAATCAGGCGGTCATTCATTGGCAGTCATTTGAACTTGGCTTCGCGTTTAGCAACGAATGCCTCGTACGCTTCACGATAATCGGGATGCTGCATGCAGATGGCCTGTGCCTGCGCCTCGCTCTCGAGAGCCGTTTCCAGATTCATGTCGAGCTCGCGATTGAGCATCTCTTTTGTCTTGCCAAGCGCGAATGCTGGTCCACGAGCCAATTTTTCCGCGAAGGCTCGTGTCGCCACAGCCAGTTCTGCGCCCGGCACTACGCGATTGTATAAACCGATCCTTTCCGCTTCCGCTGCGCTGACGAAGTCCCCAGTGAACAGCAACTCCGTGGCTTTCGAAAGTCCAACCACACGCGGCAACAGGTACGACGCAGCCATGTCGGTGCCGGCAAGGCCCACCTTCACGAACAGGAAAGCTATCTTTGCTTCTTCACTCGCGAAACGAATGTCAGAAGCAAGCGCGATGCAGGCGCCGGCGCCCGCGGTAGTGCCATTCAAACTCGCAATCACAGGTTTCGGCAGCGCACGAATATTCTGAATGAGCTCACACGTCATACGCGTGAACTCGAGTAGCCCTTCCATGTCTCGGCTGAACAGTTCGCCAATGATGTCGTGAACATCGCCGCCGGAACAGAACGCTCTGCCGGCTCCAGTGATTATCACAACTCGTACACTGGGTTGATCGCGCAAAGCGGCGAACAGATCCGTCAGTTCGCGATAGACCTCAAAAGTCAACGCGTTGAGTCGCTCAGGCCGGTTCAGTGTGATCGTCGCGATGCCTTGTTCGTCTTGTTCGTAGAGAAAAGTCGTTGGTTGCTTCATGCCGGCAGCACCGCCATGGCTTCGATTTCAACCTTCGCTGCATCGTCGAGTAGACCTGCAACCTGGACCAGGACCATCGCCGGGAAGTGCTTGCCGAGATGCTTTCGGTAACGTTCGCCAACTTCTCGGGTTCGTTCGCGGTATTCGAATTTGTCAGTGACGTAGATAACGAGCCGCACGACGTGCTCCGGTTTCCCACCGGCAGCACTCAAAACTGCGAAGACATTTGCGAGCGCCCGATCGAATTGCTCAACGAAGTCGTCGCTAACAATCTTCTGGTTTTGGTCCCACGCGATTTGTCCGGCGATGAAGAGCAGTTTGCCGTGTGCATCCGCAACGATGCCATGCGAGTAGCCACTGGGCGCGCCGAGAGAATCGGGATTGATAAGAGTGAAAGCCATTGTGAGGAGAGGTTATCAGATCCGCGTTGATCCGCGTAAATCTGTGGCTGGATTTTACAGTAGCTTATCGAGTCTGGAAGCGAGTTGTCCCGCAAGATTACCCTGGGGATCGAGACCACCGATTGGTCCACCAGACATATTTCCCTCTTTGTCGAGAATCACGATCGACGGCAGTTGGTCCACACCGAACTTCTTGGAAATCACACCATCATGATCTCGCAGTACAGTCACCTTGAGACCGTACTTCTGGGCGAACCCGCGCAGTTGGTCGTCGCTGGCGAAATTTTTCGACTTCGGATCGTCCGACTCGGTGCTCACCCAGTAAACCACCACGCCGCGGTTGCTGTATTCATCCGCGAGTTTTCTGACACCCTGAAGCTGCGTTCTGGACAGCGGCAACCACGACGCGCCAAACGCCAGCACCACGATTTCACCGCGCAGACTTTCACTTGTAACGGTTTGCCCGTCGATAGAGCGTAGGGAGAAGTCAACCTTTTGGTTGGTAGGGTTCTGCGCCAAAGCTACGCAGCTTGTCAATAAGGTAATAAATCCGGCCAGAACTCGTTTTCGACTTTTTCGAACCATCTCTCTCCTTCGCCAAGCGCTTATGTTGACGCTCGACTTGGTGCATTAGATGAACGCGTCCGGAGTTTCGTTGGTCTAATTCCGCGGGGGCTCGGGCGCCGGTTTGCCTGTCGCCTCCAAGTGTAAGGCCGTGTAATCATCCCACGTATCCATGTCGCGGGCAATGAACGGCGACTCGACGGCGACGCGCCTGACGGCTTCCCGGTGCGATTCGAAGAGCGCTCTCAGACCGCCGCTCTCCGTTAGATTCAATAGTTCGGACCTGAAACGGAGGTCGACGAGCACCGGATGACCGCCACGGCCTTGCCACGTTGGTATCACGATGCTAGCGCCTTCAACCCATTCCTCGATGACACTCGCCACGACTGAAGCGGGAACGGCGGGGTGATCTGCAAGAGCGATCAGGATTGCCTGGGTGTTCTCGGGGATTTCGCGCAAACCCACAGCGATCGACGCTCCCATTTCGCTGTCCGGATCGGGGTTGATGGCGAATCTGACACCGGTCAGTTTTTCGCGCATGTCGTCGGCGCGATGTCCAAGCACAACGACGATTGTTTCCACGCCGCCATTGCGTAGTGAGTCGATGCAGCATTCGATAACGGTTTTGTTTCCGAAAGGGAGTAGCGGCTTGAACGCGCCCATGCGGCTCGAGCGGCCGGCGGCGAGAAGAATTGCTGAACAGGATTTCACAGGAGGTCGCGCAGTGCGCGCAACGTGTACTGTCGCGCCATTTGTTTGCGCCACTGGGAGACGAAGTCTGTGTTGTCGAGTGGTCTGGCTTTGATGTACGCAGCTTCAGCGGCAGCTTGGATCGGCTCATCGGTCAGCGGCTTTCCGATCAATGCCGTTGCAGCTTCTCTTATCTCGACTGGAGAGGGTGCGATGCCGCCGAGCACGATGCGTGCGTCCGTTACGGTGTCGCTTTCAGTTGAGATCCACGAGGCCACACCGAGCACCGGAAAATCGAAAGCACCACGGCGGCGTAGTTTTTGATACGACGCACGCCAGCCGTTAGTTGGTGGGAGTTGAATGTCGACGAGGAGTTCGTCCGGACGCTTGCGGAGGTAATCGATACCGTCGTCGTTGTACAGACCGGCGGCATCAACCACTCGTTCACCAAGCGTGGACGCGAAGCGCAACTTTGCGCCGATTGCGACCATCACCGGAACGAGATCCGACGACTGCACCGCCCAACACTTGGAGCTTCCGGGTGCGACCCAGCAAACGTCGCCGTCTTTCTTGAGACAGAAGTTGATGCCTTTGCGCCACTCGTAATTCTGATCGTAGTAGTTGCAGCGAGTGTCTAGCAGCAGGTTGCCACCGATCGTCCCCATGTTGCGCAGGATTGGTGTGGAGATGGTGCGCGCGGCTTTGGCAACTACCGGGTAATCACGATTGATGATCGCGTTGTCGCAGATTTCGGTGAGTGTTACTGAAGCACCGATGCGCAAGCCCCTTTGTCCATCGCCCGTGATCTGGTTGAGCTCGGCGAGACGCATCACCGAAATCACTGTCTTCGGAGTCTGTTGCCTGCGCTTCATGTTTGGATAGAGATCAGTGCCCCCGGCGACGAACTGACCCACCGGTCCCGCGTCGCCCATAATCCTCACCGCCTCCGCGATCGTCTGCGGAACGTGATAGTCAAATTTGGGCAATCGCATCATAGGATTTACAGGTTTAGTTAGACAGGATTGACAAGATTAATTCAGGATTGACAGGATTTATCATTTTCATCCTGATCAATCTTGTAAATCCTGTCCAACAATATCTTCGCATCACGAATGTACAGCAACTCTCGGCATCTCGCTGCCGTCGCCTCCCTCGGCCGGCGTTAATACTTTCAATGGCTCGGGCCAGGCGACGGGTGGGACGGAGTCTGGGCCATAGCGACCGTCGCGGCCGCGCGCTTTGTCTTTCAGGGCGCGCAGAACTTTTTCGGGTGTAATCGGAACTTCGTCAATGCGCACGCCGACCGCGTTGTAGACAGCGTTAGCAACCGCGGGTGGTACGGGCAATAAAGGTCCTTGTCCGACTTCCTTGGCGCCGTATGGTCCATTCGGATCCGGATCTTCGATGAGATACGTTTTGACGTCGCACATCTCCATCGTCGTCGGACTCTTGTACTCCAGCATCGACGGAAACTTGTGCACGACGTTGCGATTGTCGCGATACACCATCTCTTCCATCAGGATCTCACCGAGGCCCATGTAGACACTGCCTTCAACCTGGCCCATCACGAGCATCGGATTGATCGAACGACCGATGTCGTGCGCGATCCAAACTCGCTCAACAACTACGATGCCTGTGTCAGGATTCACGTCAACTTCAGCAACGGCGGCTGAGTAGCTGTACGCCGGTGATGGCCCAACTCCCGATCCTTTGAACTTGCCGGGCGAGCGCGGCGGCGTGTAGGACCCAACCGTGCCAATCGTCCCAAACTTCGATTCAGCGAGCACAATCGCTTCCGCGAACGAAACGCCAACCTCGGGATTCTCAACATCAAACACGCGGCGCTCAGCGAGCGACAGATTCTCAATCGGAACGCCAAGCTTCTCCGCCACAGCCATCACAAGCAGTTCGCGTGCACGCTCAGCCGCCTGAATCGCGGCGTTGCCGGTCATCAATGTGACGCGACTTGAATAACTCCCGAGATCGACGGGCGTCAGATCCGTGTCAGCCGTGATAACACGAATGTCGAATGGATCGATCCCGAGAACCTCAGCGACGATGTAGGCAAGAATCGAATCAGATCCTTGTCCAATGTCAGTCGAGCCGCACATCACGCAAACGCCGCCCTGTCGATCGAGACGAAGCTGCACACCCGACTGCGGCATGTTGTTCCAATAGATCGGCAGTCC
>DASYPN010000317.1:0-9429 GCA_036006625.1 Pyrinomonadaceae bacterium | reverse complement strand
AGGTTCGCGATGGCGACCGTGTCGAGATTGTTCACTTCGTCGGCGGTGGAAATGCGGGCGGCAGCAGGCAGTAAGCAGGCGGCAGGAACCCTTTCTCAACTTTCGGTTGGTCGTCGAACGGGTGTAGAGTCGGGATGAACCGAGAACAAGGAATTCAGCATTCATGTCTACACCAGCAATTGCATTAACCGATCAATTCGAGGTCGCCGGCAAAGCATTCAACTCTCGCCTGATCATCGGCACGGGAAAGTATCGAAGCTACGACGAAATGAAAGCAGCCCATCGCGCGTCGGGAGCGGAGATGGTTACCGTTGCCGTTCGGCGTGTGCCACTCGATCACAGCAGCGAATCTTTTCTTGACCATCTCCATCCGTCGCTGCAGATTTTGCCGAACACGGCGGGTTGTTACAGCGCGGAAGAGGCCGTGAGGACCGCGCGATTGGCTAGGGAAGCGCTCGAGACTGATTGGATCAAACTGGAAGTCATAGGCGATCAGACGACATTGTTTCCCGATAACGAGCAGACCCTCGATGCCGCGCGAACGCTGGTCAAGGAAGGTTTCATCGTCCTGCCGTACTTCACCGACGATTTAATTGTGGCAAAGAAGCTGCTCGATGCGGGTTGTGCGGCGGTGATGCCGCTCGCGGCGCCGATTGGATCGGGACTGGGGATACAGAATCCAACGAACCTGCGCATAATGCGCGAGCAACTTCCTGACGCCACAATCATTGTTGACGCGGGCGTAGGTACTGCCAGCGACGCGACGATTGCGATGGAGTTGGGTGCGGATGCAGTGCTGATGAATACGGCGATCGCGGAAGCGCAGGACGCGGCAAAGATGGCCGAAGCGATGAAGCTCGCCATCGAAGCAGGACGTCTCGCGTATCGCTCCGGCCGCATGACCAGGCGGCTCTACGCCAGCGCCTCGAGCCCGCTGTCTGGCACGATTCAGCGCTGAACAGAGGCCGGCGGCCTCTACTTTACAATTGGACGCTTTAAGCAAAACTGCGGGCGACTCTCCATTTTAGGTGCGAGGGTTTTCGGGGGAACGATTGCAACCAGTTCCCATCCGTCTTTACCGACCTCATTTAAAGCTTGCTGATATGTTTGGGCCTGGAGTGGTTCTCCGTTTGCGACGTAAACCTGCTTGCCCTTAGCATGGTCCACATAGATCCACATGTATTCCCATTGCTGCATACAATGCCCTCCCGAAGTCGCCAGCGGCAGCGACGCCTGGCATTTTCATTAAGTCTGGTCATTTTCGCGGCGAGGTCTTAAGAGACATTTTCGACCCCATCGAAACCTTTGTAAACCCCTGTAATACCTCTAACCTCGCGATTAATTGTACTGAGCGGATCTGAATTCTCTTTGCCGTGGCGAGACCGTTGTCCAAGTCAACTGCCCCAGCTGACGTGAAGGCCTGCTCCATTTCCGAGGCGTCGAGCAGATTCGTAGGATTATTCAACTCGCGCATCGTTTTGTCCGTCAATGTCTTCGCTTCGTTGTCGTCGTCACTGCTCTTTATCTCCAGGGCATTGATGCTGGTAACGGCGCTGTCGAGGAATTCTGCAGCGTCGGTTGCCGCTTCTAAGTAAGCAGCAAAAGACAACAGGGCGCGTATGTGCAGTCCGTTTCTGCCAGTTTGCGGAATCAGGAGCCGCGCTTCATCGATGATGAGTTTCGTGATCTCAGGCTCGTGTTTTCTCTTTGTCACTCGAAGGGCGTCAAGATACATCACCAAACGCGCGGTGGGATCCTCAAGTTTGCGAATCTTGCTTAGGGCGGCCATCAAGTCCAATCGCGCCAGCAGAGCTCGTGCTTCACTCTTGATCAGTAATTGAGTGTAGGACTTCCTTTTTGTCTCATCTGTTATACGCTCTAATTGCACACTAGCCGCTTCGAAGTCCCCACTTGTTAGCGCATAGGCAAAGTTTTCTTCCGGATCATCCGAGGTAAAGCGCTTAGCGCTCAGTCTTGCAAGTGCGAACCTAGTGACTTGAGCGATATTCGGCGGCACTTGGGAAGAGAGCTTGACGGCGATGGCGTTCAGCTCCGCAGCTAACGTCGGTTGGAGCCGAGGTGCCAATGCTGCCAGAATAGCAGCCACCTGACCTTGATTGGCTGCGCGAAATTCCAAATCTCGCGGGGCGTAACGTCTGGCTTTGAGCGTTTCATCTGTTTCCGCAAGTGACATCCTCAAAACATCACATGCTCTGAAAAAGTATCTTAACTGAAGCGACTCGAGAGACGCCTCAGCCTGAATCGAAGTCATTGACGTATCGGGGCCTGGAAACATGTAGGCCGCAAACAAATGAAGTGTGGCCAACGAAATCAGAGTCGGTTGTAATGGCAGTCTGTCGAGCACTTTGGCAGCGATATAATCGGCAAGCAGGGAATCTTTCTCGCGTAGATGAACCAAAGTAGCAATTGCCCCTGGCGTTGGGTGGCTGACCAGAAAGGGTTCCAGCAAGGCCGCAGCCATTGAGGGGTCGACATCCATTAGGTTAGCAGCGAGTTTTGACGCCAGAGGCGAAGAGCTGTCATCGGCGCTTGCATTATCCGTCGACTTGGGTTTCTCGCCGAGAAATTCGCGAGCGAGCTTGTAATTCCTGGGAATTACATGTTTGAGAATTAGCAGCTTAGCTTGCTCTTTGACGGATTCGCTTTCGATGTTCTGATTAGCGAAGTTCCACGTGGCGCGAAACAGTGCCTCAGACTGGACCGCGTCGTAGTAGAACATCAACGCGGCCGCGCGCGCCCTCACCGCTACGGTTGCGAGCCTGTCATCGAGCTTCGCGCTCTCAGTAACAATCTCCTGCAGTTCTGCGGCGGCAAGCGCGCTCTTTTCTCGGACTATAGTCCGGTTTTGCGAACTCGTGGGAACCGCCGAGAGTGTCAATATTAAAAAGACGGTTGCTCTAAGGAACATATCAAGTCCTTTCCGACGAAGAAACTCCGTCTCTGGCGTCACTTGCCTTCGAGGCTAAGGAGGTCGGCGCTCAAGTTCCACTTGGGCCGGCCAACCGCTTGTGCAATTTCGCCTCCGGGGGTGTGTCCAGCATCATGGCGTGCCTGCCGCCACCCCAAGCGCAGTACATCGCACAGCCCGCCACTACCCATTCTGCGGTTCCGAGACAGCCAGCACACAAGGCGATTCCAACCGGGTTTCCCGTCCCGGCACCGACACAAAATCCGCCACAAGCAAGCAACGTGGTAGTACTGACCCCCCAACTGGCGAGGCAGCCTCCCAAACATGAATTGAATGCGAAATCGTCCTCTGCGAGCGCACAACGACAGCCGGTGGAAAGCATCTTGGCAAGTTTTGCTCTTACGCGCCGCGAGAGTCTTGGGGTGCGAATACTGACGCGCGCCAGTTTACCCGAAACTGTGTTGGGCTGGTTCACACTAACGTCAACCCGACTGTTTAGCTCAGGTGAAGTGCCTAGCTGCTTTGGTGCGGCCTGAACTGTTACAACCGCTGAAACTAGAAAAACCGCGATGGTGATCGCAAACCGGTACATTTTCATGGGAGCCTCCTTCTGTGTTTATTTGGCATTTGAATTTCATGTGAGAGTCGATAGAACAGGACGGGAGTCCAATTGTCATTCACAGCAGCTTCAGGCCCGGCCGCCGGTAACGGAACACCGACGAGGTCACCGCTGCTCGTACTAACCGCAGCTGCTCTCCAGTCTTGACCTCAACTCGAGCGCTTTTACCAAACTACAAACGGAGTGTCATTAAACTGCGTTAAGTCCGGTGTCAACCTAATCCAACTAAAGTTTGAGTCGCCGCTTAAGAGGTGTGCCACAGTGCAGAGGGTTTGCTGATAATTATCCAGCCTTTGCTTCGACGGATTACGTTCTCTGTTTCCAACGCGTTGAGTAGTCTGCAGAGATACGTGGGTGTAATTGATAGTAGGTGTGCGATCTCATAATGCTTCAGCGGCAGTTGCAGCTTTGATCCATGTTGGGACGAATTGGTGGGCGAGAGTCGCTGACAGAATTGCCAGAGAAGTTGTTCTAGCCGCTGCCGCGCAGTCAAGCAAGTTAGCTGTGAGATCCGCGTTACGTGATCTAGCACTTCATCGCAGAGCGTCTCTCTGACGCGAGCAGCCAGTGCAGCATCTGATGTGAGGAGCGACAGAAATTGCCCAGAGCTCCAGCGTGACAAAACGCAACGGGTAATTGTGACGGCCGAGAATGGATGCAACTTTTCTCTGATTACGGCCGCCGATCCCACGAGCGATCCGGCAAACCGCAAATCGAGAAGAACCTCTTGACCATTGCTTTCCAAGCGACTGAGTTTGATGATGCCGCGGTGAATGAAATAGACATCGCCGGGCCGCCCGCCCTGGCTGAACAGTTCGACCGTCGGCGGATAAGTGTGCGTCTCGGCAGCGAGTCCAGCAGTTTTGAACTCAAAGGTTGCGCGAGCAGAATCGTGGGAGGGATCTGTCATTACGCCAAAACCAAGTCGACGCTCACAGATTTTCTAGGGCGCGCGAGGTTATTTGTAGTTCGGCTTTCCGGGGCGCCTACTCTAACGGCATCTGTGATGTTTAGCAACCAATATTTCAGCGCCAAATATCGCGCATCAACATCCAATACTAACTGCTACTAACCGCTACTAAAAAGCAACTTGCCTCAGTTCTCGTCGAGTTAGTTACGTGGTTAAGGACAAGTTGCAATAGGTGAGCTCGAGTTCCTTGGTAATGCACTCGAAACATTGACTGTGATCACGATGAAGTCTAACCCGTTATTGCCGGTGTCAGTGCACTGATTGTTTCTAGAATCGACCTTCGTGGGACTCAACGCCGCGGTTGCATTGCCTTCTGCACAATTTGCTAATCCGTACCCGAGCAGATCCACCACGGTAACATTGGTTGGACATCCAGAACTTGTCGTCGCCACGATCGTGCCCAATACGATCGCGACTTTGCCGTCAGTTGCCGACATATTGATTGCGGTGTTTGTGATGTCGGCTGCGAAGTTCTGTCCCACAGTCCCGCCACTCGCCAGTTTGACCAGGAAATACCGACCTGGCGCGACGTTGCCGCTTAAGAGATCTGCCTTGTTTGCGGAACTGAAAGATCCCGCGGCCGACGAGTATTGAACTGAGTAAGGAGTCACGGCGAAATCGATGGTTGAGGTTCCTCGATTGAAGAGCTCAACAAAGTCATTCTGGTAAGCGGCACCACTGTTCCCGCCGCCGCCATACACCTGGCTGATTACCAGCAAAGGCGTGTCGTCGTTCGTGATTGTTCCAAGTCCCTGCCCATCGACTACCGTTGCATTCGTAGCGTTGCTGAGGTTAGCGAAGAACGTCTCATTCGGTTCAACAATCTGATCGCCATTTACGGTGACGTCGATGATTGTCGAAGAACTGCCCGCTAAGATGCTTCCGCTCGCGTTTGTAATCGTAACGTAGTCGCTTCCGGCGCTCGCGGTTCCGGCGGCGGTGTTAACTGTGAAGTTGATTCCACCGGCGGGCGCAGGCAGGGATGAAGTAACGGCAAAGGTGAATGTTGATGTTCCGGCGTTGCCTTCTGTCTGCGTGACGTCGTTTATGCTCAGCGTTGGGCTGTCATCGTTCTGAATGTTGCCGACCCCTTGGCTGCTTGAGACACTCGCACCTGAGACGTTCGTCACTTTAACGAAGAACCGCTCATTCGATTCGATGTTCAGGTCCCCATTGACGGTGACAGCAAAAATGTATGTCAGGCTTCCTGCCGTGATTGTCTGGCCCCTCAGGACCCGCGCAATGTAATCATTGTCGGCTGCTGTCGCCGTATCGTCCTGCGTAGCGATATCAAAACTGACGGTGCCAGGCGCGGGCGCGGACAACGTGACCGTAAATGTGAATGTAGTTGTGCCGCTATTGCCTTCATTCATCGTGACGTCATTGATCGACAGCGACGGCTGGTCGTCGTTCTGAATCGTTCCCTGTCCTTGAGCATCAGAGGTTGTTGCGCCGGAGACGTTGGTTACATTCACCAGGAAGGTTTCGTCGGGCTCGACAATCACGTCGCTGCTAACAGTCACCGTAAATGTGTAGGTTGTTTGTCCGGCGGGAATAACTTGCGCCAAGAGAGACTTGGCGACGTAATCGTTGTTCGCGGTAGTCGCGCTGCCATTTGCCGTGGCGATGTCAAATGTTACATCGCTGCCTTGCGGCGGGAACGAAAGGTTGACCGTAAATGTGGCCGTGGTCGTGCCGTTGTTGCCTTCAGCGACCATAACGTCGTTGATGGAAAGAGCCGGAGTTCCAACGCCGCTGCAATTGTTCGCTGAAGATGAAGTGTTACGCGGTGACGCAGTGGCGACGAAGGAATCTACCGCGTTGTCATTCGTGTCGGTGCAACCGCCAGCCTTCCGGAGATCAGCAGTCGTGTTACTCGGCGCTGCGGCTGGCCCGGATCCTTCGTAGCAATGTCCGCTCGTACCTGCCGTGCTGCCGTAGCCGACAAGATCAGCGACGGTTCCGTCGATGGGATTGAAAGGCGTCGAACCGTCATCGCCCGGACATGTACTTGCCGGTAATGCCGTAGTGCCGACGACGAGAGCAACTTTTCCGGATGTGTTGCCCATCGCAATCGTGCCGACGGCATCAGGCGTTGGCAACGGCGCGCCGTTGGAAGTCCCACCGCTTTCCTGCACCAGAAAATGCTTGCCGGGCACGATGCTGCCGGTGGTGAGATTGGTCTTCGTGCCCCCGAAATTCGATCCGACGCCCGCGTACTGAACTGCATAAGGCGTGACCGCAAAGTCAACCGTCGTAGTTCCGCGATTGAAGATTTCAATGAAGTCGTTCTGGAAGGTTGCGCCTGAATTATTGCCGCCACCGTACACCTGACTGATAACTAGAGCCGCCGCATCGTCATTTTGAATCGTGCCTTGTCCCTGCCCGTCGTCGATCGCGGCGTTCGCCGACACGTTCGAAATGTTGACGAAGAATGTCTCGTTCGGTTCGACCAAAGTGTCGCCGTTCACGCTGACGTCAAAGGTGTAACTCGTCTGACCTTCGGCAATACTTTGCGAGGTAAGGCTGCTGCGCGCAATGTAATCGCTGTTGGAGACAGCGGTGCCATTTTGAGTCGAGATGTCGAAGCTTATTCCACCTGACGGCGCGGGCAGGCTTGAAGTAACTGTGAAAGTGAACGTGGTCCTCCCGAAGTCTTCTTCCAGCAACGAAACATCATTCACGCTTAACTTGGCTAGGTCATCTGTGACGATGGTGCCGGCTCCCTGCGCATCACTGAGGCTTGCACCCGAAACATTTGAAACGTTGACGAAGAACGTTTCAGTCGGCTCGAGATTCACATCTCCATTCACCGTTACATCGAACGTGTACGTCTGCAATCCGGCCGCGATAGTCTGCCCCGTTAGTGAGCGCGCGACATAATCATTGTTCGTTGTCGTTGCCGTGTTGTCCTGTGACGCGATGTCGAACGTAACGGGCACGGGCGCAGGCGTAGACAGGGTGACGGTGAAAGTAAACGTCGTCGTGCCTGAGTCACCTTCATTCTGATTGACGTCGTTGATGCTCAAGGACGGTCCGGTCACGGTCAGTGTCGCCTGACCACTGTTGACGGTGGCTGCGCCGTTTGTCGCCGATGCGGTGATGTGAACCGGTCCGGGGTTACGCGCTTTCAGAGTCGCTGTGCCCACACCGGTGCTCGAATCCATCGTTACAGATTCAATGGTCGTAACGTTCGGGTTGTCGGACGCGAAGTTGATCGTCGCGTTCGTCATTGTGCGCCCGTACTGGTCGAGCGCCTGCGCGGTAAATTGCGTTGTCTGTCCCACTGTCACAGTGCTGGCGAGTGGCGCGATCGTCACCGTGGTGAGAGCGCCCGGACAAAAGCCGAACGGCGTGCCGTTTAGGCGTAAACCTGGGGAATACGACCCACCATTGTCACCGGCAGCTGCTCTGTGCTGCATAAACCCACCGGTGATGTCGGGCGAGCGCGTAAGTGATTGTGAGTTCCCGCCATCGAGTCCGGTGCTGCCGCCGTAACTGAATTGAGTGATCAAATTGCCGGCGCCATCACGCACGAGTACTGTCAGACCGCTGTTCGTTAGTGATAGACCGGCGGACGTTGTGGCCTTGACGACCTGCGCGCAACCGAACACTGGGTGAGATGGATTGAAGTTACCACCGCCGAAGACCACGATTGCAGCGCCCGCCGGCAGGGATGTGCCCGAAGCGAAAGTGAACCGTGTCGTTTCCGTCGTACTGCCGGCCGGCCGTGTGCGAATTGTCCAGTTGCTCAGACTGATTGCTTCATTTGATGTTCCATTGACGAGTTCAACGAATTCATCCTGAGTACCGTCGCGCACACCGTCATGATTAGCGTCTCCCGCAATTCCCGACGGCGGGTCCGCGAGAACTTCATTGATCAAGATGTTGCGGGCTGGATCACCCGTGAAGGGCACCGTTACTGGATTGCTTTCTCGTCCATCAGCAGTGATGGCGAGACTAACCGTTCCGATACCCCGCAAGTCTGTTGGAACGCGCACGCGAACTTCATCGAGACCCGGCATTTCTGTCGACGGAATGTTTACTTCGGGTGTGACAATTCGCCCCGCAATGTTCACCGCGGTGTGCAACGCATCGCGAAGGCCCGTGCCGAAAACCGAGATGCGCAAGTTGCCGCTGGTTGGATCGAAAGTCCCGGATTGCGATGTATCACTGTCAAGAATCACGCCTTCGCCGATGCCGTCTCCGGTTTTCGTGAAGATGCCCGGCGCCGTGCGCAATACCGGTACAATGCCAAGCGAGGCGAATCCATCTGCGTTGGTAATAACTACCTCTGCGTTTCCAACCTCAGTTTGCCCCGGCATGAGGAATTGAACTCGATCCGGCGAGACGAAAATGATTTGCGCCGTGCGGCCGTTCACCGTGACGGTGGTGCCGGCGACATTCGTCGGAAAAGTGCCATTTGGCAGCTTTCGTGATTGTTGTGTCGTATTTGCGAGCGCGGCGCCTAACGCAGCGGCGATGCTTTCGGGCGCGACGGCTTTGGTCGGTGATGGTTCGTGGCCAAGTGACGCTTGGTTAAGAATCGAAGTGAGCGTTCCAAATGGCGGCCGCAAGGCCGTCTCCGTCGCATAAATTTCGGGCTTGTTTTCGAGACCGGCTGCGACCGAGCCTGACAGTGCGCGCGGAAAATTGAAGGCGATAATCGATCCGTCATCGTTCAGCGACGACACGACCTCGCAAACTTGACTGCTGCCATCAAAACAATCGGCTTCGGCCGGAGCGCTCGTGACACGCGCGAACGAAGTGGTCGGAATGTCGTACGTGTAGAGTTCGACGCTGGCGTCTGAGTTGCTGAAACCAGTAACTGTGCGGCGCGTGGTAAACGCGATCCGTTTTCCGTCGCCGCTAATCGTCGGGTGGAGTGGAACTTCAGTGGTGCGCGCACCA
>DASYPN010000316.1:0-2842 GCA_036006625.1 Pyrinomonadaceae bacterium | reverse complement strand
GGGTGCAAGTGGGATTTTCGCTTTTCTGCCGTTTCGATTAGTAACCGACAATCTCGACGACGCCGACGGTTTGCGCAACGTCTGTAACTTCGCGTCGCGGTTTCTTCAACTCGCGACCGAGGTTGTCCGGCAACCAAACCTGCGAAAGGTAATACTGATCGCCATAACGTCGGAACGTCAGCTTCGCGTCACTCAGAGTGTGGTTCACACCACGCGTACGCTGAGTGAGCGTGACTGCATTTTCCTTCCCGTCAGTTTTTTGAACGCGGATAATCTCTTTATCCGCGGTAATTTTGTACTCTCCGGCGGGTAGCACCTTGTTGCCGACCTTGAAGCTAAAGGGCACCGCGAAATTCTTGAAGTTGAGAGCGGTTTGGGCCTGCGCTGAAGCCACAAAAGCCAGCGCCAGGGCCGCGATCACTGTGAATCTTAAGATTGTTGCTTTCATTTCATCCCCTCCACATTTGAGTAACGCGAAAACGCGGGTGGGAATGGTCCAACGGAGTTGAAAATTAATTCCGGCGCGGGCGTTTCGAGAGATATGACTTTCTGATTAGGCGGAGTTTTGCAACGCGGTCTTTGGTGTATGGCAGGGTCGAATTCTCGAGCACTGCGTAATGACGCTGGCGATCGCGATCGGGTTCATACAGCAGGAAGACGATCTTCTCACCCATGAACCACTCCTGCTTGAAGCCTGCTTCGGCGCCGTGAAAGAATTCGATCGCGTCGCCCTTTTTGAACTTTCCTTTGAACGACTCGAGCACGACCGCGTTTATCTTCCAGTTCTCGTAGCCACCGACGCGATTAGTGATCTCAGCGTGCTCCACGCGAACGTGCGCCACGACAGAAACAGATTTGTAATCCGATCTGAGATAGCTGAGCGGAGGCCAGTTGTCGTCGTCCTGAGCAAAAGGGATAGCGACAAGCAGGATCAGGATCTTGAGCATCGTGGAAATGTAAACCCAGTTCGACAGGATTTACAAGATTGAGGCGCGATTCAGCTTGTCATCCTGAAACATCCTGTAAATTCTGTCCAACAGCTCTGTCCATCTAAACTTTACACGCGACACTGACTTCGAGTTGCTTGATCGGGAGTGAAAATCGCGGCGTCTCAATCGCGGCGAACGCCTCGTGAATTGAGCCTTCACGTTCTCTTAACTGTGCGCCCGTGCGATCCGACAACACCGCCTTGATCTCACTGACGACCGATAGCGCGATCTCCTCCGGTGTTTCCGCGCCGATGTCCAAACCGATCGGCGCGTGCAGACGTCGCAAGGCTGCGTCCACGTTGAGTGAATCCTCCTCCGATAGATCCAGGATGAGACCTTCAGTACGGCGCCGCGGTCCTAAACATCCCAGATATCGCAAACGCATTGGCAAGAGTTGTCGCAAAACTTCGAGATCGTGAAGGTAGTTGTGCGTCATCACCACCACGATCGAGCGTTCGAATAGCGAAACCTGCGCCATTACGTCTTCGGGCCGGCACAACAGCACCGCGTCAGCTTTCCGGAAGCGTTCAAGACTCGACGCACGCATGCATGTGTCGACAACCGTCGTGTGCCAACCGAGTTTCGCGGCCAGATCGATGACGGGCAAGGCATCGAAGCCTGCGCCGAAAACGACGAGCCGGACGCGTGGCTGCACATATTCCACGAAGACATCGACGTAGCCATCCGCCATTTCGTAGCGTTTGATACGGCTGGTGCCGAGTTGGACTGCTTCACTCAAGTCATCGAAGATCGAAGCAGAAACAAACTGGCCATCGACAGTGCCGTCCGGAAACATCAGCGCGCGTGTGCCGGTATTCGCATCGACGTCGCCTTCAACTCGAAAGACAGTTGCAATCGCTCCGCCGGTCGAGCTTTCGGAACACTCTGCAAGCAGTTGCATCAGACTTGCGATGCGCTCGTTTGTCGCTGGCTCGATCAGGACGTGGATCACGCGGCTGCAACCCAGGCCGAGTCCCCAAACGATGTCGTCGTCGCTCGTTGTGTCGTACTTGACGAGCGTTGGTTGACCGTTTGAGATCACCGTTGCCGCACGCTCGCAAACGTCCTGCTCGAAACAACCGTCGCTGAGCACGCCTGTCGTCTCGCCGCTCTCGGTAATCAGCATCCGCGCGCCCGGTCGCCGGTACGATGAACCCTCCACCGAAACGACAGTCGCGAGTGCCGCACGCTGTCCGGTCTCCAGCCGCCTAAACGCCTCAACGATCATCTGTGCTTCGTTCATCACGAAAACCTCTTTCATTCTCAAGAGCGTCCGACGGACCCACCCGCTACCGCGGGGGTACGTCGTAGACCAAGCACGATTTTCGACTTTCCAGAGAAAGTCGCGTCGGGCGACCGTGTGATCGTGTGTCATATATTCTATTGTTCAAAATCCGAACAATAAGCGCATCACGCAATCGGAGAGTTTTTATCTACCACGATCGGGTTAGGACACAGTTGAACACGGATTCGATACGGATTTACGTGCAGGGTGCGGTGAAGCGGATGATGTAGGTTTTGTTACCCACTTCGAATTTCATGTAGGAGAGATAAGCGTTGTTGGGATCTTTCGGAAAATCTTCGATCCACGTCCCTTCTTTAAGTTCGAGTCCGGCGCGCTCGCGAAAAGCTAAACGGCCGTCTTCGGATAATTCCAAAACGAGACCGTCAGCAGGGTCTTGTGACCAGTGTTCCAAATAGAGTTTGGTGCCATCGGCAGAAATACCTGTTGGAACGATTTGAAAAGGCACAACCCACTTTCTCAAAACTTTCTTCAGACTTGAATCGACGAGTTGCGCTTCGTCGAGGAAAAACGCACGAGTGCGGCGAACGCGATAACTCTTCCCTTCCGC
>DASYPN010000315.1:0-6181 GCA_036006625.1 Pyrinomonadaceae bacterium | reverse complement strand
TCGGATCATTGGACCAGACGGTCTCGTATCGCGACAGACTAGAATTCGTCCACGGTCGAGGTATGTTCCAAAACTTTCGGCAAAGTCGACTGCAAGTTCTGGAGTTAAGGTCTCACCGACAATTCCTCGCACGCCGGTGATGCCGATTTTCAACGGTTTCATCGAAGTTTCGGACTGATATCTCTGGAAGCTGGGCGTGTCGGACTTAATTTTACCTCACGACATATGTAATCGTCTCCACCAAAAGGTGGACAAGACGCGCCAACTTTGGAGTGCGGTGACTTGTCACGGCTTTGGTACGGCCCTGAATACCAAAGCGCCAACAAGTTGGCGCACTCCAAGGTGGTGCGTGATATTCTCTAGCGCCATGAAAAGACTGATCATTGCACTGACCGCCATAGTGTTATTGCCCGTCGCTCAAGTCCGCAGTCAGGAAAAAACGATTGCTGAACGACTCGGCTATCCACGCGACGCAAAGCTGCTGATCGTTCATGCAGACGATCTCGGCGTGGCCCACTCGGTCAACACGGCCACTATGAAGGCATTCGAAACCGGTCTTGTTAACTCAGGCAGCATCATGATCCCATGCCCGTGGCTTCCTGAGATCGCGGCTTACGCCCGCGCAAATCCGCAAGCAGATCTCGGATTGCATTTAACACTCACGAGCGAATGGACCTCGTTCCGTTGGGGTCCGGTATCGCCGAAAGATCGTGTTGCTTCACTGCTCGACAAAGACGGTTATTTCAAGTTGACGGAAAGCGAAGCGGCAGCCGGCGCAGATCCGAAGCAGGTCGAACTCGAAATCACCGCGCAGATCGAACGCGCTCGAGCGCTCGGCATTCAGCCGACGCATCTCGATTCTCACATGGGCACGCTCTACCAGAGCAAAGAGTTGTTTGAAGTATTCCTGCGCGTCGCACGCAGTCAGAAGTTGCCGGTGAGAGTGGCGAAGGCGTGGGCGGCTCGAGCGGATTACACGTCGTTAGCGTTGAATCCGGACGACGTTTACATTGACCGCATGCTGGATATCACTCCGGCAGTTGCACCCCAGGACTGGGGCAAGTTCTACTCTGACGCGCTGAAGAAACTAGAACCCGGTGTGACGGAAGTCGTCATTCACCTCGCGTACGACGATGCCGAGATGAAGGGCATCACCGTCAATCATCCTGACTGGGGAGCCGCCTGGCGGCAACGCGACTTCGAATACTTCACCAGCGACGCCTTTCGTAAAGTCCTTCAGGAAAACCAGATAAAGCTCATCACCTGGCGCGAGCTCGGGAAGCTAATCAAATAGTATCCACAGATTACGCAGATATGTGGCCCTCTTTGCGCTCCTTTCGCGCGTTATTCGAGTGACGGCAGCAATCGGGCTTGCCGATATTCGCAAGTGCCTTGAAGGAGAGCACCATGAAATACATGCAACGAGCAATCGCGCTATCTGGCCTACTGTTACTGTTGACGTTCTCATCTGCTTTTGGACAATCTGACCGGCAGACCATCATACATATACCCTTTAATTTTACCGTCGGTGAGAAAACATTGCCGGCAGGCGAGTACGTCATCGAGCAAAACAGGAAAGACTCAGACTTGGTGTGGGTGATCAGGCACAAGGACGATGTCGGCAACGCTCTGGTCTTGACTCGACCGGTTCGTGCAAACGAGACCGTTGAGCGAACCAAACTGGTCTTCCACCAGTATGACGATCTTTATTTTCTGGCTGAGTTCTGGACGAGGGGCAACAACACCGGACGCGCGATTCAAACCTCCAGTCGCGAGAAGGCGTTGGAAAGAGTTATAGCTGAAAAGCGCCAGGATCATGTCTTGATTGATCGTGGCAACTAATTCAAACGGGGGCGCACACACTGTAAGCACGAGGCCCTGACGAAAGTCAGGGCCTTGCTTTTTGTCACAAACTCGACTAGGAAGTCATCGGCCTGCTGTTAAATCAGACGATTCGAGGAGTCGCCGGTGACACTTCATAAAGTTTCACGCCGCCAGTTTATAAAAGCTGGCGGCATTGGTTTGCTTGGAGCCTTCGCTGCTCGCGCGAACGCGTGGTCCACACAGAACGGTAAGTCTACTCTCTATATCGGCACTTACACTACTTCAGGCAAGAGCGAAGGCATTTATGGTTACCATATGGACGATACGGGTGCCTTGACTCGTTTCACCTCCATCATGTCTGTTAACCCATCATTCCTCACAGTCGATCGCAGCAAACGATTTCTTTATGCGGTGAATGAGGTGGGTGAGTTTCTGGAAAAGCCCGGCGGTGCCGTGAGCGCGTTTGCGATCGATCCGGTGACACGCAATCTACGTTTGCTGAATGAACAGGCCACGCAAGGCGCCGATCCTTGCTATCTCAGTGTCGACAGCAGGAAACGAACGTTGTTAGTGGCGAATTACACCGGCGGTAACGTCAGTGTGTTCCCACTTCGATCGGACGGAACTCTCGGAATGGTCGCGGAAGTGAAACAACACGAGGGCTCAGGACCGAAAGAACAACAAAAAGGACCACACGCACATTGCGTTATCTTCGATCGCTCTGAACGGTACGCGCTCGCGGCTGATCTCGGAATCGATAAAGTGATGATCTATCGAGTCGATCGCATTACTGGAAAATTGACTCCAGCCAAACAACCATTCTCCGAGCTTAAACCCGGCGCTGGACCACGGCATCTATCGTTTCACCCGACAGGTAAGTTTCTATACGTCATCAGCGAACTCGATGCGACGATGAGCGCCTTTCAATACAACGAGCGAGAAGGCACACTGACGCTGATCGAAACTGTCTCAACCTTGCCGAGCGACTTCAGTGGGACGAGTTATTGTGCGGACGTACACGTGTCTCCATCGGGCGAGTTTCTTTACGGCTCGAATCGTGGTCACAACAGCATCGTTGTTTTCGCGATCGATCAGCGAGAAGGCAGGCTTACGCTCGTCGAGCACGTCTCGACAGAAGGCAACTGGCCGCGCAATTTCACGATTGATCCATACGGCAGGTTCCTGTTGGTAGCGAATCAACGCTCGGATAACGTCGTCGTCTTCTCAATCGATCCGAGCACTGGCCGACTCAAACCCACAGGCGTAAACGAACAAATTCCTTCGCCAGTCTGTTTGAAATTCCTTTAATGGCGGGCGCCTCTTTGGAGTGCGGTGACTTGTCACCGCTTTGGTAAACATACCAAAGCGCCAACAAGTTGGCGCACTCCAAGGAGGCGCCAATTTTTATGAAATCCTGACCCGGTTTTATGGCAAAATAGCGGCGTTCCTAAATCCTTCCTGAGGACAGCTAGATAGATGAGGAAATCCGTACTCGCCCTGTGCGCAGTCAGTCTTTCACTGTGTTTCGCGCTGCAACCGCTGCTCGCGCTCAAAGCCCAGACACCCGCCGAGCTGCTCGATAGCGACGAGTTTTTTCAGCGCACGATCCGCACCGCTCCGGAAAAAAATAATACTCAGAAGATTGAAGACTTGCTGAAGCGCATGACGCTCGAAGAGAAAGTCGGGCAAATGACGCAACTCGCTATCGGCATGATCGTCTCGGGAAGAGATCAGGACGTGAAGATTGATCCTGCCAAACTCGACAAGGCGATCGTCAAGTACGGTGTCGGATCGATTCTGAATGTCTCGGATCAGGCGCTCACGGTCGACAAGTGGCGTGAAATTATCGGCCAGATTCAGGACACTGCGACTAAGAAGACGCGACTCGGCATTCCGATGATCTACGGCATCGACTCCATTCACGGCGCAAATTACGTTCGAGGCGCGACGCTCTTCCCACAAGAGATCGGAATGGCGGCGACGTTCAATCCGGAGTTGATGAAACGTGCCGCAGAGATTGCAGCGATCGAAACACGCGCCGCCGCGATTCCGTGGAGCTTTTCTCCGGTTCTCGATCTAGGTCGCAATCCACTCTGGCCACGTTTCTGGGAAACGTTTGGTGAAGATCCGTATCTCGCGAAAGTGATGGGCGTTGCGTTTGTGCGCGGCCTCGAAGGAGCGGACGTCTCCGCGGATACCCAAGTCGCATCGAGCCTGAAGCATTACATGGGCTACAGTTTTCCGCTCACCGGGAGAGATCGCACGCCCGCGTGGATTCCTGAGAATTACCTGCGCGAATATTTTCTGCCAACCTTCGACGCCGCGGTGAAAGCAGGCGCGCGTACGATCATGGTCAACTCCGGCGAGATCAACGGCGTTCCCGGTCACATAAATCATCACATCCTGACAGACATTCTTCGTACCGAACTCGGATTCAAAGGCTTCGTCGTTTCAGACTGGGAGGACATCAAGAAACTCGTCACAACGTGGCGCATCGCCGCGGATGAGAAAGAGGCGACGCGACTCGCAGTCCTCGCGGGCATCGATATGAGTATGGTGCCGAATGATTACAGTTTCGCGGATCATCTGGTCGCGCTCGTGAAAGAAGGCGCAGTTCCGCAAGCAAGGATCGACGAAGCAGTTCGTCGCATACTGCGCGTCAAGTTTGAGCTGGGACTATTTGAAAAACCGATGCCTGATGCATCGCTGAAAGCGAAGTTTGGTCTGCCTGAATACAGAGACGCCAGCCTCGCGGCAGCGCGTGAATCGATCACGTTGCTGAAGAACAATGACAACGTCCTGCCGCTCTCGAAGAACACCAGGGTTCTTGTCACCGGTCCAACATCTGATTCCCTCGTCTCGATGAACAACGGCTGGACGTGGGTTTGGCAAGGATCGGAAGAGTCGCTCTATCCGACAGATCGATTGACGATCCGTAAAGCGATTGAAGCGAAGGTTGGAGCGTCGAACGTCACGTGGGTGCAGGGGACGAAGATCACGAGAGGTCCCGGTCCCTCCAACGGTACGCCGACAGATCAGGAACAGGAAGTCGACATCGCAGCCGCTGTTAGTGCAGCGCAGAATGCTGATGTAGTTGTGCTCGCGCTTGGCGAAGGTTCTTATTGTGAAACACCAGGCAACATCACCGACCTGACGATTGGTGAACCACAGATCAAACTCGCTGAAGCGATCAAAGCCACCGGCAAGCCTGTGGTGATGGTGCTCGTCGAGGGACGTCCACGAATCATCAATCGTATCGCGGATAGCGCGAGCGCGATTCTGATGGCTTACAACCCGAGCGACGAAGGGGGGAGAGCGATCGCTGATATCCTGTTCGGCGACGTCAATCCGAGTGGCAAGCTTCCCTTCACTTACCCCCGCACGCCGAATGGTCTGATCAACTACGATCACAAACCTTTCGAAACTGAGAACACTGCGTTCGGCAACATGGCTTTCAACCCACAGTTTCAGTTTGGTGAAGGACTGAGCTATACGACGTTCGCTTACAGCGACCTGCGAATCCTGAAACAAACGATTTCTGCGAATGAAGAGTTGCCGGTGAGTGTGACAGTAAAAAACACCGGTAATCGCGCCGGCAAAGAAGCAGTCCTGCTTTACGTGAGCGATCTCGTCGCCACGCTATCACCACCGGGAAAACGATTGCGACGGTTCGCGAAGATCAGTCTCGAGCCGGGCCAGAGTAAACCTCTGATGTTCAAGCTGCGCCGTGAAGATCTTTCCTTCATCGGCACCGACAACAAACCGGTCCTTGAACCAGGCGAGTTCGAAGTTCGAATTGGTACCCTGGTGCAAAAATTTACAGTGAAATAGTTGACAGGATTTGCAGGATGAACAGGATTAGCAGGATAAATCTTCTTCATCCTGTTACATCTTGCGCATCCTGTCCAAAACAACCATAGATATCCAGGCAGCACAGTAAACATCAACAATGAAAATCACAAAGCTCCCGCTGTTACTAATCGTAACTTGTGCTGTTGTAGCGAACGCACAGGAACAACAAGCACCTGAACGCAAACACAACCTGATGCCGGTGCCGGCGTCGGTGAAGTTTCTGAACGAACGACTCGCAATTGACGCGAATTTCAAAGTCGCGACGCGCGGTCATTCAGATACGCGTCTGGAGGCAGGCATTTGGCGCTTCATGAAGCGTCTGGAAGGTCGCACTGTCCTGACGTTCGCGCCTACGCTCGCGCCGGACGATCAAATGACGCAGCTCATCGTCAACTGCCAGGGTCCCGGAAAAAATATTCCTTCCGTTAGCGAAGACGAGAGCTATCGCATCGACATCACACGACGTCAGGCAATGCTGAGCGCGCCAACAGTCGTCGGCGCACTC
>DASYPN010000314.1:0-33340 GCA_036006625.1 Pyrinomonadaceae bacterium | reverse complement strand
AACCTGATGCAGCCGGAAATGTCGCAGCGCGTGTTGCAGGAGAAACTGGACCACATAGACTCGACGCATGCTGGTATACTTGCGACCGGCAATCCCGGCTGCCAGATGCACATCGGCGCAGGCGCCTGCCTGTCGCAAATGAAACTGAAAGTGTGCCACCCCATCGAGCTCGTGGACCAGGCATACGAACGCGCCGGTTTCTATGGAGAATAAAACCCTCAGTCAGAAAGTTCTCCTCGTGTTTGCACCGTTGCTGATACTGACTGGTATCGCCGGCTTCCTGATACCTGAACAGTACAGTCTGACGAGCGGCGCCGCCCCTTACAACTTATTCCACATCATCTTTGGCTGCATCGGCTTGATGATTACGATGACCAACAGCGATGTGCTGGCGAGCTCGTTCAATCTGGGATTTGGGTTGATAGATCTTTATCAGGTGCTCGCGAGTGTTGTGGGCTTGGCGCCGATACAGTATTTCCATTGGACATACGGCGATGATGTGCTTCACGTCCTCATCGGGTTCGCACTCGTGATCATTGGTGGACGCGGATTAATGCGGATTTGGAACGGATCGACCGCCGACCAGCGTTAGCTTCACGTTATCGTCATGATCGAGAGCAACGAGATCTGCGCGTTTGCCGGCTTCGATCGAGCCGCAATCTTTATCAACACCGAGTAACTTCGCTGGGTTGGAGGATGCCATCGTTGCCAGATCGACATAAGAGACTCCGAGCGAGTGCAGGAGTCGCACAGCATCGAGCATGCTGATCACTGAGCCGGCAATACTTCCAGCGGCGTTCGCGGTGCGACCATTCTTCACTGTTATTGTTTCGCCCCAGATTTGATACTCGCCGTCTCCCTTGCCTGCTGCCGCGATCGCGTCGCTGATCAAACTTATACTGTTTGCTCCTTTGGTCTTCATCAGCAACTGAAGCATGAACGGATGGATGTGCACGCCGTCGGCAATCAGATCGACAGTCACCTCGTCGCGTGACAATCCCCAGGCGATTGGGCCAGGACTGCGATGATGTAACGGAGCCATCGCATTCATGAAGTGTGTCATGTGCCGCGCGCCGGCAGCGCACGCATCATCGAGTACTTGTAGATCGGCGCGTGTGTGGCCAATCGAGACCACCCAACCGCGTCTCTTCAACTCACGAACGAGCTCAACGCCACCTTCGACCTCAGGCGCCATCGTCGTCATGCAGACTGCGTTCTCCGGCACCGGCAGCGAATCGAGAACTTTCGGATCGGAATAAGTCTTGAAGTATTCAGTGTGCAAAGCTCCACACTGTGCCGTGTTAACGAATGGTCCCTCGTAATGAATGCCGAGAACGCGCGCACCTCGCGAATCGTTCATCGCCTGGCCCACCGCAGCGCTTACACTGCCATAATTCTCATCACTTCCCGGAACGAGCGTCGCCAGCCATCCGGTCACACCCTGCGTAGCTAAATATGCCGAGACCTCTGCAAGACCATCAGCCGAAGCCCCCATCACGTCAACTCCAACTGCTCCGTGATTGTGTACATCGATAAAACCCGGCAGCACGGTCGATCCGCCGAGGGAAAGTATCTCGGCGTCAGCATCAGTCTGATTCTCGCTAATGGCGGCGATGCGGTCGTCTTCGATAAGGATCGTGCCGTCTTCGATGATCCTGTTTGCCAACACGATTTTGGCGTCGCGGAGAAGAAGTTTACGTGGAGACTTGTTCATGGCCCCATGATAGTGAAAAATGCAAACTGTGACACGTCTGCTGCTAATTTACGTGCTAATGATTTGCTCTGCTCCGTTCGCGGCCCGGGCTCAAACTATCAGCCCCGAATGCGCTCCCGCTCAGGAACAACTAAAGTCCGCCGAGTCGGCAGCCGCACAGAACGACTGGGAAACGGCGGCAATGCGCTACCAGGACGCGATACAAACTGCTCCTGCATGTGTCGAGGCGGTTATTAATCTCGGCGTCACCTTTAATCGTCTCAACCGACCGGACGAAGCTATCAAAGCGTTCCAAAGTGTACTCGCGAAGAACCCGCAGCTCTTTGCCGCACATCTCAATCTCGGTATCACCTACTTCCGCGCGGCGCGTTTCGATCTAGCAAAGGATTCGCTCCAAAATGCGTTGAAGATCAATCCGGAACACCTACAAGCCCGACAACTATTGGCTTTGTCACTAATCGCAAGGGAAGATTTTAAAGAGGCCGCGACTGAACTCGAGAAATTAGTTAAAGTCACTCCCACCAATGCAGCCACTTTCGCAGCGCTCGGCGAAGTCTATTTACGCTTAAAGCAATACCCCGCTGCTATCGCCTCGTTCGAAAGAGTGCTGCAACTGAATCCAAACGTCGCGAAGACACATCTTCTTCTGGGCGAGGCGCTCGACAACTCCGGCCAAACCGATCGCGCGATTCAGGAACTACAGCGCGCCACGCAGCTCGAACCTAAATTACTTGAAGCTCACTACACGCTCGGTCATCTCTACCTGAAGCGCAGTAGCTTTGACGAAGCATTGACCGAGTTTCAGAATGAGCTACAACTAAATCCGGAAATGGTGCTGGCCAGATATCAAATCGGCAAGATCTATTTTCAACGCGACAAGCTCGAGGAAGCTGTCACCGAACTCACCAAAGTTCTCGAAGCCGATAAAACCTTTCGACCAGCAATTGAAACACTCGCCCAGGTTCGCATGAAACAAGGCTCGATCACCGAAGCGATTGCTCTTCTCGAACGCGCTACCGCTCTCGATCCAACCTGGCCTAACGCCTTTGCACTCCTCGGCCGCGCTTACACTCGCGCCGGCAAACGCGAACAAGCACAGAAAGCCTTCGCCACTGCACAAAAGCTAAGCGCTGAAGAACGAAAGCGTCTTGAAAACGCCGTCAGCAAACCCTAAAAAACAAATCCACAGATTACACAGAAATTATCTGCGTAATCTGTGGATGGTTTTAAAAGAATCGCCAGTTAGAAGTTGAACTTCAACCCAAACTGAAGCTGTCGCGGATCTCGCGTTGCGACGAACTGACCAAACGGACTAACAGCAACAAGATTTGAAATGCTGTTGAAGGCCGCGTCTGTCGGCAGTCGATCAGGGATCGTCTGAGACACGTCGGTAAAGATCGTCTTGTTGAAGACATTGAAGAACTCTGCACGGAATTGCAGTTTATAGCGCTCCGTGAAATGGAAGTTCTTCGTCAGATTAACGTCCGTATAGAACTGGCCCGGGAAGCGGAAAGGCGCGCGCGGCGAATTTCCGATTTGTCCGGTCAGTGTCGTGCGGAATGCAAGCGGATTGAATCCATATGGAATGCCGCCGACTGGATTCGCCGGGATATTCTCCGACGGATCGCTCACGATGTCGGGACGCGTACCGCGCGCCGGGACCGCAGTGGAACCTTGAACCACACGATTCAATACCAAACCAGTCTGCGCCGTCGTAATGCCGGCAATCTCCCAGCCACTCAACAAGTGCTTACCAATTCCTGAGGCCGCAAAGCCGCTATGGAAGGTCGGCACTTCGTAAACGTAGCTGGCGACGAATACGTGCGTGCGATCGAGACGTGAAACAGCACGCTCCAAATGCAGGTTGGTGCGAATCTGAGGGACGTCGATCGCATCGCGATCGTTGGTCGCGTCAGTCAGATTCTTTGAGAAGGTATAGGCAATCTGCGCAGTTATGCCTCGTGTTGGACGCAGACGGAACGAAGTCAGCAACCCATGATAACGAGACGTGGCGCTAGTCTGCCGGTCAGTGATGGCGCCGAAACCTCTGAAGGGTCGCGCGCGGTTGATACAGTTATTTGGATTATTGGCTGAATTCAATGCCGTGTCGCAGCCAGCGATACCGACTGATGCCGCCACTACTTCCTGCGGCGTCGGCGCATTGATGTCGACCGGTCGGATTAAGTGGTTACCCGCCGAGCCGGAATATCCGATTTCCACTAATGCGTTGCGGAAGAGTTCCTGCTGCCAGCTGAGCGACCATTGCTGGATCATCGGCGTCACCCATGGAGAAGTCGTGGCATTGACGCCTCCAAGAGTGCCGCGAGTTGCCGGATTCGAAGGCACCGGATTACCAAACGGAATTGGCGCCGCCTGCGTGCCGGTTACTGAATTCGAATTATTGAACGGCGGGGTAGTGAACGAATTCTGCTCAACGATACCGACTAATGCCTGGTCGTAGTAGATTCCGTAGCCACCTCTCAAGACAGTCTTCGCGTTGTTCCATGGATCCCAGGCGAAGCCGATACGTGGCGCAAAGTCGTTGTTATCGATTTGCTGAACTCGACGACCGAAGGGTGAATTAATTCCGGCATACGCGAAGCCATTTGTGACGTCAAAGGTTGCAGTATTAAACGCCTGGCAAGTCGGAGTCGAACAAACTGGAGCCTTTGCTGCACTGTACAGTTCAGGTAAGAACGTCGCTAACACGTTGTTTTTATCGATCGGCTGGCGGAAACGGTAGTAACGCAGGCCGAAATCGAGTTGGAGGTTTGGTTTGAACTTCCAGGTATCCTGAACATAGAACTCCGTGCGTCCAAACTTTAACGCCTCGGTCACGTCTTGCTCCGGCTCGGTGTAACTTGACGCTCGTCCGAGCAGAAAGTCAGCTAGACCGATGCCGGTGCCGGTAGGACCACGCGTTTGTAAGCCCGTGAATCCGTAGCGCCCCTGCGTCAGGTTGGCCGCATTCTCATCCTTCGATTCCCAACTGAGATCAAGTCCTGCTTTGAGAGTGTGATTGCCATAAATCATCGTCAGGTTATCTTTGGGATTCCAGTTTTTATACCGGACGGCGACTAATTGCGGCGAACCGATGGTCGGCGAGCCCGTGACGTCGATTACCGGCGGCAATTTGGAATTGTTTTGAGGAAACAGCTCATTGTTAGGCACGATGAAGTCGCTGTTGTAACGACCTACCAGGTCATCCGTGATCTTGTTTCCCGAAAACGTGAAGCTGAACTCATTGACGATCCTTGCCCCGAAACTGCTGGTCAAACTGATCGCCAGCACGTCACCAGGAACAGTCGTGTCGGTAGTGCCGACATCGGGAATTGTCAGACCAAAAAACAGACCGCCGAACTCACGAGTCTGAGAAAGGTCACGTGTGTAACGTCCCGTGAGCCGTTGTGTCGACGAGAAGTTATGATCGATACGCACTGTCTCCTGACGCGTGTTTTGAATCGTCGGCGTCTTAACGACAAAACGATTTGGCGCCCTCGCAGCAGGATTTGTCGAAGGGAAATTGGGTAGGGGATAAAGCGCCAGAATAGCCTTTGCGGTCTGGTTAATCCGAGCGTCGGGAATCGTGTTGTTGGTAAATTGAACTGTAGGGTTCAATGGATCGAATATCCCCACATTTCCGCTTTCCGAGAAATTTCCCTGGCGCTCAAGCACACTTGGCACTGTGATCGTTGTTGGGCTGCTGGGAGCTCTGATGATTCGTCTCCACTCCTCTGAGAACAAGAAAAATGTCTTTTCTCGTTTCTGGTTATAGAGACCCGGAATCACTACCGGTCCGCTTATGAGATAACCAAAATTGTTGTAGCGCAATTTCGGGCGCGGAGCGCGCTCTTCACCCACAGCATTCACACCTAGCTTGACCTGTGAATCGTTTGGACCAAACCTACCGGCGGCGTTATTCAGGAAGGTGTTGGCGTTCAGTCTGTCGTTTCGCAAAAACTCGTAGACGCCGCCGTGAAATTCCTGACCACCGCCACGGGTGATGAGGTTTACGACGCCACCCCCGGACTTACCGAATTCAGCGGTTGGAACGGAGGTGATTACGCGAAACTCCTGAATTGAATCGACAGTCGGAACTGCAAGCAACGTAATGCCTGAACCGATGTCTGTATTGCTGGCGCCGTCGACAAGGAAGTTGATCGAGTTACGGCGTGTGCCGTTGACCGAGAAGTCGACGGTGTTTGTTAAGCCGATACCGATTTCGGAAGTTCCGCTGCCGGTCACGCCGGGAACGAGTGTGAGCAGTTGCATGAAGTTGCGATTGTTGAGTGGGAGCTCAACGACGCGACGATTCTCTACGACGTCTCCGACTGTTGGACTCGTTTGAAGCAGTGGCGCTTCCGCAGTCACGGTTATTGATTCGGTTATCGCACCCGTTTCCAGCGGGATGTTGATGGTCTTCCGATCGTTGACGTTTATTTCGATAGCCTTACTCAGGTATTCCTTGAATCCCTGCGCTCTCACAGATAAGTCGTAGGTTCCGGGTTGGACCTGAGTAATGGTGTACCCACCGGTGTCGTTCGACTGGACCGTGCGGACTTCACCGGTTTTGGTATTCGTCAGGGTGATGGTCGCGTTCAAGACGACCGCACCGTTTGGATCGCTAACCTGCCCATCAATTCGCGCAGTAATATCCTGGGCAAAAGTATTACTGGCAAATCCCATCAGGACTAAGATCACAATGCAAAGTAGATGTTTATTCATATGCTCCTCGCGCACGTGTGGTTGGATCGAAGTGCCGCCGAAACACGGGCTGACTGAACTACCCACCTGGAAGAATGGTTGAATTGGCAAAAATAGAATTGCTGGAAACTATCCATGACCTTATACACCGGCTCCGGCCGATTAACAAGATCTGACATCCACAGATTTCGCAGATTTTTTTATAGAATCTGCGTAATCTGTGGATTCAAAAGGCGGCGCGGCGGATGCGCTCCAGGTACGCGCCGTCTGGGTTTAGCTCGCTGGGTCGAGCGGTAAAGTCGTAAGAGAACAGAATGAACCCTTCGGCGTTCAACGACCGGGCAACGTTGATCTTTTCGACCGTCGAATCTGACGGTATCCGGTATGCACCGATGCCGGCCCACACACTTCGTTTCGCGTTGTGTGCCGTCGTCGTTGCGACTTCAATCTGTTTCTGAAACACTGTAGTGTCCGTTGAGTAAGCCATCGGACATGCGACATCCAAAATTCCAATCTGCAACCAACGTCGCCAATCCTGAAAGCGACGCGTGTAGGCATTCTCATCGTTCGCGAACACGGCCGCGGAAACAACAGCCTCGGGGCGTCGTTTCTTCACGGCTTTGTAGATCCGTTCGACGAGTGTCGTTACCTGCAAACGTTGAAAGTCCGCAAACTTCGCTGCGAACATTTCCGGTGCCGCGAGTGGAGTCACCGAATTCCTCAGTTGCTCACGCTCTTTCGAGTTCAACTGCGGCTCCAGCCATTTGCGAAACTTCTCCAGCGACGTGCGACTGAAATCAAAATCAGGGCTCGCGAAACGAACGTAATCAAAGTGCAGCCCGTCAACCGGATAACGCTTCAGCACGTCCATCCAGATGTTGTAGATGTGATCGCGCACTTTCGGATTAGCAGGTCCCGTGTAAACACCTTCCAACTCACCGCGATTGGCCTTCGACCATTCCACGATCTTCTGACGAAACGCCGGGTCGCGTGGCGACATGTCGTAAAGCTCCGCGGCAACTGGCTTCGGAACCGCGAGCCACTCGGGATGCTTGTTGTAAACGTGCGCCGGATCTGTTGGCAGCGCGTCAAGATTGGCGAGCAGGTTGGTGTTTATCCAACCATGAACTTTGAGTCCGCGTTTATGTGCTTCGGTAAGTGTGAGTGCGAGTGGATCGAAGGACTGCGGTTGATCCTTTAACTCACTCGCCCGCGGTTCGACTTTTGAGTTGTAATAAGCGTCACCGCGGCCGCGGATCTGGACAATCAACGTGTTGAAGCCGTTGTCCGCGGCAGCATTAACGAGTTGATGGATTTTCTCAGGCGAAGTCAGCGTCGTACGAACGACCCAGAGCGCGCGTACTTCATGCGAACTCTGTATTCTCTGTGTCTCCTGAGCAAAGGACACCACAGAGACACAGAGAACACAAAGGCTACACAGAGAAATTCGAAGTAAGCACCTCATTCTCAAAATTGGTAACGTAACGAGACCTGCACACTGCGCGGAGCGTATTGAGTTGCCGTACCTGTGATAGCCGCAAAATTCACATTGGCTATGTCGAGGCTCACCGGAAATCCGTACTGCACATGATTGAACGCATTGAATAGATCCGCGCGCAGTGTGAGCTTGTGTCCTTCCCAGGGCATCGGGAACGCTTTGGCGAAACCGATATCTACAGTCTTAACTCCATCCCCGAAGAACGTATTGCGTCCCAGCAATATAGGTTTCGTTCCTACGTCGGTGACATTCAACGTTCGAAACGCCGAAGCCGGTAATAACGATCGCGAAGTTGCGGGATTGTTAATGCCGCGACCCAGAACAGACGGGTCGAGAAGGATTGGTCTGAATTCACTAAAACTATCAAAGTTCAGATCGCGCGCGGCTGTTGTGACCGAAAACGGCGTGCCCTTCGAGAGTTTCACGACAGTCGAGATCTGCCAGCCACCCAGTGTCTGTCCGAAGAATCCACGATTGTCTCTGAACCACGGAGTGCGATACGTGCCGTAGAAGGTGAAACGGTGCGGCGTGTGGAAACGCGAAAGTCCTCGCGCATCACGAGACCCATTTCCGGTTTGATTTGAATCACCTGCACCAACAAAAGTCGCTTCCGAAGTCGTGTCGATCGCTTTGCTGAAAGTGTACGCAGCCTGGAAGTTGATGTTGTGACTCAGACGTTTGGTCCATTCAACCTGAAGCGCGTTGTAATAGCTCCACGAGCCGTTGGAGACGGCGGTGTTGGTTGTGAAACGACCATCTGGACGGCGCTCGTTAGTACGTGGAACAAGCAGACTATATTCGAGTGGACCAAGGGGAACAGCTACTGGACATGTCGTCGAGGTAGCTATACCGGGCAGCCCTGTGCCGGCGCAAAGAATATTGGCGGCGGGTCGAAGAACCTGACCGCGAACATCAACGCCACGCGGATCACCCGCTGTGCGCTGCGCTGCCGTATAAAGGACCGCGGGTGCATTGTTTGGACTATTGGTGACAAGCACACCGCTCGGATCATTCAACGGAAGATTCACTAGCGAGTAGCGAAGCAGTCCGATGCCGCGGTTGCCCGTGTAACTCACGCGCAAAGCGGAGGCGAAAGGCATCTGTCTTTCAATACTCAGATTCCACTGCTGCGTGTATGGCATCTCAAGTCCCGGATCGATCAGGTTCTCCGCATGTCGCGCGGTAAGAGGTCCGGGAACAAAGACAAAGCCGTTGGTTGGATCCTGTAAATTATTTGGATTGAAGACCGCGCTGAGATTGCCGGACTGGCTGTACATAAACGCGTTGGGCGGATTGAATCGCACAGCAGCGCCGGTTTGTGAGAACACTGATTGAAATATGCGGCCATGATAGATGCCATATCCGCCGCGAATCGACGAGTCACCCACTGGCCCAAAGAGTCTCTTCAACAGCCCGCCTTCAAAGTCAGGACTCCATGCAAACCCAACACGCGGCTCGATGTTGTTTTTGTCAGATCCGTAGATGTAGTCGAGACGGTTCTGAAGCTCCCTCGGGGCTGACACATATTCGTAGCGAGCACCGAGATTCAAAGTCAGATTCGGTCTTGGTTTCCAACTATCTTCCGCGTAGAAGTTTGACTCGTTGATGCGGTTTTCGAGAAAGAATGGTCCATAACCCTTGGTGAATGAGCCAACGCAGCCATTAAGAAATGCGTTGAAGCCATTGCCGTAGTTGACGTTATTGCAGAGCACACTAGCTGTCGCGCTGAAGCTCCACGATCCGCGCGAGTTGCTGTCCGCAAGATCGTCGAGGGCCTGACGCCGAATGTCCGTGCCGAATTTGAAATTGTGGTTCGAGCCAAACAGAGTGGAGACGTTGTATACGAATTGATGATCGGTTTGATAACGCTGAATGGGGAAATTTCCTGCGTTGCCGATGGTCGACTGAGTGGTGACGGGAGCGGTGTTAGTAAATCGAACGATCGGCGTGTCGTTCCCAGCAGTTATGTTGACGAGTGTGGTGCGCAATCCGAGTCCATACCGAAACTCACCGACAGTAGTCGTTGAATATAGATGGGTCCAGGTGAGACCAAAGTTTTGCTGCTTGTGATTCTGGTCCGCGCGTTCACCGGGAATGATGTCTTCCGCCGCGAACCGCTGGCGAGTGTATTGCCAGCGAGCCGTGAACGTATCTGACTCCACCGGATTCCAGTCCAGCCGGCCTGAATAGTCGCGCGCCGGGAAATTAAATCCCTGCACGGTGCGGAAGACTCGCGGACCCGACGCCGGATCATTCGGAATCGCATTTGCAAACCGATCGATGATGTTTTGGATGAACGCGCGATTAGCCGGCGTGTCGTTCGCCGGTGTCTGCTTGAACCAGTTGGCAGGATTACGCTCGGCGAGAGTAAACACATCGCGGTTGTAATTATTCGCGCCCGTATTTTCCGTGTGGTCGAAACTTATGAACGCGAATAGATGGTTGTGCAGTATCGGGAAGCCCGACGTGAAACCAAACTGATTCCTACGATTGACGCCTTTCTTCACGCCTGGAGAGACGATGTTATTAGTTGCGTTTAGAGCACTGTCGTTGTGATACCAGTAAACGTCGCCGCTCACTTTGTTAGTGCCGGCCTTGGTTTGGACCAACACGACTGCACCGTATCCGCGACCGAACTCCGCGGTGAAGTTGTTTGTAATAACCTGAAATTCCTTGATGGTCGAGAGCGACGCTCCCTGACGATTCTGATTCTCGGAGGAGTCGTCGTTATTCACTCCGTTGATTTGGAAAGTCGCGCCACGTGTGCCGGTGCCGTTGAAATTAACGGACGATCCGGACGAGGCAGTCGGATTGTTCTGCCCCGAAGTCGGGTTCTCCTGAAATCCTGTGAACGTTTCCGCGAGCGTCAGGAAACTTCCCTGATTAAACGTGGGTTTGTCCGCAATCTCCTGCGCGTTGAGTGACCCTTTGATCTCAGCATTAGATGTATTGATGGGAGCAGCTTCAGAAGTCACTACGACAGCTTCCGTAACCGCGCTGGGACTCAGCTCAAAGTTGACGACGAGTGTTTGGTTCAGACCAAGCTCGATGTTTTCCTGCGTCACCTTGCTGAACCCTGGACCAGTCGCAGTGATCGTGTAACGGCCGAGCGGCATGAACGGCGCGGAGTAACCGCCTTCGCTTCCTGTTTTCAGAGTGCGCTCCTGACCTGTCTCCATGTTGCGGATGACGACGTCAGCTCCGGGAACGACTGCGCCTTTCGAATCGCTCACGGTGCCGCGCAGTGTGCCGGTGACCGTCTGCGCAGATGCGATCTTAGGCAGAAAGACGAGGGTAAGGATTAATCCGATCAAGCAAATCGGATAGTTGGTTTTTGGGCTCCACATACATCTCCTCCTGTGTGAGTAAGGTCGTTTCCCTATTGATAACCTGGACCACGAAGAGCGACACCAGGGCGCGCTGAAGTCATTTGATCGTTCTCCAGCACAGGCGCGCCGTCCACGATCACGTAACTGATCCCGAGCGGAAACTGGTGTGGCTTGTCGAATGTGGCCTGATCGATGATCGTCTTCTCATCAAAAATAACGAGGTCGGCCGCAAAGCCTTCGCGAATCAATCCGCGATCGCGAAATCCAAATGTCTGCGCCGGTAATGAAGTCATCTTTCGAATCGCATCTTCGAGCGAGATCAACTTCAAATCGCGGACATACATTCCAAGCACACGGGCGTTGTTACCGTAACCACGCGGGTGCGGCACGCTCTCATCGATCTGTCGTACGCCGCTGTCAGACGCGATCATCGTGAACGGCTCCGCCATGATTCGCTTCACGTCGTCTTCACCCATGCCGTGATAGATCATTGCGGCGCCACCGGCTTCGTACATCTCGAGCATCTGTTCGATCTGGCTCTTAATGTCGCTCTTGTTCTTTACTTGTTTGGTGATATCGGCGATCGATTTGCCGTTAAAAGATTTGTCTGGCCCATACGACGCGACGACGGCGAAGGAGTAGTCCTTAAAGCCACTTCGCTTCAGAGCATCTTTTGTATCTTTGATCGCGCGCTCGCGTGTGTCTTTATCCGCGAGTCTCTTCTTCGCTTCCTCAAAACCACCGGCGCGCAACCATGACGGCAAACGCGACTCGAGCGACGTCGAACTCGCGGTATACGCGTATTGATCGACGGTGACAGAGAGACCTCGCGCGCGTGCGTCACGCACAAGCCCGAGTGTCATCGGGCTCTGGCCCCACAGTCTCTTGTTACTGATCTTGAAATGAGAAATCTCGACGGGCAGTCCCGCCTGTTCGCCGATCTGAATACTTTCCCGAATCGCATCCGCAACCTTGTCGCCTTCGTTGCGCATGTGTGTCGCGTATAAACCACCGAATCGTGCTGCGACTCGGGCAAGCGAAACGATCTCGTCGGTCTTGGCGTACGTTCCGGGCACGTAAATCAAACCGGTGGAGAGACCAACGGCGCCGTCTTTCATCCCCTGCTCGACGACACTCTCCATCTGTTTGAGTTCGTCCACCGTCGGCGCGCGATCGCCGAGTCCCATTACTTTGCGACGCACAGAACCGTGCGCGATCAAGGTTGCAAGATTTACTGCGAGCGGCTTCTCCTTGATGCGTCCGAGAAACTCGTCGACGTCGGTGGTTGACGATCCACAGTTGCCGGTGACGAGCGTCGTCACACCCATGCGCACAAAGTTCTCTGCAGCAGGCTGGTTGTAGATCGACTCGACGTGCGTGTGAACATCAATGAATCCGGGAGCAAGTATTTGTCCACGACCGTCGATGGTCCTGTTTGCGGTCTCTGGTCCTAAACGACCGATGCGTGCGATGCGACCGTCTTTGATCGCCACATCGGCCCTGAACCACGGATTCCCGGAGCCGTCGACGATGCGCGCATTTGTGATTAGAAGATCGTAGGCAGGAGCAGACGGGGCGGCGTCGACGCGTACACGCGTAAACATGAAAACGCCGAGAGCGAGCGCAGTCAACAGCACTGCTGCGGACTTTAGGAAGAGACTCGTTTTCACCGCTGCCAGTTTGGTCCGTTGCTTCTGAGTTTTGTTGCCTGGTACGAAGTGCGGGTGATTATAGGACGTGGGCTGGGATAATAATAGCTAAATGTTCTTATCCGTTTGATAATAATCTCTGATAGATAAAACGTGCCGAAAAAATTAAAAACCTTGACGCAAAACTGCGCAGCGATATACTGCCGCAATCGCAGACTGAATCTTGTTCCGGGCTTTGCGGTAGACCCGGGTTGCTCCTTCACCGCCGCCTGGCAAGCGGTTAAAGCTCAGTTGTTTTCCTCTCTTCGTTAACAAGTTAAAAGGAGGTCTCTCCATGTCGCGTTCTAACCTGGTTCAACTACTCGTAGTGGTCCTCGTGGCTGCATGTTCGCTAACAGCATCAGCACAAACCAGCACATCTCGAATCACCGGCCGCGTCATCGATGCGAAGCAGGCATCAGTTCCCGGCGCAACCGTCACAGTTACAAACGAGGCCACCGGCGTCTCACATACGCAGACGACGACAGACGCGGGGCTTTACGCTTTCGAAGCGCTTCCTGTCGGCGACTATGCCGTCGCGGTTGAACTGACTGGCTTCAAAAAATTTTTGAAGACCGGGAACCACCTCGAGGTAAACACTCCTTTGAATCTCGACGTCACGTTGGAAGTGGGACAAGTCAGTGAAACCGTTACCGTGCAGGGTGGTGCGGAGCAGTTGCAAACTACAAACGCCACTCTTGGAAACGTGGTGGAACAGAAAGCAATTGAGACTTTGCCGTTGAATGGTCGCAATCCGCTGACGTTGTTGTTGCTCGAACCCGGCGTGGTGCAACGGTCGTTTGGGGGCGCCGGTTCCGGTGTGCACGTAAATGGATCAAGAGATCGCGCCTTCAACGTCACCATTGATGGCATCGAAGCGAATGAGTCAAGCGTGCCTAACCCAGTGTCGAATCTTTACCGCATCAACCCTGACAACGTGCAGGAGTTTAAAGTGACCACCAATAACGCGACCGCGGAGGAGGGTCGCAACAGTGGCGCTTCTATTTCAATCGCCACTCGCAGTGGAACCAGTGATTTCCACGGCACCGTTTTCGGTTTCTATCGTAACGATGCTTTGAACGCAAATGAGTGGTTTGCCAACGCCCAAAAGACAGCAAAGCCCGTCATCAGAATGGGCCAATACGGATTTGAACTCGGAGGTCCGATTAAGAAGAACAAGACTTTCTTTTTTGGAAGCTGGCAGTACAACCGTGTCGACTTCACTCAACCGATCGACCAAACGTTTGGACCACCGATTGTTTACACTGCGCTGGCGCGGGCTGGAATCTTCCGGTACTTCGTGCCCGATCCAAACAGCGAGCTTAGGATCGCAGGCAGCTCCCCTATACTTCGCAACTCGCCGTTATTGGTCGATCCGAATACGGGTGCCCTGCGTGTTCCTCTTTGTGCAACTCCAAGCAGTGTTGGTTGTGTTCGCACGTACGACACGAGACCCGGCTTTGGCAATAACAACAATGGCGGGACGCCCAAACCGCTCGATCCGGCAGTTGCAAACCTTCTCAAGTTGTTCCCGCTTCCCAATAACTTTTCCTCCGGCAACATCGACGGATTGAATACGGCAACCTTCCTCTGGAATCCGCCGACGGCGATTCGTGGACCGTCAATCAACGTTCGAGTCGATCACAATTTCAATGAGAAGAACAGTGTGTTTGGCCGGTATCTTTGGTCTGACTACAACACGCTGAAAGGCGACCCACTAAACGGACGCCCGCAGGTCTATCCAGACAATCCTGCGCTCGGCGAAGTGTTTCGACGCACTTCAAATCTGGCGATAGGTTGGCGTCGCGTCATCTCGCCGCGTGTTGTTAATGAGCTCACAGCGGGATACGGTCGGTTTGGTTTCCTCTTCACGCAGGGCGAAGCCAATCCCTTGTGGCCTGACGTGCCACCATATGACTTCACCAGTCTCAGCGAACCGTGGATCAATACGCCGCGCACGGCACGTTGGGTAACGACGCCGCAGATCCTGGATAACCTGAGCGTTGTTCATGGCGCACACGTGTTTCGTGGCGGCATCAATTTCCGGTTCTACCGGCATGTCGATCAGCGCGGTCAACCGGGAGGCATCAACGTCACACCTTCAGTAACATTCTCGCAAGCGAATCGAAATCCATTCACTTCCGACGGGTTCGCGGCTGCTGCGAACATCAACGCTTCAAATGATGCGGGCACTCTGGGCAACCTGATCAATACTCTGTACGGTTTGCCCGCGCGCATTTCGCAGACGTTTATCTCCAATTTGAAAGACGACGCATTCCTGCCTTTCAAAACCGGCGACAGCGTTACCCTCTATGCTGAAAAACACAACCTGGACCAATACAATCTGTTTTTCCAGGATGAATGGAAGGTCAGACCTAATCTCACGCTGAACTATGGTGCTCGCTGGGAAATCAATCCCCCTGCGAATACATCACCTAACGAGAATGTGTTTGTCGCAACCTCACCGATTGCCAGTAGTAGCGCTGTTACTTTCGCGCATGCGAAACACTGGTACGAGGGTGACTTCAAATGGGCTATCGGACCGCGGTTCGGTTTGGCCTACAGTCCTGACTTTAAATCAGGTTTCCTGAAGACCTTGTTGGGCAGCAACGGTACAAGTGTGATCCGGCTGGGATATGGAATTGCGTTTGACACTATCTCGTCGTTTCAGGTCACTGCAGCAGCGGGAAGGACTCCGGGGCTGGTCCAAACCTGCACGACTACTTTTCCGTTCAGTACGATCACGCCGACTGGATGTGTAAACGCCTCGAATGTAGTTGGCACAACGGTAGCTGGTGGATTTCCGACTCTGTTGCCGCCACCGTCTGCGAAACCCTCTCAGTTCTTTACCCTTGCGCCACAACCTCGAGGCAATGCACAGCCGATCACTGTCTTTGCTCCGCAGATGCAACAACCGACAGTTCACGAGTGGAACTTCGGTATTCAGCGAGAACTGCCGGGCGGATTTGTAATGCAAGCGTCTTACATCGGACGTCGCGGCGAACACCTGTTCATGGCCTACGACATCAACCAGATCAAAGTTGAACCGATTCTCGATTCGTTTCTTAGGCTGCAAGCAAACAATAGAGCGACCAACTGTCTGCCGAGTGGCGCCACGCGCGACCCGGCCAAAGCGGCATGCGTTCCGGTCTTTACGACAGCACAGATTCCGCTACTCGCAGCCGGCACGGGCATCAATGTTGCCTTTGTTAATTCCACCACCACACAAGGAGAATTGAACACTAACAATATCGGCGGTACGGCCAGAAGGATTGAAGACACTACGTTGTTCTTCAAGCTGCGGCCGAATCAGCAGTTCGGTGTAATTACTTACCTGGACAACAGCGGCGACTCGAATTATCACGCGGCGCAGTTTACGTTGCGGCGCCGCTTCAGCACGGGTCTGGGTTTAAGTATGGCTTACACGTTCGGGAAGTCGATCGATAACCAATCAGTGGATCCGGTAGGTGCTTCTTCCGGAGGCGGCTTGTCGACGACTAATTCACGCACGCCAACTGATATCCGGAACTTCAGGTTTGAACGAGCTCGTTCAGACTTTGACCGCACTCACGCTTTTACCGGCGCGACTGTTTGGGAAGTTCCACTCGGACGCGGAAAAAGGTTTCTTGGTTCGTCGCACGGTATCGTGAACCAGGTAATCGGCGGTTGGACCATCAACTCGATCTTTACCGTCATGAGTGGCGAACCATTTGCCGTTCGCAGTGGCTCGTTCACTGCAAACGGAAGTCACGAATCACGCGCAGGTGTGCAGATTCCGATCAAGCCGCAGTTACAGGAACTGCCGGGTCAAACATTCGCCGGCCCCGTTTTGTTTAAGCCGGTGACGCTGACTACCTGTGGCGTCGATCTTTCCCAGGCGTTTTGTCTACCCGCACCGGGTCAGGAAGGCGCAGGCAGGAATATATTTACGGCGCCGAGTTACTGGAACGTAGACCTCGGGTTTATCAAGACGTTTGCGATCACAGAGCGTGTGAATCTGCAGTTTAGAACTGAGATGTTCAATGCTTTCAACCATGCAAACTTTGATAACCCGCGTGACGCTTCCGTCGGGTCGCCGAGTATTCAGTCGGGCGTGTTTGCACAAGTTTGCTGCGCTGCCGTAGCCCCACCTTCAACACAGACGATCGTTCAGACAGGTGAAAGCGCGAGAGTGATCCAGTTTGCGCTGAAGCTACAGTTCTAGAAAAGGCAATCCACAGATTACACAGAGCAATCTGTGTAATCTGTGGATTCTGCTAGACTTCATGCATGCCGAAATTTGTTTTTGGTTCGCGATCTCTCGCAGAGCCGACTGCCGAGATCGTGGCCAAACACATCGATGAAGTTCTTTCTGTACTCGAATTCGCCGAAAGAGAATCAACCGCCGGATCGTACGTCGCCGTGATGCTCAGTTACGAGGCAGCGCCGGCGTTCGATCCGATCTTATCCGTTCACCAACCTTCTGACTTCCCGCTTGCATGGGCCGCCTCTTTCCCAGGCGCATCAGACTTTAGAGACTCGGACGGCCCGATAATCTCTTCGAACTCATGGAGGCCGCGCGTTGCTCGCGATGAGTACGACAACGCGGTAAGACGAATCAGAGATTTGATCGCCGAAGGCGACACTTACCAGGTCAATTATTCGTTTCCCGTTATCTCAAATTTCGCCGGCGATCATTTCGCGTGGTATCGCAGTCTCTGCCTCGCCCAGGGCGCTGAGTATTCCGCTTACATCGATCTCGGCCGCTACAAGGTTCTTTGTTTATCGCCGGAACTGTTCTTCAGGCGCGAAGGCAATCATGTCGTCACGAAACCGATGAAGGGTACGGTTCGGCGGGGCCGCTGGACGAAAGAGGACCAGGATCTTGCAGACTGGCTCAAATACTCCACGAAAGATCGGGCTGAGAACGTGATGATCGTCGATCTGCTGCGTAACGATCTCGGCAAGGTGTCCATTACCGGCAGTGTGCACGTGTCATCGTTATTTGACGTTGAGCGTTTTGAAACTGTCTGGCAGATGACGTCGACAGTCGAATCGACGTTGAGAGACGGAACGACTCTGTCGGAGTTAATGCAGGCGTTGTTTCCATGTGGGTCGATCACCGGTGCTCCGAAGATTCGCACGATGCAGATCATTCGTGAGCTGGAACGTTTCCCGCGTGGTGTGTACACGGGAGCCATCGGTCTCGTGAAGCCCGGTGGTGATTGCGTCTTCAACGTCGCGATTCGCACGGTCGTGATTGACACGGAATCGAGTCAGGCGACTTTCGGTGTCGGCGGCGGCATAGTTATCGATTCGACGGCGGAACGCGAGTATGAAGAGTGTCTGGTGAAGAGCCGGTTTCTGCATTCGACATCGGTGGAGTTTCAGTTGTTTGAGTCGATCCTGTTAGAGAACGGTGAATACTTTTTGTTGGCGGAGCACTTGAAGCGGCTGAAGGATTCGGCGGAGTATTTTGGGTTTCGCTATTCGATTGATGAAATGAACGAGGCGCTTCCAAAAGAAGAGATGGGATCGTTCAAAGTGAGACTGACGTTGTGGAAGGACGGGCGCATTGAAACACAGATAGGACAGATTGGGTTACCGATTAAATCCGTAAGGCTTTCGGAGGAGCCGGTGGATTCGTCGGACCGATTTCTATTTCACAAGACCACACGACGACGCGGCGGCGATGATCTCATCTTTTGGAATGAAAGAGGCGAGGTCACAGAATCGAGCATTGCAAATATCGTGGTTCCAATCGATGACGAACTCTTCACACCATCGGTTGAATGTGGATTGTTGCCTGGCGTCTTCCGAAATCACTTATTGAGTGAGGGAACAATCAAAGAGAGAGTGATCACGATCGAAGAGTTTAAGAACGCGAAAGAATTCTTTCTGATCAACTCCGTTCGGAAATGGTTTTAATAAAGCAATATCTCCGCGCGCGCTCGACGAAACTCCTGCAAACCCGCGTTCCACGAATCAACAATCTCCTTCGCACTCTCGCCACGCTTCACTCGTTCGAGCGTATCCGAATTCACGAGCAGCCGCAGATATTTATCCACCTGCCAGTCGTTCGGATACAACTTCCGCAACGCCAACGCCATTTCAATGCCAGTGACTAACGGGCGAAACAGCGCGCGATCCGTGATGATGATATTCACGCCACCACACTGCTGATCTTTGAACACGGAAGCGTTCGGCGTGAATCGCAACGGTACAAATCGCACGGCAGGAATGCCACGCTGGTTCAAATACTCGGCGAGTCGATCGCCCTGAATCCATGGCGCGCCCACGACTTCGAACGGCGTGTCTGTGCCACGACCGACCGAAACATTCGTCGTCTCGAGCAAGCCTACACCTGGGTAGAGTGTCGCTTCAGTAAGGCTGCGCATGTTCGGCGAAGGATTGACCCACATCAGATTCGTCTCATCGAACCACATCGATCGCCGCCAGCCTTCCATCTTGATCACACGAAGATCGGCGCCGATGTTTCGCTGTTTGTTGAAGAGTTGGGCCAACTCGCCAATTGTCAGGCCGTGTCGCGTTGGAATCATGTGATACGAGGTAAAAGAGAGTTTATCGCTGTCTGCGATCGGACCCTCGACGTCAACACCGCCAATCGGGTTCGGCCGATCCAAAACAAAGACGGGCAGCTTAATTCTTGCAGCCTCTTCCATCACGTTACCAAGCGTCGAGATGTAGGTGTAGAAGCGTGCGCCGACGTCCTGGATATCGTAGACAAGCGCATCGAGATCCTTAAGCTGCTCGGGCTTGGGCCGTCGGCTCTCGCTGTAAAGGGAATAAACGGGAAGCCCTGTTGCGTCGTCTTTTGAATCCTCGAACTTGTCGTCAACGAGGCCGCGAATTCCATGCTCGGGCGAGAAGAGTGCGACGAGTTTCACCCGAGGCGCCTTGTTCAGCACGTCGATCGTTTGTCGTCCTTCGCGATTACGACCAGTGTGATTCGTAACCAAACCGATACGCATGCCCGCGAGCGGTTTGAAGTTGTCGCGTTCGAGAACGTCGATGCCGGTCAACACCTTGACCGAGTTTCCGGATTCGCTCACAGAAAACTGTTTTAGAGTTCTGAAGCTGTCGAGGTAGAACTTCGCAGACTGCTCTCGTGCGCTAACGACCAATGCCGTATCAGTCACGGAAGCTGCGACGAGGGTTGCCACGCGTCCACGCAGTGGTCCAACGTCGCCCTTGCCGTCCGGATGCACGCGATTGCTCAGGAAGATCAGAAACATCTCGCTCGCCGGATCGATCCAGATCGATGTGCCCGTAAAACCGGTGTGCCCGAATGAACCCAGTGGAAACAGATCACCGCGATTGGTTGAGAAACTCGTGTTCATGTCCCAACCGAGTCCGCGTGTGCCACCGCTGGCGGAAACGACTCGTGGCCGCGTCATCTCCGCGACAGTCAATGGCGACAGAATTCGCACGCCGCCGTAAGTTCCACCGTTCAGGATCATCTGGCAGTAGATGGCGAGATCGTTTGCAGTCGAAAACAACCCAGCGTGTCCCGCGACACCGTTCATGCGATATGAAGTTGGATCGTGTACTTCACCGCGCAGCCAAACCTCGCCTTCCGCTCCTGCATTCTCACCACTGTCGCCGAGATAACTCATTTGACCGCGGCGTTTTTCCGTCGGCGCGATTCTGGCTCGGAGCGCTGGGCCAGGACGAAAGCCTGTATCGGTCATGTGCAGTGGTCCAAAAATGTTTTTCTGCGCAAACTGATCGAGCGGCATTCCGGAAACGCGCGCGACAACCTCGCCGAGCGCAATGAAACCGATGTCGCTGTAGCTGAAGCGAGTGCCGGGAGGATTGCGAAGAGGTTCTTTGATCAGCCGCTTGATTGCTTCGTCGTAACCGGTCCAACGTTCACGCAGATCGAAATCAGGGGCATAGCCGGAGACGTGAGTGAGCAGTTGTTCAATCGTGATTCGATCTCTGCCCTCGCCTTTCAGTTCCGGAATGTAAAGCGATAGAGGATCCGCGAGACGCAGTTTTCCGCGTTCGACGAGAATCATGATGCTGGTCGCAGTCGCTACAATTTTAGTTAGGCTCGCGAGATCGAAGATCGTGTCAGCAGTCATCGCTTCCCGCAAAGGCTCAAGCGCACGATTGCCGTAAGCTTTCCGCCAAACGATCTGCCCCTTCCGACCAACGAGAACGACAGCCCCCGGCAACCGCTTATTCGCGATGTCCTCGGCGATCAGCGCATCCATCCGCGCCAACCCAGCCGACGAAACTGAGACTGACTCAGGCCGTGCAATCCGCAATTGCGCCAGCGCGGACTGCGCGAGCAGCAACACGACGCACGGAACAACAAATAGCGTCTTGATCCGTTTCATCCGTGGCTTCATTTAATTTTCTTGATTTGGATCCCAGTCCCGCGTGGATATAAGCCCGGCAACGAAATCGGCAGCTTCCCACCGATATCGATCTCGCCCAGCAACGCGCGCGCTACTGCCTGCTGCAACGACGGCATGTCGCCATATGCGACGAGATAAGTTCGCAGTCCCGGGAAGCTTTGCAGTAAATATGGATTGCCGAAACTAACTCCAACGATCGGCGACTTCGCCGCAATCAACGCCGACAACGCCCGCGCACCTGGCTCAGGCACTCCAACACTCAAAGCCTGTCCCGAACGAACACGTCCATATAGCGACGCAATGACGAGGTCGGCAGACTTCGCTCGCTCGATCGCTTTCTGCACTTCCTGATCCGTAGAGCGTTCATCAAGCACAACCGTCTCAACTTTGACGCCGCCGCGACCGAGTCGTGTCACAAAAGCATTTGCGATCCAGGCGCGATCGTCGCCGTTAGTCACCGCAAGATTGAATACTCGCGATTCAGGTTTCAGATTCTTTAACGGCACGAGTTTGTCTTCATCCCGCACAAGCGTGACCGCATGCTCCGCGATCTCAGTCGCGAGTGCCGGAACGTCTCGACTCCCGACAATCCGATCAATCGTGTCGACGGAGGTGATTCGCTGATCCACGAGGCCCAAATCGTACTTCGCCGCGAGTATCTTCCGAGCTGATTCCTCGACACGCTGCTCCGTGATGCGACCGCTCTTCACTGCTTCGTGTACGCCGCGGAACGACGCATCAACATCCGCCGGCTTGAGCAACATGTCGGCGCCCGCTTCCAGCGCGCGAACTGCGGCTTCTTCCTGTGTGAAATAGATCGTCAGACCGCTCATACTAAGCGCGTCAGTGACGATCATTCCCGGAAAGTTCAGATCTTTTCGAAGGATGTTGCCGATCACCGGTGACATCGTGGCGGGCATCGCAGCCTTCTCTTCGATTATCTCGCCCCCTTCGGTAGTATCCGTTGGCTTCGACTTAACATTTTCTGGTAACGGCTTGACGACCGTCGCATCGATTTGCGGCATCGCGATGTGACCCACCATCACCGCACCGACTCCCGCGTCGACCGAAGCTTTGAAAGGAACAAACTCGACTGAATTCAATCGATCGCGTCCGACATTGATCTCGGGCAATCCGCGATGTGAGTCGACCGCCGTGTCGCCGTGTCCGGGAAAATGTTTCGCCGTTGCGATAGCGCCTGCCGCTTGCGCGCCTTCAGTGAACGCAACAGCAAAGCGCGCCACGTCCGCGGGATCTTCTCCATACGAACGAACATTGATCACGGGATTCGCGGCGTTGTTGTTTACATCGACGACGGGCGCGAAGATCTGTTGCACTCCGAGCGCACGTGCTTCGCGCCCGGTTATCTCACCCTGACGTCGCGCGTATTCGGGATTTCCGGTGGCTGCCACGGCCATATTCCATGGAAAGTTCACCGTATCGTCGAATCGCATTCCGGCGCCTGCTTCGAGATCGGCGGAGACGAGCAATGGATACTTCGCCATTTCCTGCATGCGATTGACGAGAATTACTGATTCATAAACTGGACCACGGAAAAGGATGACGCCACCGACTTTGCTGTCTTCGATGTGATGCTTTAGGATGCGATACGCATCGGAGTCCTGATTGAGAAACGTCGCGTTAACACCAACTGAGATCAATTGACCAATCTTCTCTTCGAGCGACATCTTGCGGAGTTGCTCGTTGGCCCACTTCAACGCCTTCGACGATGGATCGCGCTTGAAAGCGTTTGGTTTGACGGCCGGCTGCGGCCTGACCGGGAGCGCCACGAGCGCAATCAAAACCAACACTAAGAAATATCGATTCAGGCTGTGCATCCTAGTCCTCATCAACTATAGGTCCGATAGGACCAATAGGACCTATCGCCTTCGTCGCGGGTGCGAACGCGAAGCTCGCCGCCCACGCAACCACAAAAGTGATCAAGCTGCCCAGAAACACGTACCACGTCCACGCAATCTTCGTTGCGAAAAACACGTAAAGCATCAATCCGATGCTCACCAGCATTCCGATCAGCGCCGGTGGCTGACTAACGCGTCGCAGAAATGTTCCCACGAGAAACACACCGAGAATCGGCCCATTGATCAGCGACGCAATCGAAAGCGCCATGCTCAACGCCGATCCAGGTTGGTTTCTGACTGCCAGAGCGACTGCGATCTGCACGACGCCCCAAGTCAACGTCAGCACGTGCGAGACTTTCAAATAATGCTTGTCTTCACGATCTGGTCGAAACGGTTTGTAGAGATCGTTCACCGCTGTCGCCGCTATCGAATTGAGCGACGACGACATTGCTGCTGCAAAGATCGCTGCGACCACCAGACCCGAAAGCCCTGTCGGCATGAACTTCGTAATGAAGTCCGGAAAAACGCGATCGCCTCCAGTGAATGGAAAAGCTGCATTAGCTGCCGTCGCATATCCCGGATCGGTGAATGGATGGTAGAACGCGAACAGTAACACGCCGATAAACAGAAAACCGATAAACTGAGCCAGCACAATGCCGCCACTCGTCAAAAGAGCAATGGTCGCCTTCCGCGGGTGATCGGTGCAGAGATAACGCTGCACGAGATATTGATCCGTACCGTGTGTGCTCATCGTTAAAAAGCAACCGCCGATTAGTCCGGACCAGAAGGTGTATGTGCGTGTGTAGTCGAATGCAAAATCGAAGAGCGAGTACTTGCCATACTGAGTTGCGAGTGAGTTTGCGGCAGTGAATCCGCCGTCGATTGAATTGATGAGAACGACTGCAGCCGCAATTGCACCCGCGATATAAATGCCGAGCTGGATCACTTCAACCCAGATCACAGCTTCCATGCCGCCGAAATAGGTGAAGATGATCATCGCCAGACCGATCAGGACTATCGAACCGATGATAATCGTTTCGGCGTTTGCAGCAGGTTGGAAAGCGGCGTACACAGCGGCGAGCACAATTGCCGTAAGCAGTAGTCGAATACCGTCAGCGATGTTCCGCATCACCACGAACAGTGACGCGGCTACCATCTTGATCTTGCCGCCAAAGCGTTGGTCCAGGAGTTGATAAACAGTCAGCAGCTCACCGCGAAAGTAAGACGGTATGAAAAGTATTGAGATGACGATGCGTCCCAGCAGATAGCCGAAGACGAGCTGCAAGAAGCCGAAGTTGCCGCCTCGCGCAAACGCAACGCCTGGTATTGAGATGAACGTGATAGTGGAGGTTTCAGTAGCGACGATCGAGAACGCGACGGCCCACCAGGGCACAGATCGATCGCCGAGAAAGTAGTCGGCAGTGGTCTTTTGCTTGCGCCCAAACCAGGTGCCGAACAACACAATCCCAATCAGGTACCCAAAAATGATAATGAGATCGAGAGCCTTCAAAATGTATCCTGAAAAATCTTGTTAATCCTGTGAAGCTAGACCTTAGTTTTCTTGAGCGCTACTTTCAAATCATTCCCCGCAGCTTCGAGCGCCTTCGACGCCGCCTCATAGTCCAGCCCAGTTTCCACAACGATGATCCGCACGGCTCGATCGCGCAGCTTGATATTTCGCGCCAGCATGTGCGACATGCGGTTGCCGCTCACATAACCGAGTCGCACCATCGTCGCCGTCGAGATCATATTCAAAACCATCTTTTGCGCTGTGCCTGCCTTGAGCCTGCTCGATCCAGTCAGCACTTCTGGTCCAACAACCGGAACAATACTCAACTCCGCCGCCTCAGTAATCGGTGAACCCGGTACGACCGTCAACCCAACTGTGAATGCCCCAATCGACCGTGCAAACTTCACCGCGCCGACTGTATACGGCGTCCGACCGGAAGCCGCGATTCCAACCAACACATCACCCGCCCCAAAACCTCTTTGCTTCAAATCCGCCGCTCCGGCATCCGCGTCATCTTCCGAAGCCTCAACCGCGCGATGGCACGCGTCGTAACCACCAGCAATCACGCCCTGGACCAACTCCGGCGATACACCAAACGTCGGCGGACACTCAGACGCGTCAAGCACACCCAATCGACCCGAAGTTCCCGTGCCGGTATAGAAAAGACGTCCGCCCTTCTCGAGTCTCGCAACCGTCTCATCAATCGCTTTGACAACATCACCGAGCACACGCTGCACGGCTGCCGCAACCAGCGCGTCCTCGTCGTTCATGAGCGCGACGATCTCGGCGGTCGACTGTGAACTGAGATCTTTTGAGCGTGGATTCTCTTGTTCGGTGATTGGAAGCGCGGTTTCCGTCATCTTGTGCCGCTACGGATCAGACTGCGAGAGCGATGTGATTGATACGTTCACGAGCCATTCTAGCGGCAGCGACAGCCGGAGCGAAATGCGGCGGCTCAAAATACGCACGCGGAGCGACCTTCTTCACCTCATTGCGCAACGTCTCGAGCATTAAATCGCCCGCCGAACGAAACACGCCGCCGACATACGCGATCTGAAATCGATCGCGCTCCATCTGCAGGTGACGAATTACCGCCACGGCCGCACGGCCCAGCTCAGTACCACCATCAGCGACGATCTGCAACGCCACTTTGTCATCCGCTTTCGCTCCATCAACCACGTCTCGACCAAAACCGGCAAGCCGTTCGTTAGTTATCGTGGGTGCGTAGATCGCGGTTGTTAGATCGTCGGCACTGGTCACATGAAAATACGCACAGGCAAGATCGAGAAGAGCGGTTTCCGGACCACGCCCGTCAGATGCATACGCAATCGCCCGCAAAGCACGACGTGCGAGCCACGCGCCGCCGCCTTCATCGCCAGCAATTGGTCCCCAACCACCCGCACAGAAACGTCGACGTCGCGCATTAATGCCACAGCAGATCGAGCCAGTTCCGGCAATCACAACCAGTCCCGGCGCGCCGTCAGTCGCTCCATACAACGCGATGTCTGCGTCAGTAACAACTTCGATCTCACCGACACCGAGCGGCATGAGCGTCTCGCGCATGCGTTCACGCAGTTCTTTACGACGCGCACCCGCCAGACCTATCTGGGCCGCAATCAGATCGCCACGCCTGAGCTTCGCCGCTGCGCAGGCACTGTCAATCGCCTCGCGCACTGCTGCCGCTGCTCCCGCTATTCCGACTCGCAAGGGATTTGAAGGTCCGGCAATGCCCTCGCCAATTACTCGCTGATTGGCGTCCATAATCACGGCTTCCGTCTTCGTTCCGCCGCCGTCAACACCAACCACCGAGTTCTGCGTGTGCAAGCGTCTAGCCGGAGAGAGATCTGCTGTTCGTCGTTCAGTACTCACAGTTCGGGTTCGGGCCGACTAGAAAACAATCGATTCAACATTATTGATTATTCTAGGGTTCGCTGATTTATAATGGAAACTAAAAGATTTTATTATTACGATAATCCATCTTGATATCGGGAGCCTGCTGTTGTGGAAATTCGACAATTACGCGCCTTCGTGGCCATCGCTGAATCAGGCACATTTACCGCCGGAGCGTTGCGGGTACATGTGACCCAGGCTGCGATTAGCATGCAGATCAGACAATTGGAGACGGAGATCGGGGCGAAGGTTTTTGTGCGTGCCCCGCGTCACGTGATCCTGACTGAAGCGGGCGAGCAACTGCTGCGACGCGCGCGCCACATTCTGCGCGAGCATGATGCGGCGCTCGATGAAATCGCTGAACTCGCGGGCGCCGAGCGAGGTCGGCTAAGAATTGGAAGCGCGTCGGCGATGGTCCTGTCTGAGCAGCTGCCGGCGATACTGAAGGAGTTGCGGAAGCAACATCCGGCCGCGGAAATTTCCGTCATATCGGGAACGAGCGAAGTGCTGGTGGACCAGATACTCGGTGGTGAAGTTGACGTTGCTTTCGTGTCGCTTCCTGTCGATGTGCGCGGGATCAAAACTGAGCGACTGAGCCAGGATCAACTGGTGGCAATTGCGTCGCCGCGTCACAAACTGGCAAAGCAACGCACTATCAGTGCCTACACGCTTGCTGGTGAGCGTCTGATACTCGGTGAGCGTGGCGGAAACACGCGGCGACTGATCGATCAGTTTTTTGCGCAGGCGGGCGCGTCACTGCACGTCGCAATGGAGTTGAGCCGGCAACAAGCGATCAAGAAAATGGTCGAAGAAGATATGGGTGTCGGCATTGTGCCGCTGCAGTCTGTTAAGGATGAAGTTGATAAAGGAAAACTGATTCGATGGTGGATTGAAGGCGCGCAGATCAACTGGGAACTCGGCATCGCGCAGCTAAGTAATGGTTACGATTCACCGATCATGCAGAAGTTCGTCTCGATCGCGCACAAGAACTTCACCGATGCTGCACCGACAGCCACTTCTAAAAAAGGAAAGAAAGCCGCGCATAAATTACACAAGTAATCTGTGGATTAACTGATCGGTATCTTCTTCGTTGTTGAAGAAATCTGTCGCTACTCGGAAGCCTTGTGGCTTTTCAGTGACAAGGATCTTCTGCGACGCTAAGTCGGCAACAATCTTCGCCGGATTCTCCGCCGCTACCAGCGTTTCTGCAGAACGAATCCGCTCGTCGTCAAGCGGTGACAAGACCTTCCAACCGATCTCGCTCAACTTCGCCGTCAACACGCGATTCAACTCCAGTGCGCGCGCTTCGATGTTTGCCATCCCGATCGACTGCATCAACTCGATCGATGCTCCCAACGCAAACACGCCCGCAAAATGCGGACAGCCGAGTTCAGCTCGCGCTGACATGTCGTGACGTAAATGCACCTCATCGTTTCTCAATCCATAAGGATCGTGAACACTCAACCAACCAATCGTTCGTTGTCGCGCCGCTGCCTGTAACTCTTTGCTGATGAAAACAAATCCGGATCCGTATCCCGACAGCATCCACTTGTGCCCGGTCGTGCATAGCGCGTCGATCTTCATGCGCTTCACATCGATCTCGAAAACTCCCGCCGCTTGGCTCGCATTGATCACCAGCGCATGATTTCCTTTAATACTCGCAAGCTCCTCGATGTCCGTTCGAAAGCCATTGGAAAACTGAACATAACTCATCGAGATAATGCCCGTGCGTGTGTTCATCGCCGCGCGAATGGCATCCGGATGCACAACGCCACCGACCGCCTTCACAAGATGAACCGGAATTCTGCGGTGCATCCACGCAATCGTCGTCACCGGAAACTCGAGATCACACGAGATCACTTCCCCGTGCTTCTCGAGCGCATCGACGATCAGATTCATTCCGCTGGATGTGTTCGTAGTGAAGCCAATTTCTTCGGGTTCGGCATTGATAAAAGCCGCGACCTGCTTCCGCACCTCCTCGCGACGCGCCAGCCACGTATCCCAGTGGACGTCGCCGTCGGTCATCATCAGCTCGTAATACTCGGCTCCGGCCTTTGCGGTAGACTCAGCGAGTGGTCCAGCCGCAGCCGTATTTAGGTAGACACTCCTCCTCGTAACAGGAAACTTCGCGCGCACGTCAGCCCAATTGATCATGTTCCGTTTAGATCGATTCTTTATAGGTTTCGAGGTTCTGCTGGATCTTTTGCAGCAGTTGCGACTTGAGTGTGTTTGAGTTGAGTTTCTTCTGAGGAACTGGTTGCCATTTGCCCGGAATCAATACCTGCGAATCGATGAAGGCATCGATTGCCTCCTGTAAACCGTCGATCCTGATCTTCCCTTTCATCGCGATGACTTCTTCGATGATCCATGTGACGGCGTCGCCGGTGATGCGGTGGCGATGATTGATGATCGCCGATCGCTCCTGAAGCGTCTTCAAAACCATATCGAATGGACCACCGAGCGCCGCTACAAGGCGCAGGTAACATTCCTGAAAATCCTTCACGTGCGATGACGTCGTCGCCGTCGGCTTGAGATCGTTCTTGCCAACGTACGATGCCGCCATGATACGGCAGAAAATCTCATCAGGCATGTACGCGCTGAGGTCGTCGACACGAGCTGTTGTCTGGGCCACGTAATAGGCGGGCAGAAGTCGCAGCAGATTGCGAATCAGAAAAACGGGATTGTGTGTGAAGCCGTCGGGGAGCTTTTCGATTCCCTTTCTGACTTTGCGATCTTCGAAGTAGCTCAAGCTTCGATCGAAGTCTCTGATCTCTTTCTCGGCGTTGTTCATCAGATACTGAATCTGTTCGCCGGTGAATCCGATTCGCCAGAGCATGCGCTGGTCTCGTTCGCGAGCGAAAGTCTCATCGAAAACGCGCAGAGAGTCTGCGTTTCTGAAGTTGTTGAGATTTTCTTTCACGCCCGACTGGATGAAACTCATCGCCTGCGCAAAAACCTGGATGATGGTTCTGGCCCAGCCACGTTGTTCGGCAAGTGAAGCGGAGTAACGGTCGACATCCTTGTAGCGATATTTGTCGTGCTTCGCGGCGAACTGGCGGATCGAACCGTAGTCGAGCACTGCACCACTCGCGAGCATGTTGTCGCCGTCCCAGGAAAGCCAATTGAAGATGTATTCCTCTTCGAGCAGTGCTGCGAGTCTGGCGTAAGAACGCGCAAAGTAATCGAGTGCTTTCGTGTAACGCTCTTTCTCGTCTGAGGGGATCTCCCAGAATCCGTTTTCGACTTCGCGATCGATGAAGTAGTCGACCGAGGCTTTCAGCTCTTCAAGTCGACCTTGCTTCAGATAACGAAACATGTGCGCCGGCCGGATCAGGTTAGGTGCAGTCCTGACGCCGATCGCACTCGTGTCGGGAAATCCGATCACGGCTAAACAGCGTTCTGTCGGAATTCCCTGGCGATAAAAGATCTCCGACATGACGGCGCTGCCAAGCATCTCGTCGAGCTCGGCAAGCCCTGATGAATAGCCGTAAGTCGTGTCGCCTGTCGGTAAGACTTTTTTCGCTTCCTGTGCGCCGGGACTCAGTATCGTAGCGCCAGTGCCGCGACTCGAGATATCGAATACCAGAGTGTCGCTCTTTAAATAGCCGTTCCAGATACTTCGGCCGTCGCCGGACGTCTTGCCTTGTTTGTTGCGATGTTGTGTTTGGAGATAACGAGTTGCCATGTAAGGGTGAGGCTTGATCGCTTCCGGAGGGAATTTCTTTCCCTGCTCGAGATCGTATTCGTTGATGATCTGGAGGGAAAACGTATTGAGGATTACCTGTTCGAGATCCTTGCTAATGCTTGAAGGGTGATCGGCGGGGATCAATCCCATCTCTTTGGCGAGTGGAAAATTGAAAAAGAGGACACGACCGTGCGGGCGATAGCGAGCCTGATAATCAACGTAGCCATCAGGGCTAACGTTCCGCCAGGGATGTCTTCCGTCTATCTCGCTGAACTTCTCATACATAGGCCACAAAAGGGCACAAAGAAGCGATCCATTTTAGCCACAAAAAGGCACAAAAGGCACAAAATATTTGTTGATTTTCGCTTGACAGATAATTTTGGCGGGGTACTATTCTCAACTGGGAGAAGACCTCAATGATATATATTCAGATACCAGACGAGCACGATGCTTCAGGTTTCATTGCATTGGCAACGAGTGGACCTGCTGTAGTGTGTCTGCCTGACAACACCTACGGTGTCATCAATGAACATTTAAGAGTGCTCAGGCAAAAGCGTATTCCATTCAAGAAGCTCAAAGCTGGCACTGTTCGTTTACCAAAATCCTCGCGACCTCACCATGAACAAATATGAAATCTACTTGCCGCTAAAATTTAACGACGGCACCGCAATAGATCGGGAGAGAATCAGAGAGATACGAGTACAGTTGATGGCTGTATTTGGTGCTCTCACAAGCAGTTCGTTGTCCGCTCCCTTCCAGGGCACATGGCGTTATGGAGGTGTTGAATTTGTTGACGAGATCATTCGCATTGAGATTATTACGAAGGAAGAAGTGCAATTCTTTAGGAACTTCAAGCGCCGACTAAAACGGAAGCTTCGTCAAATCGATATCCTCATCACCTTGCAGCACATCTACGTGATCTGAGTCACTTGCGGGCGCGCTTTATGCTTGTTTTCTTTTTTGTGCTTTTTGTGCCTTTTTGTGGCTGGCTTGTCTTTGTGGCTTTTCGTGGCGCGAACCAGATGGTGGTGAGCGGCGGGAGATCGATTGTGCCGTCGTTGATTGAGACGGCGTTGTTGCCTCCGTAGGTTTCGGAGTCGGTGTTGAGGATGAGATCGTAATTGCCTTTGCTAAGCAGTTCGACGCGATAACCGTGGCGCGGGACGGCGGAGAAGTTACAGACGCAGATGAGCTCGCGGCCAGTGTCCGGCGAGCGGCGGAGAAAGGCGACGATGTTTTCTGAGGCGTTGTCGACGTCGAGCCATTCAAATCCAGAGGAATCGCCATCGGCTTCCCACAATGCACTCTCTGGTCCATAGAGTCGATTCAGATCGCTAACTAACTTCTGAACGCCGCCGTGCAGTGAATCCTCGATCAGATGCCAGTCCAGACTCTCCGTCTCGGTCCACTCGCGCCATTGCCCAAATTCGCCACCCATGAACAACAACTTCTTTCCGGGATGTGCCCACATGTAACCGTATAGCGCACGCAGCGTGGCAAACTTCTGCTCGGTCGTGCCAGGCATTTTATTCAGCAACGACCCTTTCATGTGCACTACTTCATCGTGTGAAAACGGAAGGATAAAATTCTCACTCCACGCGTAGACCAACCCAAACGTCAAAGCATTGTGATTGCCGGCACGAAACAGCGGATCGGTCTGAAAATACTTAAGCGTGTCGTGCATCCAGCCCATGTTCCACTTGAAATCAAACCCAAGCCCGCCAGCGTAAATGGGAGCACTAACCATGGGCCACGCAGTCGACTCCTCGGCAATCATCATGATCCCCGGACACGCTCGATGGGTTATCTCATTCAACTCCTTCAACAACGAAATCGCTTCGAGATTTTCGCGTCCACCAAACTGATTCGGCTCCCACTGCCCTTCCTTGCGGCTGTAGTCGAGATAAAGCATCGACGCCACTGCATCGACACGCAATCCATCCACATGAAACTCGTTGAACCAGTAGATCGCATTGGCGACGAGAAAATTGCGGACCTCATTGCGGCCGTAGTTGAAGATGTACGTTCCCCAGTCAGGATGTTCACCCTTGCGCGGATCGAGATGCTCATAAAGCGCGGAACCGTCGAAGCGCCCGAGCGCAAATCCGTCTTTAGGAAAGTGCGCAGGAACCCAATCCATGATTACGCCGATGCCACGCTGGTGCAGGTAGTCGATTAGGTAACGCAGATCATCCGGCTCGCCATAACGCGCCGAGGGCGCGTAATAGTAAGTGACCTGATAACCCCACGATGGTCCATATGGATGTTCCTTGAGCGGCAGAAACTCCACATGCGTGAAGCCCAGTTGCGTGACGTAATTGGCAAGCGGCTCGGCCATCTCACGATAAGTGAAAGGACGATTGTCGTCCTCCATCCTACGACGCCACGAACCGAAGTGAACCTCGTAAATCGACAGCGGTTTGCGGAAGTGTTCGCGTCCGGCGCGACTCTTCATCCACTTTGCGTCGCGAAACTTGTACCGCGACGCGTAGACGATTGATGAAGTGTCAGGCGGGACTTCGGTGAACTGCGCGTACGGATCAGCTTTGAAAAACGGCGGCGTATTTGGCGCGCGGATCTCAAACTTGTAGAGACTCCCTTCAGCGACCTTTGGAACAAACAACTCCCAAACCCCCGAGCTCCCAAGCATACGCATCTGGTGGCGACTTCCGTCCCAGCCATTAAAATCTCCGACAACACTGACGTTGTTCGCGTGCGGCGCCCAAACAGCAAACGAAACGCCTTTCGTGCGCCCGACTTTCGTGACGTGCGCGCCGAGCTTCTTGTAGATCTCTTCGTGCCGCCCCTCGCCGAAGAGATGCAGATCGATTTCACCGAGACTCATCCGTTAATAATCCGCGTTCATCCGTGGCTAAAAAAAGATCGGCTCCATTTCCCTTTTCTACTCGATTACTTTTAGCCTCTGCCATCATTTCGAGGAACCTCTTGAGTGGCGGTTCCAATCCTAACCGATTCATCAGGTCGACAACCCGCGCAGCATAGCGAATAACCTGGATTGTCTCGATTCCCGCGACGTCCGCAAAGAACCAGCCACAACTCGTAAACATCGACAGCGCACTTCGTTGCATCTCCAACA
>DASYPN010000313.1:0-9204 GCA_036006625.1 Pyrinomonadaceae bacterium | reverse complement strand
TTCTCACCCTTCAGCAGCGCGACGCACAAATTAAGCTGCAAGTGTGATTCAGGATTTGCAGGAGCAACCAGGGATTGTACCTGCAGTTCAGACGTGTCGCGTTTGATTCTGGAGATAGCGCAACGAAACTCACGTCCCTGTCCGTCGAAAACATAAACTTCATCGCAGTTTTTCAAACGAAGCACATCACGCAGGTGACGCGTTTCCTCTGGGCCGAGCGTTACCGTTTGCTCGGCGCCATCAAAAGCATCCGGCGGGGCGTAAAATCTTCGACGTGTCATCGAATTAAACTATCAGCGCAACCCACTCGCCGTCCTGCTCGATCTCGAATCCCTCGATACCGTTGTCGTGCAGACCGGCCTGGACCATCTCGACTTGTATCTCGAGTATCCCCGAAAGGATTAGCTTTCCACACGTGAGACTCACGAGTGACGGCAGAATTTGAGTGATCACATCTGCAGTCAGATTTGCACAAACCAGATCGGCGGAAGCTGTCGATTCTCCAACTGAACCGGCGCGGAAGTCGATCTGATCCAACACACCATTCGCTAACGCATTCTCACGCGCGATCGCAACAGCCATTTCGTCTGTATCACATGCTTCGATATGAGCGTCGGGGAAGAGTTTCGCCGCCGCAATCGCGAGAATGCCGGTGCCTGTGCCGACGTCGAGAAAACTACCACCCGTAAAATGCTTTTCAATCGCCTGAAGACAAAGACGTGTGGTTTCGTGTGTGCCGGTGCCGAAAGCCATCCCGGGCTCGATGCGAATGATCAAACGATCATGCACGTCGTCGAGGTTGGACCATGGCGGAGCGATGATGAAGCGGCCAATCTCGACGGGTTGCCAGTTCTGTTTCCACTCCTCGAGCCAATCTCGTTGTGCGACTTCGCGCACGTTCATGTCCCGCACTGAAGACGATGCCAGATTGTAGATGCGCAGCGCTTCAAAGAGTTCATTCCGAACCCGTTCGCGATCGGGAGTCGCAGCGAAATATGCGGTGATCCGGACCAGTCCATCTGATTCGTCGCCCGTCTCCGTGCCCAACGCGCCAGCTTCCATTAACGCGTATTCAATCGCCTCGCGTGCGGCCGGTTCGAGGTCGACATCGAGTGCGTACCATCCGCTCGGTTGTTCTTTCGCACCGCTCAATTTCCACTCAACCCAAACTCATCGAGGAGTTGCTCTTTGTTGCGCCAGTCTTCTTCCACTTTCACAAACAGTTCGAGATGACAGCGATGGCCCAGCAGATTCTCGATCTCCCGACGCGCACGCGTGCCGATGTCCTTCAAACGGCTGGCGCCTTTGCCGATGATGATCTTCTTTTGCGAGTTACGTTCGACAACGATGACGCAATAGATGCGCGCGAAGTCTTCGCGAACTTCTTCAAACTTCTCAGTGACGACTGCGGTAACATACGGAATCTCATCGCCTGTCGCTCGTAAAACTTTTTCCCGAACGATTTCAGCTACGAGCACACGCAGCGATTGGTCCGTCAACTCGTCTTCAGCAAAGATCGGATCGCCTTCAGGCAGATGACGCAAACAACTTTCGATCAGCACGTCGATCTGATCCTTCTTGAGAGCTGAAATCGGAACGATCTCGCGCCAGTCGTGTTCTTTGCTGTACCAATCGATTAAGGGTAGTAGCGCCGATTTCTCTTCAAGCTTATCGATCTTATTCAACAAGAGGAGCGCGGGCTTTTCAGAACGCTTCACGAGGTCCAACACGAAGCGATCGCCGTTTCCGGTTGAAACAGACGCGTCTCGAATCAGACAAACCAGGTCAACGCCCATCAGCGCTTCCTGCACAGCAGACATCATGCGGCGATTGAGCTCGTAACCTGGTTGATGAACGCCGGGCGTGTCGACGAAAACCACCTGTCCCTCGGGTTTCGTAATCACACCTTGAATTCGAAAGCGAGTGGTCTGCGGCTTATCGGAAACCGCGGCAATCTTCTGCCCCACAAGCTGATTGAGGAGAGTTGACTTCCCGGCATTTGGACGACCGATCAGCGCAACATAGCCGGAATGAGTCATAAAATCCGTCTCTTAATCCGTGTAATCCGCGGCCCCTAGCTTTTCTCAGCAAAGATCTTGACCAGGTTGACGAGCGTCTCGGTCGTCTTCTCCAGTCCCTTGCGCGAGTTGAATTCCAGCTTCCCGTGAAAATTCCCGCGCCAGTGAAAAGATTCGGCGTCGGCGGGCGGTTTTAGCTGCGCATTAACTATACCTACGGAAACAAGACACAGCGCGAAAGCAATAATCAATCTCATTAACTAGAACCTTTCATCCACAGATTACACAGATTTTGGCCGGAGAGAACGGCGCCACTCTTCGCTCTGATGATTCAAGTCGTCCAGAGTTTGCTGCAATTCATCGCGTTTGGCCGCCAAAACCTCGTCGTCTGCGTCCGGCGGAACATAGATTGGCGCGGCCACATAGACCCGTGCGCGCGTAAATGGCTTCGGAATCTGGAACAAATCCCAGCTCGGTGTTTTCCAGTAACGATCCAGAGCCATTGTTACCGGCATGATGGGATGACCTGACTTTTTCGCCAGTAACACTGCGCCCATCTTCGCGACATAACGCGGACCCTTCGGACCGTCGATCGTGAACGCTGTCGTACAGCCCTCGCGCATCAGTCGCGCCATCTCGACGATCGCTCCAACTGCTCCACGCGTGCTCGATCCTCGTACTGCTCCGTAACCAAAACGCTGAATAAAGCGCGCGATGTACTCACCGTCAAAGCTGCGCGACGTCATCACGACGATGCGTCGATTGCGCCACCAATAAGTGGTAAGAAAGATGCGGTCGTGCCAGAAGACGTAGATCGGAAGCCCGCCATTTTCTACCGCTTTGTCGTGATTGTCCCAACCGATGACCTCGAAGCGCGCAGTCAGCCCGATGAGCTTTATGAGTAGATAAAATACCAAATCCGCAGCCCGAATTTTCAACCGGTCCAGAAACGAATAGTTTGCCAGATCAGCAAATTCGTACGCCCGATTGATTCCTATATTCATGCCTGAAATTCGTGGCTAATAAATCTTCGGCTCTCCGGGCGGACGAGTTTTCCAACGTTTGTGAATCCAAAGCCACTGGCCCGGATACTGACGGATGCGATTCTCGATACGCTGCGTCAGTTTCGTCGTCAACTCGCGCACGTCAGTCTCTTCGTCTCCGGTGTCATCAGGCGGAATCGGCGGCTCGACCATCAGCACGTACTTGCCCTTTTCTTCACTCCACGGAGCGAACACCGGAACGAGCGGCGTGTTGGTACGCACTGCGAGCTTGGCAACGACAAACGTAGTCGCAGCCGGAACTCCAAAAAAATCGACAAAAATCGCTTCGTCGTCGAGTGTGTTCAGGTCCGTAAGAAGACCGATCGAAGTTTTACCAGAACGAAGTATTTTCAGCATCGACCGCGCCGCTGAGAGCTTGTCGATCGTTTCGTTCCCAAACCGTTTGCGAATGCGATCCACAAGTTGCTCGACGCGCGGATTGTCGAGTCTGCGCACCAGGAAAGCGATCGGATTATCGAACAGGGCGAGTCCGAAACTGGTTAACTCCCACGCACCGATATGGCCCGTGAAGAGAAGTAGACGATTGCCACGGACACCCTTCGCGGCCTCGAGGTTTTCGAGTCCTTCGACCTCGATAAGCTCTTTCAGTTCTTCGCGCGATCTTGAGGAAAATTGGCTGAAAAACCCGAGCAGACGCCCGAGATTGTCGAAACACTCGCGCAGCAACCGGCCGCGTTCCTCCTCAGTCTTTTCGGGAAAAGCGAGACGAAGATTAGTGGCACCTGTGCGCCTGAGATCGCCGGCGAGCGCGTAAGCGAGTTTCCCCATACCACGCCCCAGCGCCATGGCCGCCGGAGCAGGCAGCAGTCCAAACCCGGTCAAAACGGATTTGGCCGCGGAATATTCAAGAAACGTTTGTAGTCTGCCCGGTTTAGCCATTTTGGGGACTGATTTCAGGATTCACATGATTAGCAGGATTGCGAGCATCCTGCAAATCCGCTTAATCCGCAAACAGGTACGTGATATATTTCGAACGCGCAGCGGAAGGTTTTCGTACAGAAGAGCGCGGTTCTCTCCTCAAACATTCGTTCGATAGATTGGAGCTCGATGGAAAAACGCCGGATTCTCATCGTGGATAACAACGATGAGTTGCGTGCTCTGCTCGAACATGCACTCGGCGAGCTCGGTCACGAGGTTATCGTGACGGGTGAACGAGACAAGGCGCTTCGTCGAGACGATCTCGATAGCTTCGATCTCATAATCAGCGATTTGTCGGAAGCCGAAGTTAATGGCGAACCCATCAGCGAGCTCCACCGCAAGCATCTCGTAACTCCTCTCAGTGAGCACGGCACAGGCGTGATCAAGGCTTTCAAAATGGGGGCGGCAAACTATCTGCGACTACCTTACAACCGCGACGAGCTGCGGCAGATAGTCGAACAAACGCTCTCGCATAAACTCCGCACCTCCGATGAAAACGGCAGCTTTTCTCACGTTCACGAAAAAATCGAGTTTGAACTTCCCAGCGACCTTGCGTTGATGAATGGCGTGCTGGAGTTTCTTCAGGAAAGAGTGGCGAAGCTCGGTTTGATTCGTCCGGAGCGCTCGAATCTTTTCATCGCTCTCGATGAAGCGTTTGTGAACGCGGTGAAGCACGGCAATAAGAACGATCTGTCGAAGCTCGTGAAGATCACTGCGGAACTGTCTGAGAAAGAAGCGAGTTTTACAGTTGAAGACGAAGGTGAGGGCTTCAACATTCAAGAGATTCCGGATCCATGCGATCCCGCCAACCTGTTTCGCACTTCCGGTCGAGGGGTGCTCCTCATCTACAACATCATGGACGAAGTTGAGTACAATGCGCAGGGAAATCGCGTAAAAATGGTGAAGCGACCGGACGCTGCGGTTGAAGCTCAACTCGTTGACCCAAATACCCCTGACGACAAACACGTCTGAACCCCCGACTGCACCCGCGTTTTGGCGTGCATGGCGATGGTGGCTGCCACCTGCGATCATCTCACTCGTACTCGTTCTGTATTTTGTCGATCCGTTTATCGGCGACTGGGATGGCATGGACTACACCATGCTCTCTCTCGATGGATATCCGTCGTCGATGGCGCTTGGTCGCAATCTCTTTATCTTCGGCAATCATTTCCTATTCCTGATCGCGCACACGCTCTTCAACGTCCAGACTGACAAGGCGTATCTGATTTTTAAGTACGCAGTCGTCGCGCAGGCGCCCTTTGCTGTGATCGCGTGTTGGATTCTCGCGCGCGACATCAGTGGTTCACTGCGGACTGCGACGATCGCTGCGATGCTGATTGTTTTCTCACCGGTGTTCGTGCTGTACGGCGGCCAGGTAATGACGGATGTTCCGTCAGTATTGATCCTTTCGGCATCGCTCATCATTCATTTGCGTGGCGTGCAACAGCGAAAGTTTTGGCTCGTGCTCGTTGGCGCGGGACTGATGGGACTCGGAGTTAACCTTCGCGAAACCATCGGATTCTACGCGCCGTGGCTCGTGCTGGCGCCGTTCCTACTCGGATGGAAATTTCAACGCCGTGAGATTTTGCTGGTAGCTGCTTCGGTCGCGGTTTTTGCAGTGCTTGCACTCGGATGGTTCGGGTTCTGGTTTATTACTGACGAGCATTACCGCTACGTTTGGTACGGCTGGCGCGAATCGATGCGTGACGAGTCGGCGCGACATCCCGTCGCGCTGCGCAACATTCGTCCATACATCATCTTCTACTTCATCAGTGCTCCGCTCGTCTTTCTGACAATTCCGTTCGCTCCGATTCTCGAGTGGCGGAGGCATCGTCTCTCACCGATGTTATTGTTGTGGCTGGTCGCGTCTTTCGCCAACGTGCTGCTTTTTTTTAACTACAGCACGACGGTAAACTGGCGTTACTTCCTGACCGGTCTTCCCGGCATCGTGCCCCTCGGTGCGTTCTGGCTACTTCGCATCGCGAAACGCCCACTGAAGACCGAGCGCCGTGCGTTTATCGTGTGTGCATCGCTGATCGCTGCTCTGGCGATTACTTTTGCCATCATCATTCACCCGGTGAGTTATGAGTTTATTCAGCGACGGGCAATGAGCAAGGAGTACGTGCACCGGCTCGAAAAAGTGCCGCTGGATGCAATCATGATTTCCGGAGCGCAAACGATTGCAGTGCACTACTGGGCATCGATCGGCCCCGGTCGCTGGAAGACGATCGGGACGGGCGGCGGCTGGCCCGGTGATAAATTGTTTTCGATTATTCAGCTTGATCTGAATCACCGCCGCCGCGTGTTTCTCGATACCGATCCACGCTGGTGGTCACCGTGTGGCTGGCAGCGCGATGAGATACCGCTGATCGTCGAGTTGGAGAAGCATTTCAGTTTCCGGCGTGTTGACGACACGATTTACGAGATCAGTTGGCAGGGTGATCCGACCGCGCGCGACAATCCAAACCTGAGCCGGTTGTTGCCTGAGAACAGGCCTGAAGATACTGCGAAATGTCCGCCTACTAAACCGTAGATGCCGTACGAAGTCTTTCTCGCCTTTCGTTATCTCCGATCGCGTCATAAACGACGGCTCGCGCGTGCGACTTCGGTGGCTGCGATACTCGGGATCTGTATGGGTGTGGCAGCACTGATCGTTGCTTTCGCTTTATCAAACGGATTTCGAGATGAGATGCGCGACAAGATCTTGCAGGGCACTGCGCATCTCAGCGTGCTGCGTACCGACGGGCGTGCGATTGAAAACTATGCAGAGGTTGCTGGTCGTGTGAAGCAGGTCGACGGAGTCGTGAATGCTTCGGCAACAACGTACGACGGCGCGCTTGTGCGTGGATCGAAATCTTCGGGGTATGCCGTCATTCGTGGAATTGAGAAAGATGCAGCGCAGGTAGGAGAACGCGGATGGATGCGGGAAGGATCGTTTGGACCACTCTTCGAAGCTACCGACCCTTTAGAAATACCGAAAGCAGTGGTTGGCGCGGATCTCGCCGCACGCGTCGGACTCTCTGTTGGTGAAGTTTTCAATGTCGTGCCGGCGCATGAGGCTGCGAGTGGTCGAACACGCCGGTTGCGAGTGGTGGGGATCTTTCGATCAGGTTTGTTCGAATACGACTCGACGTGGATCTACGTGCCACTCGACGTCGCGGGCGACTTCGCCGGAAACAATCACGCTGCATCTGTGTTAAGTGTGCAGGTGAACGACGTCGACAACGTGCACGAGGTGAGCGCAAACGTTTCGAAAGCGCTCGGCAATAGTTACACGATCGTCGACTGGCAAAAAGCAAATCAGCCGCTGTTCTCTGCACTAGCTCTCGAACGTCGCATGGGACTATTTATCATCGGTCTCATCATTGCGATCGCGACCTTGAATATTACGACGATGCTGATCCTCGTCGTTGTCGAACGGCGGCGAGATATCGCGATTCTCAACGCACTCGGCGCGACGCGTGCCGGCGTGATGCTGGTCTTCATTATCGAAGGCGCGGTTATCGGTGCGATCGGCGCTGTGACGGGTGTGGTGCTTGGTTTCGTCTTATGCGTGATCGGAAATCATTACAAGATCGTGAGTCTGCCCGCCGATGTCTATTCGATCAGCAACGTGCCTCTGATCCCGAAGCCCGGTGAGATGATCCTGGCGGCGCTCGTTGCTTTTGTGCTGAGTGTACTCGCTACGATCTATCCCGCGCTTGCGGCGTCCCGACTCCGACCCGTCGAGGCTTTACGCGATTCATGATGAACGTCGTCGACCTGCGAAAGAGTTTTGTCGCGCCGAATGGTGAGCGCATCGAGGTGTTGCGCGGGGTTAACTTTACCGCAGCGGACGGCGAGAGTATCGCGATCACCGGACCGTCAGGTTCGGGAAAATCGACGCTCTTGCATTTGCTCGGAAACCTGGAAGCGCCGGACCACGGCACGATCACTCTCGATTGCGGTGGCGCACAACGTAAGTCGATAGGATTTGTCTTCCAGTTTCACTATCTGCTGCCGGACTTGTCGGCGATTGAAAATGTTGCGCTGCCGCTCTTGATTGCCCGTTGGAGTAGAAACAAGGCGTTTGGCCATGCCCTCGAACTCTTGGAGGAAACTGGACTCGCTGATCGTGCTGATCACCCGATTTCGCATCTTTCGGGCGGCGAGCAGCAACGCGTGGCGGTCGCAAGGGCGTTGATTACCGAGCCAAAATTGTTGCTCGCTGATGAACCAACCGGGAATCTCGATGAGGCGATAAGCGAGCAGATAGGCCGAACCCTGGTTGATTATTCACGTAAATACTCGGCGATTACGATAATCGCGACGCATAGTGCACGTCTGGCAGGTTTGTGTAATCGCTCACTGGCACTCGAAGGCGGGAGAGTACATTAGACAGGATTACAGGATGATTTCAGGATTTACAGGATTAATCGTGTCCATCCTGAACAATCCTGCAAATCCTGTCCAATACAGTCTGAAATCATCATTCCGTTACGTCTTTTTCATTCATAGGTTATAATGCGCCCAAAGTTTGCCGCTTTCGTCTCCCGGCAAAGGTAATTATAAGGACGTTCTACAGATACCAAGATGTTCGAACGCTATACTGAAAAAGCGCGCCGGGTGATCTTCTTCGCGCGTTACGAAGCGTCACAATTCGGAGCACCGGCCATCGAGCCGGAGCACCTTTTGCTGGGCCTCATGCGCGAAGATAAGACCCTTACGGGGCGTTTCTTTCCTCGCGCACAGGTTTCTATTGAGTCGATCCGCAAGGAGATCGAAGGACGAACGCTTCTGCGCGAAAAGATTTCTACTTCAGTAGAATTACCCCTTGCGCCGGAAACCAAACACGTTCTCGCTTACGCTCACGAGGAAAGCGATCGGCTGCAACATCGTCACATCGGCACCGAACATTTACTGCTCGGTCTGCTTCGTGAAGAGCGTTCGATGGCCGCCGAGATTCTCTACGAGCGCGGTTTGCGATTGAATGCGGTTCGCGATGAGATCGCACGACAATCGGGAGCTGACGCAAGGACTTCCCAAAAAAAAGACACACCCCATCTGGTTGAGTTTTCGCGCGACCTGACTGACGACGCTGCAAACGACAAGCTCGATCCACTGATCGGTCGTGAAGCAGAGATCGAGCGTGTGGTCCAGATCCTCTGCCGCCGTACAAAAAATAATCCCGTGCTCATCGGTGAGCCGGGCGTCGGCAAGACTGC
>DASYPN010000312.1:0-4466 GCA_036006625.1 Pyrinomonadaceae bacterium | reverse complement strand
GTAACGACGTTTCCATCCGCTTCGGCATCAGCCAACACGTAACCACCACGTCGCAAACCATCGGCTTTCGCAAAACGCTTGCGATCGATCACCGCGACTTTTTGTCGTGTCAGCGCCAATGCTGTCGGCGCCGTGCGTCGCAGGATTGCGATGCGCCACGCTTCGCTCACTTCCGCCGGATCCGCCGGACGAATCACGAACAAATGCGGTATCGCTCGCAATGCAGCAACGTGCTCGATAGGCTGGTGTGTCGGTCCATCCTCGCCCAGTCCAACAGAGTCGTGCGTGAAAACATAAATGACCTGCACTTCCGACAGGGCCGCGAGACGAATTGCCGGACGCATGTAATCGGAGAACGTCAGGAACGTTCCGCCATACGGAATCAAACCACCGTTCAAAGACATTCCGGTGAGAGTGGAACCCATCGCATGCTCACGCACGCCGAAATGCAGAATGCGACCGTCGTACTCACCAGCCTCAAAACTGTGACTCGACTTGATGTCGGTGTTGTTCGAGACACCGAGATCCGCTGAGCCACCGATCAGCATCGGCAACACGGGGGCAAGTGCATTGATCACCTCACCACTCGACACCCGTGTCGCCACAGATTTCGGATCTTCAAACTTTGGCAGATGATCTTCCCAGCCTTTAGGAAGTTCACCACTGATCGTGGTGCGCCAGAGCTCACCTTCAGTCGAGAACCCTTGCGTGTATTTTTCGACGAGTTCATGCCACTCGGCTTCGAGTTGCTCACCACGCGGAACGGCTTCACGGTAGTGCGCAAGCGCTTCTTCGGGAATGTAAAACTGCTTGTCTTCGGGCCAGCCGAGATGTTTCTTCGTTTCGCGCACAGCCTCTTCACCGGGCGCGTCGCTGTGAGCCTTGCGTGTGCCTTCGGTCGGCATACCGAATCCGATAACAGTCTTGACAGAAATGAGGCTCGGCTTGTCGGTAACTGATTGCGCGACTTTGATTGCGTCTTCGATAGCGTCGAGATCGTTACCATCGGCGACTGTCTGCGTGTGCCAGCCGTAGGCTTCAAAACGTTTCGGCACATCTTCACTAAACGCGAGACTGGTGAAGCCTTCGATTGTGACGTGGTTGTCGTCGTAGAGATAGATCAACTTGCCGAGCTTGAGATGACCAGCGAGTGACGCTGCTTCCGAAGCGACACCTTCCATCAGATCGCCATCCGAGACAATCGCGTAGACGTAATGATCGATGAGCGGGAAGCCGTCTTTGTTGAACTTCGCTGCCAGGTGCGCGGCGCCCATCGCCATGCCGACGCCGTTGGCAAAGCCCTGGCCGAGTGGGCCGGTCGTGATTTCAACTCCCGGCGTGAGTCCGTACTCCGGATGGCCCGGCGTCTTCGAGCCCCACTGGCGAAAGTTCTTTAGTTCGTCGAGCGAGAGGTCGTAGCCGGTTAGATGAAGCAGCGAGTAAAGCAACATCGAGCCGTGACCGGCCGAGAGCAGAAAGCGATCGCGATTCTCCCACTTCGGATTGTGTGGGTTATGACGCATGAAGCGCGTCCAGAGAACGTAGGCCATCGGCGCCGCGCCGAGCGGCAAACCGGGATGACCCGACTCGGCCTTTTGGACGGCGTCGAGTGTTAACGCACGGATCGTGTTGATGCAAAGCTGATCGAGTTCGGGATTGATGTTGGAGTTTTCTTTCTGCACTGGCGCGCTCATTTGGTTTTCCTGTGGTTTCTGATTTCTAAAAAGTTTCACGCAAACTGCTCTCAGTTGCCATAAAATCGATCGTAGAGTTCTTCCTGGCGCGCGAGCCCGCGGCTGTAGCGAGCGTGTCGCGTCATGTCGGGCTCGAACACCTGGTCAACCGCAAATTTGTCTTCCTCAATGTTTGCTATTTTGCCCACCGCTTCCAGCGCAAGCAAGGCAGCACCGCGACTTGATGCCTCCGCCGTCCCACCAACCAGCAATGGCCGGCCTAAAACGTCTGCGATGATCTGCAACCACGCGGGTGAAGATCGCAACGCATTACCCGACGCCGCGATCGTTGCGTTTGGCGCGATGAGATCGAGCGCGCGTGCGATTAATGCAAAGCGATACGCGATCGACTCGAGCACCGCGCGCGCGATCTCAACGGACGTGGTTTGTTGTCTCAGTCCGAAGATGCCACCGCGAGCTTCGGCGCGCCAGCCCGTGCTTCGTTCACCTGACCAGAACGGCAGCACAGTCAATCCGTGACCGTCGGGCTCAACTGCTGCAATGTCATCAGAAACAAATTTCAATGATTCGTTGATCCACTGCACGAGCCCGCCACCATCTGACAACGCCCCTCCGATTACAACCCGACGTTGACACGCTCGATAACTCCACAGCCCAGGCGCGAGATCGTCTACGGGCTCACCTGCAAACACCACTCGCATCGCGCCCGACGTTCCCACCATCAATGCGATCTTTTCTTTTGTGCTACAGCCTGCGCCGATGTTGTTTGCTGCACCATCGCCAACGACTGTAGCGAGTCGTGCTTCCGCAAGCGCGGGCCAACGTTGGGCAAACTCATCCGTAAGCTGCGCGTTCATTCGCGTTTTGATCTCGGGCAACGTGTCGGGAGAGAGACCGAGTTGCTCAACGAAATTCCAGTCCCAGTCGCAATCGCGCTGGTTGAACAATCCTGTGGCTGACGCCATCGAGATCGACGTTGAGTTTTCTCCGAAGAGACGAAGGCAAAGATACTCGGCAAATCCAAGCCAGCATCTCGTATTGCGAAATCTGTCGTTCTGCTCCTCGCGCAGCCAGAAGAGTTTGGCGGGCCAGTAACTCGGATGGAAGCGACAACCCGTCCGCGCGTGAATCTTGGCTTCATCGAAGTCGCGTCGCAACTCATTTGCGAATTCGGCTGCGCGTGTATCGGCCCAGGTCAATACGGGAGTGGTGTGAAGTCCGGCAGCGTCAATTCCGATCAGGCTGTGCCAGAACGCGGAGATAGCAATGAGCTCGATCTGCGCCGCAGAGTGAAAGTGATAAGTCAACAACTCATCGACAGTTTTCACAACTTCATCGACCAGGCTGTCCGGATCGAGCTCGGCGAAGTCTGACACGGCCGCGCTGCGTCGACTGCGAACCTGCGCCCCGTGCACCTCGTAGCCGCGCTCGTCAAACAACGCCGCACGCACCCCTGACGTACCGACGTCGATGCTCAGCAAAAGCACAGGCTTTGTGCCTGCCATCACTGACACGATGTTTGGCGCCGGCTCAACTTCGTCAACCACGTCATCGAGCACACTGCTCATGGTGTTATCGAGAAGGTGAAATTAATACAGATTCCCGTAACGGTGCAAAGGCGTGAGATACTCCTCCGCCGATGGTCCTCAATTCCAGGTGGAAACTGGTGCTGCTCGCGGGCGCGATTCACGTCGCATTAACGACGGCGATTTTTCTCATCGGACACTTTCGTGTACTGCCAAATACGTTCGACGAAAACGGTATCGGAATCACCTTCGCAATCGACGGCAAGACTTACCATCAAGTTGCGATCGATCTTGTGAACCAGTGGAAGACCAACGGCTTCGTCGCGTGGCTTAACACAAAAGCGCCGCTGCACAGTCGTCTGCACTCGGTCTCATTCATGATCTTTGGAGGAATTCTCGGTTACAACATCGTCAGCGCTGAACCGTTGAATCTTTTCTACTTTCTGGCAATCCTGAGTTGTATTTATTTTCTTGGTCGTGAACTGTTCGACGCGAAGGCGGGACTACTGGCGGCAGCGATCGTGGGCGTGTGGCCAACGTTCTTACTTCATTCAACGCAACTGATCCGCGATCCGCTTTCAATTGCGTGTCTGCTCGCTCTGATGGTTGTGTTGACCACTGTGCTCAGCCGTGAGTTTAAATGGCGGAACGCCGTATCGAGCGGAGTTGCCGGCGCGGCCTTAGTCATAGTTTTTTGGTTGGCGCGCGGGAATATGTGGAATGTGGTCGTAGTTGCGGTCACGATAACTCTTGCGATGCTTACAGGCCGGATGGTTCGCGCGAAGAAATTCATGACAGGCAACGCGCTCGTGATGTTGCTGACTGTTGCTGCGCTGGTTGTCGTTCCTTCGCGACTTGAAAGCACAACCCTGCCGGGAGTACGACCGCCCGTCACGACGCTGACAATTCCCTCGACGATCCAACAGATGTCGGGTCGCCGGGCAGGTTTCCGTTCATACACTTCACAGGCATCCAATATCGATGTAGACGTGCGGTTCAAGAACATGGGCGACGTGATTAGATATTTGCCGCGTGCTTTTGTGATCGGGTTCTTCGCGCCGTTCCCGAAGATGTGGGTGGAGTCGGGAAGTTTTGGTCGCGCGCCGCGGTTGTTGAGCGGGTTCGAGACAATGGTGATGTATTTGGTCTACGTCGCTGCTGCGTTATGTGTGTGGCGAGAGAGACGAAATTTGAAGATGTGGTTCGTGTTTCTCGTGGCGACGATCGGGATGCTCGCGCTCGGGCT
>DASYPN010000311.1:0-6029 GCA_036006625.1 Pyrinomonadaceae bacterium | reverse complement strand
CGTGATTCGCGGTAACAGCACGAGCGCTGATTTCTTCCTGAATGGCGTGCGCGACGACGTGCAGTACTATCGCGACCTCTATAACGTCGAGCGTGTCGAAGCGTTGAAGGGTCCGAATTCGATGTTGTTCGGCCGCGGTGGAGGTGGTGGCGTGATCAATCGCGTGAGTAAAGAGGCAGGCTTCACTTCCTTGCGCGAGATCACATTACAAGGCGGCTCATTCGGCAACAAACGCGTCTCGGGCGATTTCGATCAACCATTGGGCAGCAAAGTCGCGCTTCGATTGAATGGTGTTTACGAAAACTCCGGCAGCTTCCGGGATCATGTCGATCTCGAACGTTACGGCGTTAATCCAACTGCGACTTTCATCGTTGGTCCAAAGACTGCGGTCAAACTCTCGTACGAATACTTCAACGACTACCGCACCGCCGATCGCGGAATTCCATCATTCCAGGGACGACCAGTCGATGTTCCCATCCAAACGTACTTTGGTAATCCGACGAATGCATGGGCGGAGGTCGGCGTAAATCTCGTCTCTTCGGTTGTCGAACATCAGGCGGGACGCTTCAACATTCGCAATCGCACGATGTTTGGCGACTATGATCGCTTCTATCAAAACTATGTGCCCGGCGCAGTGACGGCAGACAAGAGCAAGGTTTCGATCTCTGGTTATAACAACGCGACGAAGCGACGAAATCTTTTCAATCAAACTGATGTGACGTTCCAGGCGTCAACTGGATCAATTCGTCATACGGTTCTAACCGGAGCTGAGATTGGACGACAACTGACAGACAACTTCCGTAACAGCGCCTTCTTTAACAACACGACAACATCGATCCTTGCTCCCTTGTCGAACCCGACAATCGATACGCCTGTTACATTTCGACAGAATGCGACTGACGCAAACAACCACCTCCAAACAAATCTTGGCGCAACGTACATTCAGGACCAGATCGAGATTAATCGTTACCTACAGGTCGTAACCGGTGTGCGGTTTGACTATTTCGATCTGCAGTTTCACAACAACCGAAACAATCAGGATCTGCGACGCATCGATCGTTTGGTGTCGCCGCGCGCCGGCGTCATCGTCAAGCCGGTGACGAGTCTTTCGGTTTACGGAAACTACGGTGTGGCCTACTTGCCGAGCTCAGGCGATCAGTTTTCATCGCTGACGACGATCACCCAGCAGGTCAAACCTGAAAAATTCACGAACTACGAATTCGGCGCGAAGTGGGATGTGCGACGGAACCTATCGCTGACGACCGCGCTCTATCGCCAGGACCGCACCAACACGAGGGCTACCGATCCAAATGACCCGACGAGAATTCTCCAAACGGGAAGTCAACGAACGAATGGTTACGAGCTTGGACTGAATGGCGTCGTAACGTCGAAGTGGAGTATCGCGGGTGGTTACGCTTACCAGGATGCGTTCATCAGCAGTGCCACTGTCTCTGCCGTGAAAGGCGCCCACGTCGCGCTTGTTCCGCATCACAGTTTCTCATTGTGGAACAACTACCGCGTGCTTCCGAGACTCGGCCTTGGTCTCGGACTCATACATCGTTCGGACGTGTTTGCGGCAGTCGATAACACCGTCGTGCTACCGGGATACACGCGTGCGGACGCAGCCGTGTTCTTCTCCATCACTGAAAAGTGGCGTCTCCAGGCGAACTTCCAGAATCTGTTCGATCAGACTTATTATCTCAACGCTGATGGCAACAACAACATCTCGCCAGGTGCGCCGCGCGGGGCTCGTGTTGCGTTGATCGCCAGGTTCTAGTCCGCGCATGAAGAAGCTACGCAAGATAATTTTTTGGTGTCATTTGCCGGTTGGGGTCGTGGCAGGAGTGGTGATCCTGATCATGTGCGTCACTGGTGTGCTGCTGAGTTACGAAAAGCAAATCACCTCGTGGGCTGACACGAGAGGTTACCGGGCCGCTCCTCCGGCGCCTGAAACACAACATCTTCCGGTCGAGACACTGATAACAAAAGCGCGCGAATCACGCGGCGCAACACCGACCGCCGTCACACTGAAGTCTGATCCTTCAGCACCAGCGGAGATCGCTTTCGGACGTGAGACTACGATCTTCGTGAATCCTTACAGTGGAGCGATTCTCGGTGAAGGATCACAAAAAACTCGAAACTTCTTTCGCGTTGTGACTGACTGGCATCGCTGGCTCGGCGCCAGGGGTGATAATCGCAACGCCGCTCGCGCGATCACTGGCGCCAGCAATCTCGGGTTTCTGTTTCTCGTGGCGAGCGGTTTCTATTTGTGGTGGCCGCGAAGTTGGACCAGGAAAGCGGTTCGTAATGTGACGTGGTTTCGTCGTGGGCTGCCGTCAAAAGCGCGCGACTTTAACTGGCACAACACGATCGGTTTCTGGTCAGCCGTGCCGCTCTTCATCGTTGTGCTTTCCGCGGTTGTGATCTCCTACACGTGGGCGGGGAATCTCGTCTATCGAATCGTGGGTGAAACGCCGCCCACGCCGCGTGCAAATCAACCGGCGCCCGCATCGACTGCAAATAATGAGAACTCTGCTCAAAGCGATAACCTCAATGCCGCGTGGGCGCGCGCCGAACAACAGGTTAGCGATTGGCAAAGCATTTCGATGCAACTGCCAACTGCCGCCTCAGCGCCGTTAACCTTCAATATCGATCGCGGCAATGGTGGCCAGCCGCAAAAGCGCGCTCAGCTTGTTTTGGATAGTGCGACGAACAATGTGGTTCGATGGGAACCGTTCTCAACCTACACACGCGGGCGCCAATTGAGATCGATTCTGCGGTTTGCACATACCGGTGAAGTGATCGGGATGACGGGTCAAACAATTACGGCGCTTGTCTCAACTGGCGGGGCAATTCTGGTCGTAACCGGTTTAGCCCTCGCGATCCGCCGCTTGCTCGGTTGGCGTTCCAGGCGCGCGAAGGCTACTCAACCGGCGATCGCCGAGCCGATAGCAAATCCGGCTGGCGATTGATTCCAGGAGGCGTCCAAAATCTCACTAATGCTATACTGGCGCGCATCAAAAACACGGGAACCCTAGATGGACGCTGAAAAACTGAAGCATTTCCGCAATCTTCTTCTTACTCAATTACGCCAGAACACCGAACAGGTCCGCACCGATCAGGCGGCGGCGCTCGACCTTTTCGATGATGGCGTCAAAGACAGCGTGGACTTGTCAGTGCAGGATCTGAACAAAGAGATCGCGCTGCGTCTTGGTGAACGCAGTTCGAAAGTCGTCGCCGATATCGATCAAGCGCTGTTGCGTATGAAAGAAGGAAGTTACGGGATCTGCGCGCGCTGCGGTCAACCAATCGACGAACGACGACTCGAAGCCATACCCACCGCACGCTACGACGCCGCCTGCCAGGCCGCGATAGAAAGCGCCAACGGCGATGATGATCTGCCGACTCTGTAACACAGATTGTACGGATCCGTGAAAATCGATTTACACAGATCAGCGTAATCCGTGTTACGCCTTGGGATGAGCCTTGTCGTAGACCTCGATCAACTTCTCCATCGAAACGTGTGTATAAACCTGCGTGGTCGAAAGCCGCGCATGGCCCAACAGTTCCTGTATGTCGCGCAGGTCCGCGCCGCTGTCTAGTAAATGCGTGGCAAAGGAATGACGCAGCGCGTGCGGACTGATATTGTGCATACCCGCGCAGATGCGAATGTACTTCTCGACCATGCGTCCAACCGAGCGTGTGGTAATTCGCGTTCCCTGGTAATTCAAAAACAACGCTTCCTCATCGCGCTTCGAGATCGGCGCATTGAGGAGAAACTTGTCGCGCACGTCGAGATAACTTCGAATAGCCGCACCCGCAGGATCGCCAAACGGCACGATCCGCTGCTTTCGTCGCTTCCCTGTCACGCGCACTAACTGGTTTCGAAAGTCGACGTCTGCCAGATTCAACGTCGTCAACTCCGCCACGCGCACGCCAGTCGCATACATCAACTCGAGCATCGCCCGATCACGCTTACCAAGATCCGTCTCCGGATCAGGCGACTCGATAAACCTGACTGCTTCTTCAATCGACAAATGCTTCGGCAGTTTCTTCTCGCGCTTCGGTGTCGCGACGAGTTTCGCCGGATTCAATTCCAACATCCCTTCACGCACGAGAAACTGAAAAAACGTGCGCAGGGCCGCCAGCTTGCGCGCGATTGAAGCTTTCTTCTTTTGCGCCGAATGAAGTGACGCGAGCCATTCACGGATCGTCAGATGATCGATCGATGAGACTTCAGGCGTCGTTCTCTTTCCAGTCGTGGGATCCGCCGGTGCGAGGAAATCGAGAAACTGTTCGAGGTCGCTGGAATAATTTCTTAAGGTGTGACTACTGACGTTGCGTTCGTAACGAAGGTGTTCGAGAAATTGCTCGATGAACTGCTCCATGAATGAATCTTGTTCAATCCTGCTGAATCCTACACATCCTGTCTAATAATTCGCTGAAGCTACAGGCTTCGGAGCATAATAAACCTTCCGCGAGCGAACGCGAACATCATTTCTCGCTTTGATGCGCAACTCCAACTTATGTAACTGCCCATCACGCTGATCGGCACTCGGGTAGTAACTCAAAACATACTGCTGCGACAGATCCGCGGCGATTTGGTCGAATGCGAAATCTAACTCATCGGTCGTCTTGGGGAGATAAACTGCGCCACCGGTTTGTCCGGACAACTGCTCCATGCGTCGCTCTGCGGCAAGCGCGCGCAGATTCGCGCCTTCATACAGTCCGGTCTGGACCACGTAGATCTGGCAATCGTCTGCCAGCACCTGCTGCATCACGAAATCAAAATCGGTGTGCCTGCTGGTTGTTTCGATTCCGTCAGAAACAATGACGATTACCCGGCGGCCGGAATATGGCCGGAGATAAGTAGCCGAGTTGATGATCGCGTCGAAGAGCGACGTTCCGCCTTCCGGTTTTCCGAACAACGCAATCGTCTGCTGGAGACGAAGAACATCATTCGTTAAAGGTTGCGCGAGGTAACTGTCAGTTTCGATTGAATAGATCGCAGCCTCGTCTCTCGCCCGCATAACTTTTTTGAAGAAGCGAATCGCCGCCTGTTTTTCAAACTCACGCGCAGCATCAAGACTGCCGCTGTTGTCAAAAAGCATCGCGAGGCGGACGCTCGTTTCCGAACGCGTAAGTTCACTCAGCGGACGCATTTCACCGTCCACATGCAGTTCGAAGTCGTCCAGCTTTAAGTTGATGATTGCGTTGCCGCGACGGTCGACAACCGACGCGGGAATCGGCACGAGATTCGAGCTGATCTTTACAACGTCGTCGGGATCGATTTCGTCGCCGGTGCTCTTTCTGGGCCGGTTTGGTGAAGTCGCACTGCCGGGTCTGTTTGGATCGGCGATTGGTCCTTGCGGTGGCTTACCGGTCTTGCCAGGTTCCTGACGTCTTCCTGATTGTCCCAAGGCGGACGCCGCCGCGAGACAGATCGCGAGACAGATCAGAGTCAAGGCGAGTGCAGAGTTCAACCAGCCTGCGCGGTTTCGTGTCGTGTGTGATTTCGTTCGAGCCACTCTGCCCAATCTTTCAAGCCCAAATCGACCTGCAATTGTCTGCGCTCCCGCTTTTTACGTACCTGGCGCTTCGCAGGTTCAGGAAGAGGAGGTAAAAGCGCGAAAGTGATGTTTACGGGTTGGAAGTTTGTTGCCTCCGCATGCGAAACGTAGTGTGCAAGCGCTCCGGTGGCACTACGTGCCGGAGCTTCGACCAATTCGCCGCCAAGCGCAAGTCGCGCCGCATTAATTCCTGCCAGCCAGCCCATCGCGACTGACTCAACGTAACCTTCAACTCCAGTGATCTGTCCGGCGAAGAACAAATTAGGACGCTCGCGTACCTGCATTGTTGCTTGCAGCACGCGCGGTGAACAGATATACGTGTTGCGGTGAATCTGACCGAACTGGAGGAACTCCGCATTCTGCAGACCGGGAATGAGTCGCAACACTCGCGCTTGTTCGCCGTAGCGTAGATGATTCTGGAAGCCCACCAGGCTGTATGCGTCGGCCATTAAATTTTCC
>DASYPN010000310.1:0-9162 GCA_036006625.1 Pyrinomonadaceae bacterium | reverse complement strand
ATCGCTCCGATTGATTTACCGCCCGAGCGTGGTCCAAGAGGCGCGTTATGCCTGTTGACCGACATCACAGAGGTGACTGAGCTGCGCGAGCAGGTCGCGCTGAAGAACAACCTTGAGAGTCTGGGTGAGATGTCGGCCGGGTTGGCCCATGAGTTCAAGAATGCGATCGCAACCTTGCAGGGTTATGCACAGCTTCTGCAGAGTCTGGAGCTGAATGACAAGGCGCAGGTGGCGGCAGGGTCACTGCTCAATGAGGTGCGGAATCTTTCCGGAATGGTGACTGCGTTTCTGAACTTTGCTCGACCGCAACCGTTGCAGCTAGAGCAAGTGTCGCTGTCCGAATTGATCGACGACTGCGCTGCTGAACTTGCGCCGGTGTTTCAGGAGTTGAATGTGGAGTTGAGTGTGGATGCTGAGAAATCGCTAACGGTCCAAGCTGATGAACGCATGCTGCGACTCGCGTTACTTAACCTGATGCGTAATGGCGCTGAAGCAAATCCGGGTGGGAAGGTATCGGTCAAGACTCAGGGTGCAGTTATTGAGGTTAGAGATAGTGGGCCGGGTATTCCGGTGAATGACTTGCAGAAAATTTTTATTCCGTTTTTTACGACGAAGGCGAAGGGGCATGGGATTGGGTTGGCGCTGACGCATCGCATTATCACGCAGCATGGCGGGACGCTTACGGCTGCTAATTCAGCCGAAGGTGGTGCGGTGTTTACGGTTGTATTAGCCACGGATGAACGCGGATTAGTTACGGATTGATGGCGTACTCGCTCCAACGTTTGTCTACTAATGCGGCGATGTCGTCTCTTACGATTAATTCGTCTGGGAAGCCAGGTTTTGTGCGCGCGTCGATGACGATTGGCGCCGTGTAGACGAGATGGTGGCGTTGAATGGTGGTGTTGGCGGCGTAGATATCGGCGGCGGGTTCGAAGCGCGTCCAGGTGGCCCACAGGAAATCCGGTGAAGATCGGGCGACACGAGCATCGTCGTGTAAAACGATCAATGGCCAGTCTGCAAATACAGGGTCGTTTGCTACCTCCGATGGTGTCGAAGCGCCTTGTAGCACGAGACAACCGGCACAAAAGACTTCCGCGTGTGAGATTGAACTCGGCAACTGTCCTGTGAACTGTCGCGGCAGTTTGCGCACCGGAGCGCCCAAGCCCAACATGATCGCTTTGCTGCCTTCGTTCACCTTGCCGCTCGTGTAATCAAGCGTATCCATCGACACGTTTGAAAAAATAAACAAATCGGTCTCCGGTCGAAATCGCTCGAGCATGTGTTCCAATAGTCGTGGGAAGTCTTTCAGATCCTGAGGCGTGTCCGTGAGCATCAGGAACTTCGTTAACGACAACTGCCCTTCACCGAGAATTCTAAAACCAGAGACAAGCGCTTCGCGACCGTATCTCTCGCGCACGACGGCGGCGGCGAGTGAGTGGAATCCCGTCTCACCGTAAGTCCAGAGATCACGCACGGACGGCATAACCATCGGGAAGAGTGGTGATAGAAGTTTTTGTAAATAATCTCCGATGAAAAAGTCTTCCTGGCGTGGCTTGCCGACGACAGTCGCAGGATAAATCGCATCGCGGCGATGAAAGACTGCTTCGACGTTAAAGACTGGATAGTCGTGTTGAAGCGAATAGTAACCGTAGTGATCGCCAAAAGGTCCTTCAGGTCGCCGCTCACGTGGCGGAGCGTGTCCGACCAGAGCGAATTCAGCCTCGGCGGCAAGACGATGACCCCTGCCGAGCGGATTCGCGGTCATCTTCAGCTTCTGTCCAGCGAGTAAAGACGCTAGCACGAGCTCAGGCACGTCCTCAGGCAACGGAGCGATCGCCGCGAGAATCAGTGCCGGTGGTCCACCAAGAAAAACGGTAACCGGTAGCGGTTGATTTGCACGCTCAGCTTCAGCGTAGTGAAAGCCACCGCCTTTCTGAATCTGCCAGTGCAGACCTGTCGACTTTGAATCATAGACCTGCATGCGATAGACACCGAGATTGTGTTTCTTCGTCACCGGATTCTCAGTGTAGACAAGCGGCAGAGTGATGAATGGCCCGCCGTCTTCCTGCCACGTCGTCAACACAGGCAGTTGATCTAGACGTGCGGGACGATCGACAACCTGCGTCACGGGCGATCGCGATGTGTTTCTCGTTCCGAGTTTGAGGAAGTCGAGTACGACCGAACGATGTTGCCAGAGCTCTCCAAATTTTGGTGGCAGGATCGATTCAGCGATGTGAACCATCTGGCGAACGAGGGTCTCCGGCTTCGGACCAAACGCGAGGTCGATGCGACGCTCCGTGCCGAACAGGTTAGTAACGACCGGATAACGACTACCTTTGACGCGCTCGAACAGCAACGCCGGTCCACCTTCACTGATCACGCGCCGATGGATCTCGGCAAGCTCGAGGTACGGATCAACCTCGGCTTTGATAGTGACGATTTCGTTTTCTCTGGTGAGTAGATCGAGAAATGTGCGAAGGCTGGGGTGCATTCGTAAGCTTAGGGTCTGTCCGGAGCCTTCTCAACAGTTCGTGGGCGCGCGCGCGTCGTGGGCGCGGGTTCGCCAAGCCGTTTTTCAATCTCGTCGTGCGCGACTTCCGCGGCCTCAGCGACGTACGGCTGGTGCGATTCGAGAAACGGTTTGATCAGATCGAGAGTCTGCGCGTCGCCGATGCGCGCGAGCGCTTTTAGCAAGCCGGCATTGATTCGCGGCGCGTTGTTCGTTCGTTTGAGAAACGGATAAAGCACATCGGGACTCTCTAACTCCGAGAGATAACCGACCGCCTGATTCTGGCGACCCGAATCGAGCTCATCGACGATGCGATACAACGCCTCCGCTCGACCCATGCGATACAACGCCCAATCAAGCGCGAGTCGAACCTCTTTATTCTTCTCCTGAAGCTGATAGCCTTCAACCAGCTTGCGTTGACTCGTCGCCACAAGCCTCGCCAGCGCTTCGGCACTACGTTGTCTCACGAGCGGATCCGTACTTCCGAGTCTCTTCGCAAACTCAGCCGGATCCGAACGCGCATCGACGCCATCAATCGGCACCTGCTGCGCGCTTAAAGAAACCGTCGCGAGGAGAACCAATCCAACAGCGTAAATCAGTTTTTTCATATCCGTATCATCCGTGGCTAACCCTGCTTCTTGCGCAGCAAAGCCGTATTCAGATCCAAATCCCCGATCGGAATCACTTCCACATTAGGATACTTCTTCTGCAACTCGGGAAGGAATGCTTTCGCGTTTCCAACGATAATGATGTTGCTCGTTTTCGCGTCGAGTCTCGCGCCTGCAAACTTCTGAATGTCCGCGGTCGTGATCCCCTGCACGTTGTTAATGTAACGATTGATCTCGTCGAGTCCCATCCCGTAGAGCGCGAGCGAACCGATCTGGCCCACAAGCCCGCCTGCAGTCTCGAGATTTCGCGAAAAGTTTCCGATCAGCACTGCCTTGCGCGGCGTTAATTCCAAATCGGCGGGCGGCGCTGAAGACAAGCGACTAATCTCGCCCAGCAGTAGATCCGCGACCTGGGCGCCTGACTCGTTCTTCGTCTGCGCCGATGCGACGAATGGTCCAACATCACGACGCGTGTCGAGCGTGCTCCCGGCGCCATAACTCAAACCTCGCTTGATCCGAATCTCCTGGTTGAGACGGCCTGAGTAACCACTGAGCACCGAGTTCGAGACAATGCCACGGAAGTAGTCCGGATCCTTCCGGGTAATTCCGGTGCGAGCAAGATAAACCGCAGCCTGTCCGGCGTCTGGTTTATCGATCACAACTATCCGACCTGTCTTCAGATCTGCGTTCTGCGTCCCGCTGACTGTAGGCAATGGTGTCGATGGTTTTTGCCAGTCGCCAAAATACCTGGTCGCGAGTGCGATTCCGTCTTTGGAGCCAATGTCGCCACCAATCACGAGAATCGCATTGTCAGGACGGTAATACCGCGAATGCATCTTCGTGATGTCGGCAGCCGTGATGCGAGTTAACGATTCCGCAGTGCCACTGATCGGATGACCGTAAGGACTGTCGCCAAACACGACTCGCGCGGCCACGAAGCGCGCGATCGATCCCGGTTCTCCCATCTCGAGCGTGATGCTGTCAAGATTCTGCTGTCGCAGTCGCTCGACTTCCTCACTCTTGAACGTCGGTCGCCGTACAACATCAGCAAGGATCTCCATCGCCTGAGAAATCTTTGACGACATCACACCGACGTTGGCATATGACGAATCCCAGCGTGCACCCGATTCGATCGATCCACCAAGACTCTCGATCTCCTCCGCGATCTTCGTAGCGTCGCGAGTCTGAGTTCCCTTCGTAAGCAGACTCGCTGTCATGTCAGCCAAACCAGCGAGCTCAGCGGGATCGACTTCGCCGCCATTTTTGATCAGCAATTGCGCCGAAATGAGCGGTGATTCGTGACGCTCGATCACGATCACGCGCAGTCCGTTTGGAAGCGTTTGTTCGACCGGTTTAGGAAACGCTACCGAACGTGGTTGCGACGGCGGTGGAGGCGTTGCCTGCGGCGTCTGTGCTTTGACACCAAGTGTGCAACACAACAAAGCAACCAACAAAACCGGTTTCAGTTGCGTGAGAGACATCGTTAGATTATTCATAACTATCGTCCCTCCACGCTCTTCCTGGACGCTTCAGGCAAGTAGTACAAAACCAAACGATTCGCATCCGTAAAATGCTTCTTCATCACGCGCTGGACGTCAGCCGCAGTGACTGCCTGCAGTTTGTCGAGATCGGTGTTAACGCGATTCGGATCACCAAGCAAAACTGCCGCTTCACCGAGCGCTTGTGCTTTCCCATTACTGGTTTCACGCTCTCGTAGTTGATCCGTGATGATCTGGTTCTTGGCTTTGTCGAGCTCAGCCGCTGATACTGGCACGTCCTGCAGCTTCTTGATCTCGGCGAGTAGTGACTTCTCCACATCTTCGGGTTTTTTGCCTTCGGACAGAATGGCGGTGATGTAAAAGAGACTTACGTCTTCAAGCACATCCGCAGTCGCGTCTACTTCAGCCGCCAACTGCTGTGTATAAACGAGCGCATTATAGAGACGAGAAGATTCACCTGTGGATAGAAGCGCATCAGCAACGCGCAAAACGCTCGAATCAGGATCGGCCTGTCGCGGCGTCAGATAAGTCAAACCAACGGCCGGAAGATCGTTGCTGCCGTATTCCGTTACGCGCGATTCACCTTTGCGCGGTGGCTCTTTGACTTGCACGCGCGGTAGCGGACGATCCGGTTTGGCGATTGAAGCAAAGTACTTATCGATCCACGTATCGAGTTGTTTGGGATCGAAGTCACCGACGACGACGAGTGTCGCGTTGTCAGGTCGATAAAACGTGCTGTGGAAATCCTGTACGTCTTTGAGCGATGCGGCGTCGAGGTCTTCAATACTTCCGATTCCCGGACGCTTGTACGGATGCTCAACGAACGACTTTTCCTGGAGCAGGTATAAAAAGCGACCGTACGGCGGCGCCAGCACGCTCTGTCGAAACTCTTCCTTCACGACGTCACGTTCCGACTTGAAGTTCGCGTCGTCAACATTCAAACCGGAAAGACGATCGGCTTCTGCCCAGATCAGTGTCTCGAGATAGTTTGACGGCACCACTTCGAAATAGACCGTCACGTCGTCGGCAGTGAAGGCGTTATTGAAGCCACCGACGTCTTCGGTGAGTCGATCCATCATCTCCGATTTCATGTTCTTCGTACTCTTGAACATGATGTGCTCGAAGAGATGTGCAAAACCGCTACGTTTGTCTGGATCGTCTTTCGAGCCGACGTGATACCAAACCTGTATGGCAACCGTTGGGCTCCCGTGATCAGGAGCACTCAACACTCGCAACCCATTCGGAAGTGTGCGATCGGTGAATTTGAGTTGTGGCATCCGGGTTTGTGCCAACCCGGTTATTTGAATTATTGCGAGGAGAAAGGCACTGACTAAAAGGCGAGCTGAAATACGAGCCATCAAACGTTCTCCGTTGGTTAATCGATATCAAGGGGATTGCGATAGGGTTTGTCTTTGTCCTTCTCAGCCCGCTTCATTGCTTCCTGAAACTTCTCTTCGAGAATCCGGTCGCGGTCTTTCATTGAACTGAGCTCCTGCGCAAAGATCTGTTCGCGCATCTGCTTTTGTTTATCGAGACCTTTGACCATCTCGTCGAATGAAGCCAGCGGTTTTGCCTTTTCCTCGTGCGAGAGAATGGCGCCGGTCTGCGCGTCGATTGTCATTGTCGCTTCGCAGCACGGACAAATGATCGTAAACCTCGAAGTGTCTGCCATGGGGCTGCTCCTCCTTGCCGCGGGTAGTATAGCCACAAAGAAGCTCAAAAAGACAAAAAGGTAGCCACAAAAAGGCACAAAAAGCACACACGATTTTTGACTGAATCATTTGTGCCTTTTGTGCCTTTTTGTGGCTGATCCGTTCGGTGCTTTTTGTGGCCTCTAGGGGATTACTTTTTTAACGGCCTTGCCTACTTTCTTCGCGCCGGTGACTGTCTTGTCGCCAACCGTCTTGGCTCCTTCAACACTCTTGTCTCCAACCTTCTTGGCGCCCTCCACTGTCTTCTCGCCTACGGCCTTGCTGGTCGAGACTGTCTTGTCCTTTACGTCTTCGGCTTTGTCGCCGACTTCGTTCGCAGCTTTCTTACTATTGTCTGCCACAAACCCTGCGGCATCGGCAACCTTGTCGCCGGTAGCTTCGAGGACGTTCTCAGTCGTATCTACCACTTTCTCTTCGCCACTCTTCGACGTCACTTTCACCGTACGCACGCCATTGCGCGTAGTTACTGTAACTTTCTGAATCCGTGGATTGTCACGGAAGGTCCTGGTTTCGGTTCGCGTACCACTCGCGTCTACGCTCGTAGAGATTTCTGAATTGTCCGGACCCGGTGATGTAGTTGCCTGGGCTGTTGTGGCCGCATTGGCGTTGGCGTTATCGTTCGCGGTCTGATTCGTAGTTGAGCATCCGATACCCAGGGCCGCAATTAACGGTATCGTAAAAAGGCAAATCTTCTTCGTCACTCTTCTATCCTCCTAATCGAGCAAAGCTAAATCGCAATCGAGCAAGCAATGTGCCAGATGACTATTACTCCGAAAGTAACACGTTTTCTTGTCACGGCGTTTAGTAACACGACGTGAGGATTGAGTCACTCCGTGCCGCTGACTTGTTAAGGTTTTTCATTGACTTTCGAACCGAATTCCTTTAGAAGCACACTTACTTTTCAGATCAGTCGCCTCCGGTAAATCTTCTTTGCCATTTGAGACCTGACATAATTGACTGCCAATAAACATCCCCAAGGAGCCTTCTCGATGCGCAGACTGCTTTTTATTGCAACAGGCGCTTTTTTTCTGGCCGTTACCCTGCTTCCCACGCAACCTCGGTTTGTTGTCCATGCCGTGTCAGAGGGCGAGCGCCTCGCTATGTACAGCAAGCCAGCGGTTGTTCGAATTATCGATGGCGCTCAGGGAACAATTTGGTTTCAACCTCCGGGCTACCAGGGACAATCGTTCAACGTCTCTGCGATCGGACTCGGCTCCGGCTTCTTCATCAGTTCCAATGGCTACATCGCCACGAACGCGCACGTCGTCACCACGACTCACGACGGTGAAGAGAAAGCAAAACAGGCTTTGTTCTGGCAGCTCGTGCAACAGATCGCCCAACAAATCGGCAAAGACCCAAGAAGCCTGAACACGAGTTTTATCGACCAGCACAGCACGCTGCAAAGCTTCCAGCTTTATCACCACGTCATCATTCCCGACGGCAGCGCGTTTCCATTTGAAATCAAACAGTATGGCGCGCCGACTGGAGAGAGTAACGATCAAGGAAAAGACGTTGCCATTATCAAGATTGAAGTAAAGAACGCTCCGATCCTTAAGTTGGCTGACTCCGAAAAAGTTCAACTGCAGGATCACGTCACTGTTATCGGTTATCCAGGCGCGGCAGACACCTTCAATTCGGGTCTGCTCAGCAGCAAATCAGCTCTTGAAGCAACGATCAACGACGGCAAGATCTCCGCGAAGAAACAGGCCTCGAGCGGCGCTCCCATTCTCCAGACGAGCACCGCGGCAACACACGGAAATTCCGGCGGACCGGTTTTGAATGATGCTAATGAAGTGATCGGTCTGCTCACGTTTCGCGGCGACACGATAAACGGCCAGGAAGTGTCGGGATTCTCGTTTATCGTCCCCTCAAACACGGTGATGGAGTATGTAAAGAGTGCCGGCACGACTAACGATCTCGGCCCCACGGACAATCTTTATCGCGAGGGATTGGGTTATTACTGGGACCAGTATTATTCGTCGGCGATTCCGAAGTTCGAAGAAGTGAAAAGAATGTTTCCGCAGCATTCTGAAGTAGACCGGCTGGTCCAAAGCAGTCAGCAGGCAAAGGCGGAAGGAAAAGAGAAATCGAGTTTTCCGGTATGGATTGTAGTTGTGGTCGTGGTTGTTCTCCTCGTGATCCTATTCCTCATCATCATGATTGTTCTCGGTGTCGTAATCGCGAAGAAACGTAAGAAGGGTAAAGCAGCAGGGCCGGCGCCTGTTCCCGACGGAAAGGCACATCGACCGGCAATGCCTGCGCCACCGCCTCCTGCTCCGGTTCCGTCTCCCGCAGCTCATGCGCCGTCGCCGATTCCGCCGATGCCGCACGTGGTTGGCGCCGATCAGGGTATGACTGTCGATCTGTCGAGGACAGTCGCGCTCACGGCAGACGACGCGTTTCCGATGAGTTATGGATCGATCAAGTTTGTTTCGGGACCACTGTCAGGTCAGGAGTTCAAGGTAAATTCTGAAGGCGACTTCATTGGTCGTGATGGTGGTTCGTCTCAGATCGTGATTGCAGATCCGAGAATCTCGAAGCGTCACGTATGGATCGGAGTCCGGAATGGTCGCGTTGTTATCGAGGATCAGAATTCACGTAACGGCACGTTTGTGAACGATCCGAAATCGGCCCGCGTGACAGAGACGTCGTTGAACGCGGGTGACACCGTGATCCTCGGCGAATCAGACGTCGCCCGGTTTGAGTATCACCAGTAAGACTACGTAGCGCGATCGCACGTACTGTAGGGGCGGCCCTCCGTGGCCGCCCTCGGTTGGAGCGGGTTCATTAAAACTCGAGACTGTCGATTCTTGAATACAATTGCCGACCAAGGG
>DASYPN010000309.1:0-31569 GCA_036006625.1 Pyrinomonadaceae bacterium | reverse complement strand
AAACCGTGGAAAAACGAAACGCAGTTTTTCCACCGTTCCCACAGCCCCTACTACTGGATAAAAAGTGTAAAGGATGTCGTGATAACAAACTGTAAAGGATGTCTTGACAATCAACACACGGAGGGCCGCCCCTACAGTTCGCTCAATTCGTACACAAGCCGGATGGGCAGTCCCATGATGTTGAAGTAATCGCCTTCGATCTCTTCGATGAAGAGTGACGCATTCCCTTGTATCCCGTAAGCTCCCGCTTTGCCGAACGGCTCACCAGTGCTGATATACCAATCGATCTCTTCATCGCTCATCTCTGCAAAGCGCACATGCGTGGTTTCGTAACCAATACGGGTCTCACCTCCAACACGCACCAGCGCGACACCAGTCAGAACCTCGTGCCACTTTGCATTCAGTAGCTCCAGCATTCGTCTCGCATCTGCTTCATCAACCGGTTGACCCAGGATCTGATCTGCGACAACAACCGTGGTGTCTGCGCCCAGCACCAACCCGCCGTCCAAACCACTCGCAACCTTCTCCGCCTTCGACCGCGCGAGTCGTTGCACGTACGACGCTGCTACTTCGTCAGGCAGCAGTGTCTCATCGATTCCGGCGACGATGATTTCGTGCGGCCAGCCCGCGCGCTCGAGGATTTCCGCACGCCGCGGACTCCCCGACGCAAGCACCAATTTCTCGCGGAGATGATTTGCGTTTTGTTTCATGATTAGTCTATAGCATAAACATGAATCAACTGATCAAATCGTTACCGGGAGTGTTGCGCGCCGCGGGCGACTCGACAGAGGTCGCCGAAGCCGCAGCCATTGCGGCGTGGAAACATGCTGCAGGTGACGGTTTGAAAAAACACGCTGTCCCGTTGAAACTCGAAGATCGAACGCTGACAGTCGCAGTCGCGGATGCGATCTGGCAAAAGCAATTGCACTCCATGAGAGGACAACTCCTCTTCCGAGTTAATACGATCCTTGGCAAACCCCTCGTCAGCGCATTGGATTTTGTAGTCGATCCGAAACTCGCAAAGCCACCTGCAGAGCAGCCGAGGCAACACGACGAGATTCTCGACAACGAAGTGCCGCTTGAATTATGGTCCGCGGCCAGCACGATTCAGGACAAAGAGCTCCGCAAAAAATTTTTGCAGACTGCTCTACTCGCATTGAGACACAAAGCCTAGACAATGCCTATCAATCAATCGGACATCGAAAAAGTCGCGCAACTGGCCCATCTGGAACTGGCTGAGGAAGAGCTGAAGACTTTCGGTTCACAGATAGCGGAGATTGTCAGCTACGTCGAGCAGCTCAATGAGATTGATACGAGTAACGTCGAACCCGCACTTGGTGGTCTAACTCCCGAGGGCGAAAGAACTGATACGTCTCGTAAGGATGAGATTGAAGGATCGCTCGGCCAAAAAGTTGCGCTTGCTGAAGCACCGGATCCGGCGTCAGGACACTTCCGCGTACCGAAGGTTTTGTAGTGAAACCCGATGTTTACTGGATAGAAGGATCGTGGCCTGGCAAACTCGCGATACTCGCGCGGCCGAGAGGCGAAGATTGGTTGGCTGATGAGATTGTTGGATTGAAAGAAGCTGGATTGGATGTTGTCGTGTCTTGCCTGACACCGACAGAAGAATCTGAGCTCGGGCTCAGCGACGAAGCGAAGACTGTGAGACAGCATGGATTAACATTCATTGGTTTTCCGATTTCCGATTACAGCGTTCCCACGTCGAAAGCCGAGACCCAGGAAGTGGTGAATGAATTAAGAGAGCACCTTTCCCGTGGAAACTGTATTGGCATCCACTGCAGGCAAGGCATTGGAAGATCATCTCTCGTTGCAGCGTGTGTGCTCGTTACTTCAGGAGAGTCCGCGGAAACTGCATTTGAGCGAATACAAAGCGCACGCGGCCGTGCGGTTCCCGACACGGCTGAACAGAAGCGGTGGGTGGCAGCGTTCGTAGGCAAAACATAAGTTCGATAAAAGTATGTCGCGTCAAACTGTTGAATTTTCAATCACTGCAGCAGAGAAACTGAACGAGACGCTCAACGCGTTTCTACAGATCGATCGCGAGGGCGCACTGCAGCGCGCCGAGGAGATTGAGCAGGGTGGTCAGGCTGGACCACTCGCAGGGATTCCGATTGCCGTCAAGGACAACATTTGCGTCAAGGGTTTGCAGGCGTCGTGTGGTTCGAAGATTCTCGGCAACTACCACCCACCTTACAACGCGACAGTTATCGAACGCCTAACGCAAGCCGGCGCCGTCGTCATCGGCAAAACAAACTGCGACGAGTTTGCGATGGGCTCGTCAAATGAAAACTCCGCCTTCGGACCAGTCCGTAACCCCTGGGACACGACGCGAGTCCCCGGCGGCTCGTCAGGCGGCTCCGCAACCGCTGTCGCCGCCGGAATCGTTCCAGTCGCACTAGGCTCAGACACCGGCGGTTCCGTCCGACAACCCGCATCACTCTGCGGTGTGATCGGATTGAAACCGACTTATGGTCGCAACTCTCGTTACGGCCTCGTCGCGTTTGCATCTTCGCTCGATCAGATCGGCATCTTCGCGCGCGAAGTCGAAGACGTCGCTCGCGTGCTAACTGTTATCGCCGGGCGCTGCCGCCATGACTCAACCTCTGCCGATGTTCCCGTTCCCGACTACACGGCATCGTTGACCGGCGACGTGAAAGGCGCGCGACTCGGTTTTCCGCATTCGCTGTTCGGCAAAGGACTCGACGACGAAGTTAAGCAATCGGTTGAGAGCGTCGTCGACGTTTATCGCGATCTCGGAGCGGAAGTTGTCGATGTCGACTTGCCGAGTGCAGGCTATGCGATTGCTGTTTACTACATCATCGCCACCGCCGAGGCTTCTTCAAACCTCGCACGCTTTGACGGCGTCCGCTATGGATTCCGCGCGGAAGATGCGCCCGAGTTGCGGCAGATGTATCGCAAGACTCGCGAGGAAGGCTTTGGTCCTGAAGTTAAGCGGCGCATCATGCTCGGCACGTACGTGCTTTCCGCCGGCTACTACGACGCCTACTATCGCAAAGCTCAGCAAGTGCGCACCCTCATCAAAAACGACTTCCTCAAAGCGTTTGAAAGTTGTGACGCCATCATCACGCCAACGTCGCCCACACCTGCGTTTGCGCTTGGTGAGAAGGTCGACGATCCGCTCGCGATGTACCTGAACGACATCTACACCGTGACGGCAAATCTGGCAGGTGTACCGGGCATCAGCGTGCCGTGTGGTCTATCGTCGGAACGTCTGCCGATTGGATTTCAACTGATTGGGCCATACTGGTCCGAACCGGCGCTCTTCAAGCTGAGTCACGCTTACGAACAGGCACGACCCTTCACGGAACGACCGCCAATCAGCGCTTCGTAACCACAGGTGTGACAGTTTTTTTACGCTCGGATTTATCGGGAATGAGGTCGCCCGTGAAGATTTCAACCACGCCTTTAGCGGTGCCGACGACAGGCGTCACGTCTAAACCAACGTGAACGACGCCCGGTATCAAGCCCTTTTTCCTGATCTCGTAACCCGCCAGCCCAAACGCAAAGACCGACCCAATAATCGGAATGGGTTTGATGATCCGCTTGGCAATGCCCCAACCACCGGCCCTGATTAATCTGCGTCTGAGTGTGGTCATCGTTGAACCTCTAAACGTGATAGCATGCCTTTTGATGCGACTCAAGCTGTTTTTGCTTACCAGCGCAATTATCACGATTGCGTTGTTACTTTCGTGCCGATCAGGCGGTGGCAACAAAAACCACCTGCTAATCTACACGCCACACGGTCAGGATCTCCTGAAAGACTTCATCGGGCGCTACAAGCAACAATATCCGAACGCCGACGTGCAGTTTCTAGACATGGGCTCGCGCGAGATTCTCGAACGCGTGCGCGTCGAACGAAATCGTCCACAGGCGGATTTGTGGTGGGGCGCGTCGCACATGACTTTTCAGACTGCTGCTGAAGAGAATCTCTTGCAGGAGTTTCGCCCTACGTGGGCCGACAAGATTCCCGCAACGTCGCGTGACGCGAGTGACCGGTGGTACGGCACATACGAAACGCCGCAGGTAATCGCATACAACAGCGACGCCGTCAAACCCGAAGAAGCGCCACATGATTGGGACGATGTTCTGCGTCCAAAGTGGCACGACAAGATTCTGATTCGTAATCCAAATCCGTCGGACACGATGCGCGTGATCTTCGGCGCGATGATCTGGAGATTTTACAAAGACACCGGCTCGACAGATCAGGGCTACGACTGGCTGCGTAAACTTGATGCGAACGTTCACGAATATACTGCTGACGGCACGCTCCTGATGCAGAAACTCGGTCGGCGCGAAGGCTTGATCACTCTTTACAACATGCCGGACGTCCGGCTTTACAAAGAGCAGAAAAACTTTCCGGTGGGATATGCCATCCCGCTCAGCGGCACGCCTGTAGTCATCGACGGTATCGCGATCATTCGTGGTGGGCCAAACACGGAAGAAGCGAAACGGTTTTATGAGTTTGTAACCACGCCTGAGAGTCTGAACTACGCGGCGCACAAGTATTACCGCATTCCCGTGCGAAACGATCTCGATCGTTCTCAACTGCCGGCATGGATGAACGAGCAGTTCACACGCATGCCGCTTGACTGGGACCTCTTGCGCAAAAATGGGAATGATTGGTTAAGATACTGGGACACTGAAATTAGAAAACATTAGACAGGATTGACAGAATTTTCATGATTTACAAGATCCTGTTAATCCTGTTACATCATGAAAATCCTGTAAAATGGCTTTCCTTTCGCTAAGAAACCTCTCCCGGACTTTCGGCTCGACGCGCGCCGTCGCGGACGTCTCTCTCGATGTCAACCAGGGCGAGTTCTTCGGACTGCTTGGGCCATCCGGCTGTGGCAAAACTACGACACTGCGGATGATCGCGGGTCTCGAGAAACCCGACGGGGGCTCGATCGAGTTTCAAAACACCAACATCACGAACCTCCCGCCCGAACGCCGTGGCTTTGGAATGGTCTTTCAGAACTACGCGCTCTTCCCGCATCTCAACGTCTTTGAAAACGTCGCTTTCGGGCTGCGCGCGCGTCACAAAACGAAAGACGAGATGAAAGCAAGCGTCACGAGCGCGCTCGAACTGGTCCAACTTCCCGGCTACGAGAAGCGTGCGATGGACGAACTCTCGGGCGGTCAGCAACAGCGTGTCGCAATCGCGCGCGCGATCGCGATCGAACCGGCGCTGTTGCTGTTCGACGAACCACTCTCGAATCTTGACGTCTCGCTGCGTGAAGAAACACGCAGTGAACTGCGCGAGCTCGTCACGCGTCTCGGTCTCACGGCTGTCTACGTGACACACGATCAGGAAGAAGCGTTCGCGCTCTGCGATCGGATCAGCGTGATGGTCGGTGGAAAACTCATGCAGACGGGTCGCCCGCGCGAGCTGTACGAACAACCGTCGGAGATCACAGTCGCGAGTTTTCTCGGCAGAAACAATCTGATCAAAGCGATGCGTTTGAGCTCGAGCAAAACGAATGACGGAGAGTTCAAGACGCTGGAAGGCGGTCACACACTGCATCTGCCGGTGAAGCACGGCGATCTCGCGCCATTGAATAAACCGGTCTATCTCGCGATCAGACCCGAGCACGTCCAACTGAATGGCAACAACGGCGCGGAGAATTCGCTGTCCGGCCACATCCGCGAGATCGTTTTCGCCGGCGCCACTTCAACCGTGCGCGTCGACGCGAACGGGCTGTTGCTCGAAGCGCTCGTGTTACGCACCGACGGACTCCAGGTCAACCAGCCTTGCAACGTGATCCTCTCCCCGGATCACCTGATGCTTCTAAAGTGACGAACCCAATCCGTCTTCATCCGTGGCGATCTGTGGCTCTGCTTTTGGTCACCTCGATCGTGCTGCTGTACGGAGTGATCTACCCAAACCTCGCTGTCGTGACAACGTCGTTTCAACGCGGCGGAAGCTGGACGCTCGCGAACTATCGCGAAGTACTCTCGCAACGCATCGTAATTGAATCGATTATCAGCAGTCTGGGATTGTCGGTGGGCACCGTCCTGTTCTGCGCGTTAGTCGGTGTTCCACTCGCGTTTCTTTTCGAGCGCTTCGACTTTCCCGCGCGTCGTCTCTTCGCCGCACTCGCCGCCTTACCGTTGGTCCTGCCGCCACTCGTCGGCACCGTGGCTTTCATTTTTCTGTGCGGCGAGACTGGCATCCTCGCGCACGGCATTCAGAACCTCTTTGGCCTCGCACAGCCACCGTGGCGACTGCGTGGCTGGCCCGCCCTTTTATTGTTTCACACTTACACGATGTACCCGTTCTTCTACGTACTGACAGGTGCAGGCTTGCGACGGATCGACGCGAGTCTTGCTGAAGCAGCACGAGTGCTCGGAGCATCGCGCATCACGGTTATCCGAAGAGTCCTGCTGCCACAACTGACGCCATCACTCGTCGCCGCCGCACTTCTTACGTTCATGACTTCGATGGCGTCGTTCAGTGCGCCGTTATTGTTTGGTGGAGACGTGCGCGTGTTGACGCTTGAGATCTTCACTGCGAGACAGCGTGGAGACTTTGTGATGGCGGTCACCGACACAGTCATTCTCGCGATCATCTCACTCGGCGCCCTCGTCGTCTTTCAACGCTACGAAGGAACACGAAAGTTTGCGGCGGCAGCGATGAAAGGCGCGCCGCGACGTCGCGTCACTATCTCGAGCGGAGCTGCACGCCTATTGGCGACGATCGTCGCAGTCGGATTCGCAATCATTCTGGTGTTGCCTGTGGCGACCCTGTTCCTGGTGAGTTTCGCGCAGGAAGGATCATGGACCACGCAGACGTTGCCATCCGCCTACACGGTCGCAAATTATCAACGCATCTTTAGCGACACGTACGCGGCTGAGGTCTTTTTTAACAGCCTCACGATGTCGGCAATTGCGGCGGCGGCGGCCTTGTTGTGGAGCTTCTGCATCGTGACTGTGTTACGAAGGCGGAAAGAAACCGGCAAGCTCGTTGGTGAAGGATGGCGAAGATTGCTGTCGTTGCTGGTCTTGATTCCGTGGGCACTGCCCGGCACTGTCGTGGCCGTTTCAGTGGCCGAAGCCTACGGCGGACCGAGCTTGCTGCTGGGTTCCTTCGTGCTCGTCGGAACGTTCTGGATCCTGCCTTTCGTCTATTTTTTGCGCTTCATGCCGCTCGTTGTACGCGCACTCCAGGCCAGCATGGAACAAATGGATCCGACACTCGAAGAAGCCGCGGGTTCGCTTGGCGCGCGCGCATGGCAGAGATTCATGCGCGTGACCTTGCCCCTCGTGTGGCCGGGCGCAGTCGCGGGTACCCTGCTGGCATTTGTGATCGCGTTGGGCGAATATGTTGCTTCGGTGCTCGTGTTTGTGCCCGCGAATCGACCCATTTCAATTGCGATTGCATCAGAGTTGCGGGACTTCAATCTCGGCACAGCCGCGGCATACGGAGTGGTATTGATTGTCATCATTTCGATCAGCATGGTGGTTGCCGGACGCCTGGAGCGATTACGGGGCTAAGAAAGAGGTTTCGCGCAAAGGCGCAAAGACAAAGGAAAGTCGCAAACAGAACTTTGCGCCTTGTCCTCAACTCTGCGGCTTTGCGTGAAAGAAACGGGAAACAATCTAATGCGATTCGGGTCTTATCATTTGAAACAATTAAAAACTTACCTTGCGCTGTTGCTGTGCATCTTTCTTCTCTCACAGCAGCCTCACGCACAAACTGAAACCAGCGATTCGGATCGCCTCGTTAAGGCTGCGCTTCATCAGGCGCTGCTCGATCTCACGAACCCCTGGACAGTGATGTGTGTCGCCGCGCATCCGGATGACGAAGACGGCAGCACACTCACGATCCTGCGTCGCAAATACGGAGTTCATACTGTCTCGCTATTCTCAACTTTTGGTGAGGGCGGACAGAACGCCGTCGGCCCTGAGCTTTACGAAGATCTCGGTGTGATTCGCGCTCGCGAAACAATGGCTGCGGCTGAAGTACAAGGGTCTGAACCTCACTTCCTCGGCTTCCGCGATTTTGGTTTTTCGAAATCTGCCGAAGAGACTTTTCGCGCGTGGGGAGAGAAAGAACTCCTCCGACGCATGGTGCTGCAAATTCGCCGGCTTCGTCCGGACGTGATCATCACAAATCACGACACGACGAGCGGTCATGGACATCACCAGGCCACCGGTCGCATGATCCTCCAGGCATTCGACGCGGCAGCAGATCCAAAACAGTTTCCCGAACAACTCACATACGTCGGAACGTGGCAGGTGCAACGATTGTTCGTGCGTTCGCGTGGCGAAGCAGCAGCCGGAGCGCAAGTCGTAACGCTCGATCCGAACGAAACCGATCCGGTCCGCGGCACGACCTACGCCCAACAAGCGCTCGAGGGCTTGCACAAACACGCCACTCAGGGACCATGGCCCAAGACTGTTCCCGCAGGCGGCGCTCGTCCGATTCGTTACACCCTTGTGAAAGGGGCTCCGAACACGCCCGCGCTTCCGGCAAACGCAAAGACACCTGTCGATGGACTGATATTGCCCGAAGCAGTCGCGGCAAGGCTCGCGCCGCCGTCGATTGAAAACAAACCACTGACGGAGTTCACCGATCGTCGTCTCGAGCTGCTCGTGTCGTTATTGAGCGCAAAGCGACGCGGAGTCTTCACAGCCTTGAAAGAAGTTCCCGATACCGACGCTCACCGCTTCGCCCTAATGTCGTCGCGTCTGGATAAAGCACTAGCTGTCGTCTCCGGTGCTTCTATAACTCTCGGTTCAGAAAACTCAGCCCTCGTGCCCGGTGAAGAAGCACAGCTCGCCGTGGTGCTGAGCAACGCTGGTGTCGCCGAGATTCAAGTCAAGCAACTCAAGTTTCGCGGGCTCGGTGTTGAGACAAAGCTAGACGCCGCGGACAAGATGTTGCCTGGAACTGATACGGCCGCTGAAGTCAAAGTACCCGTACCGAAGAATGCGAGCTTGACTGTACCGTCGTCCGAACATCTTTATGACGGTCGACTCTTTGGCGAACCATTGGATGTAGAAGCCGAACTGACGATCGAAGGCGTCACCTTCACGGTCGAGAATGAAGTGCGCAGAGAAGTGGCGCCCGCGGTTGAGATTGTGAATGTCGAGCCGTCGCCGTATGTCACCACACCGGCCACTTCACAGAAGCCGCTGGACTTCAGAATCACCTTGAAAAACCATCTCAATTCTGAATTTAAGGGGCTGTTGCGAGTCAGTGGACAAACTCTGGAAACCGGACGCGAGTTAACTTTGCGACCAGACCAGACTGACACCACAAACTTCGTCGTGCGACCGCTGTCGCTGAGTGGACAGATTCAGGGATCGAACCTTGCCGTCACAGTCGACTTGCCGGTTCCGAAAGAACCGATTGCGAAGAGAACCGTGCCACTCGTCTATGCTGAGGCGATAGTGGTGAGTGGAAGGAAAGTCGGATATCTGCCCAGTTACGATCGAACGTTGGAACGCGCGCTCGCGGCACTCGGAGTTGATTCAAAGCAATTGACTGTTGATGACATTGCGAAGGGTGATCTCTCGTCGTTTCAAACGATCGTCATCGACAATCGTGGTTACGAAGCGCATCAGGATCTGATCCCGGTCAACAATCGTCTGCTGAAATTTGTCGAGGACGGCGGCACGCTGGTGGTGTTTTATCACCGCACCAATGAATGGAATCCGAATGAGCAACGCGGGCGCCCGCAGCTCGCGCCGTATCCCATCATCATCGACGATTCGCGTGTGACGGAAGAAGATGCTCCGGTGACGTTCCTCGTGCCGAAGCATCCGCTGCTCAACTTTCCAAACAAGATCACCCAACAGGATTTCGCGAATTGGGTTCAGGAACGCGGACTTTATTTTCCGCGTGAGTGGGACCAGCACTATACAGCCGTGCTTTCGACAAACGACAAAGGCGAGCCGCCGTTAAAAGGCGGATTACTGGTCGCGCCTTACGGCAAAGGAAATTACATCTACACGAGTTATGTTTGGTATCGACAACTGCGAGCGGGATTGCCGGGAGGGTATAAGTTCTTCGCGAATCTGATCAGTTATGGGAGACGGAAAGAAGATTAGCCGCGGATGAACGCGGATTAAGCAGGAGACTCGAGCATTTCTTCTTGCTCGGGTTCTTCTTCGAGTTTGACGCGGGCGCGTTCGAGGAATGTTTTGATCATTTCTCGGACGCGTTTTTGCATTTCGTTGCTTATTCTGCCCTCGCCGACGAGAATTGCCAGGCGATGGAGTTCCATTGCGTGTTTGCGACGAAGCTCGACGTGCTGGACGATACGGATCAGAACCTTCTGGCCGCGTTCTTCAAACGCTGCCGCGTAACGCAGGTAGTTCTTCATTTCGGAGCGGGCCGGTGACCATTCGAGACGTTCCGGAGAATCTTCGGTTTTCTCAACGGTAAATGCCGCGTGGACCGCGCCGATGACCGGGACGTCAGCGCGTACCATCCAACGCATAATGCCGCCGGCTTCCTTGCGAATACCTTCGATGCCGGGCATGAGATCCGCAAAATTACGGAGCTCGCCGAAAAACTCCCGCGCCTTTTCGAGGGTGGTTCGTAATTCCAGTTGGTCCGCGTAAGAAGCCTTGATTCGAAACATTTAGTCGTCTTTTCCGTTTCTCCAGAACGTTGATGCGCGCCGGACTCGATTTGGTTTCCCGCCACGCTATTGCTAAGTTACACGAGGAGAGTTTGGTTAGTAAACATCTAAGTTCGTTGGGTAAGAATTATTTAACATGAAGTCACACGATAGTTGCCCGCGATGCGAGAAACGCGGGCTCAAACGATGGAGCGATTTGAGTGACGAGGAGCGCGAAGTCGTGAAGCGATTGCCCGGCTCCGCCAATCAGTCGCTCGAGGAACGGAAGGCGTCACATCGCTGGTGCACGCGCTGCTGGTACGAAGAAAGGGAGACAGGATTTTCAAGATTGACTTGATTTACAGGATTCATCTTGTGAATCTTGTAAATCCTGCTAATCCTGTCCCAATATACGACTGTATGAAGCGCGAATAGTTTTCATTTGATCCGTCAGCGTCTGCTGTAAATCATCTGCTGACTCAAAGCCAACGCGCGTGGCCACGTCCTTCGCCGTTGGGTGATTCGGGTCCGGCAAGCGCGTCGAGCGGCCCACAATCAACCGCAGGTTGTGATCGATGGAGCGCAACAAACTATACCCACTACTCAACGCCGCATAATCCTCATTACTAAGCGAACCTTCTTCACGCAAACGTTCGAGGGTGAACGACGTCGAACGATCGTCGCCTTCGTCCATCACCTCGTCGCGCAGTTGTAAATAACGCGACGCAAAGTAGACATCGAGCATTCCACCCGGACCATATTTGATGTCTGTCCCCAGCTTTCGACCACGAGTTCCCTTCTCTTTCTCGAGTCGATCTCTGACGTGACGAGTCACGGTCTTCAACTCATTCGGGTCGATGCGTGAGGCGTTTGCGTGTATCCGGTGACGCGCGTGCGTTTCGATCATCTTGCCGAGTTCCTGATCGCCGCCGACACAACGCAACTTAGCGTAAGCGAGCCATTCCCACGGGGCGCTTTCCTCTTTCAAGTAATCGAGAAAACCTTCCGAGCTGGTAACGAGTGGTCCATTCTTTCCGTGTGGCCGCAAACGCATGTCGACGCGATAGAGGTAGCCTTCTCTTGTGATGCTCGAAAGAGCGGCGATCATCAGCTCAACCAGGCGCGAGTAGGTTTCGTCCTGCGTCATTGTTTTGATTGGCGACGGAACGAGGGAGTCGTAAGTAATCAGGATGTCGAGATCGGATCCATAATCGACGCCACCTGTGCCGAGTCTTCCGAGTCCATAAAACGCAATGCGTGGACCACCGCTGAACGATCCGTAACGACGCGCCATCTCGCGTCGCGCAACGAGATAAGCGACGTTCATGCTTGCTGTTGCCAGGTCCGTCTGTAAATGGTTTGCCTCGAAGATTGAGAGTTCGTTCCCAGCGTCGTGCGCGCCAATCTCGACAATCAACTCAGCCCACTGCCGGCGCAGCACCGCCATTTCTGCCGGAAAACTGCGCTCGGCGTCGACTGCCGCACGCAGAATCGCGCGGTAATCGCGTCTCAACGATGCAGCGGCCGGTGGACCGAGTGAAACAATCAACGCCGGGTTAGCGGCAATCGTTTCTGCAAATGCATCGGACGAACCGCAGAGCTGCAACAGCGTTTCGAGATTAGCTTCTGAAATAACGAGGCGGCCTTCGGTTTTTTCGAGCGACGCCGCAATGCGGGAAGTCTGAAGCAGAGCGCGATGAGGGTTGAGTGATCGGCCTGCCAGCGCCAGCAAAAGAGTCGCAAGCGATCTGGGCCGGCTCTCCGAATTGTGGTCCATGTGCGGAGCAAAAACGCGCGCCGCTGACATCGCTAAAGCTGTGTCTTGATCGACTATCTCCGGAACTGTCTGTGGAGTCTCGTCACTTACCGGAGCGGATTCTTCGGCTTCAGCAAAAAGTCGATCGTACGCGTTACGCACGTGTGTCGTGTGCGCTTTCAACGCGCCCGCAAAATCCTCGGCGCCCGTGAATCCCATACGCCGCGCGATGAGCGCCTGTGAGTCTTCGCTTTCAGGAACAGTATGCGTCTGCAAGCCGTGCTCCATCTGTAAGCGGTGTTCCAGACAGCGCAGGAAGTAGTAAGCGTCGGAAAGATCGCTGCGTTCTGCTTGCGTGATGAAGCCGCGATCAGCCAGACGACCCAGACTGACAAGCGTGTGCGGCACGCGTAACCAATCGTCGAGTCCGCCGTGGGCCAATTGAAGGGCCTGCGCGATAAACTCGATCTCGCGAATTCCGCCGCGTCCGAGCTTTACGTTGAATCCGCTTTTCTTCTCGACCTTACGATCGATCTTCTGCTTGGCGAGACGAACACTCGCAAGCGCCCCGGAGACGGAAACATCGGGCCGAAAGATCGCGGGCGTCGCGGCAGCCTTGAAGCGTGAGAATAGTTCGGCAGAGCCGACAGCCGCTCGCGATCGAATCAACGCCTGGCGTTCCCAGTCCTGCGCAGTGTGCATGTAATAACGAACTGCTTCCTGTAGAGAACAGGCGAGCGCGCCGTCGCGACCGTGCGGACGCAGACGAAGATCGACTCGATATGCAGCTCCCTCACCGCCTGACTGGCCCACCAGACGCGCGATCGTCTCGGATAATTTCACGAAGTACTCACGATTGCTTACTTCGCCGCGTTGACCTGTTCCGGACGTGGTCCCATCGTCTGAATAAAGGAAGACGAGATCGATATCCGAGGCATAGTTCAATTCCATCGAGCCGAGCTTGCCGAGCGCGATCACGCAAAACTCAGCCGTGGCGGTGCGTCCTCGATCGTCAACACTTCGTGGCAAGCCGTAACGGTTGTCGAGATCCTGGCGCGCGAGACTGAGCGCGTAGTCGAGAATCGCGTCGGCCAGATTCGACAACTCTTCCATCGTCTCGACGAGAGTTTGCGAGCGACGAATATCGTGCAGGTAAGTGCGTAGCAACTCGCGCCGACGGAAGCGCGCGAGCAACACCTGTGCATTCAAAGCAGAGTTGGTTAGAGCGAAACGAGCGAGTGCTTCCTTGAACTCGTCGGCCGTTCTGACACGGGGGTCGGCGCGCTCGCGCGACAGCCATGCAAGGTATTCAGGGTTTTGCTCGACAGTCGTGGCGAGCAGTGGACTCCAGGCTGCCAAAGCAAGAACGTCCGCGAGCAGCGCCGGTTGCTTGAGAAGCGTTTGATGCGCACGCGGCTGTTCTTTGGCTAACCGCTCGAGGAATAGGCGAGGGCCGTTCTGATCGGGAAGATCGTGAAGCAGGAAATCGAGATTGGCGTTGGGCACAGTGCCCATTCTACCGGAGTTAATAGGTCCTATAGGACCTATAGGACCTATTTTCTCCATCCCTAAATGTCGTAGTACAGCGAGAACTCGAGCGGGTGCGGACGCATCCGCAGCGGCGTGATCTCGCGATCGCGCTTGTATCCGATCCAGCGCTCGATGAGTTGTGGACTGAATACGTCGCCTTTGAGCAGGAAGTCGTGATCGGCTTCCAACGCCTTCAGCGAATCATCGAGAGAGCCCGGCAGAGTCGGCACATCCTTCAATTCTTCCGGTGAAAGATCGTAGATGTCCTTCTCGAGCGGGTCGCCTGGATCGATTCGATTCTGAACGCCATCGAGTCCTGCGAGCAGCATCGCCGCAAACGCGAGGTAAGCGTTGCACGACGGATCGGGCGGGCGAAACTCCAGGCGCTTCAATTTCGGATTCGTCGAGAACATCGGAATACGAATCGCAGCTGAACGATTGCGCGCGGAGTACGCGAGATTCACGGGCGCCTCGAAGCCGGGCACAAGACGCTTGTAGCTGTTCGTCGTCGGCGCAGCAAAAGCCACTATCGCCGCGGCGTGTTTCAACAGTCCACCGATATAGAACCGCGCGATCTCCGAGAGTCCGGCGTATCCGTCGCCGGCAAAAAGCGGTTTCTCACTCTTCCACAAAGATTGGTGGCAGTGCATTCCCGAACCGTTATCGCCATACAGAGGCTTCGGCATAAACGTCGCGGTTTTTCCAAACTGGTGTGCAGTATTGCGAACTACGTATTTGAAGATCTGAAGATTGTCTGCGGTTCCCAGCAGAGTTGAATAACGAAAATCGATTTCGCACTGTCCGGCGGTGGCGACTTCGTGGTGGTGGCATTCAACGGTTACGCCACACTTGGCCAAAGTCAACGAGATTTCCGAGCGCAGATCGATCAGCGAGTCTGTCGGCGCACAGGGTACATAGCCTTCCTTAGGGCGAATACGATAGCCGAGATTTGATCCGGCAAACTCGTTCGCGTCGCGGCCGCTGTTCCAGTGTCCTTCGTCGGAATCAAGACTGAAGCCGGCTGAAAACTGTTCGTTATGAAACTTGACTGAATCAAACACGAAAAACTCGGCTTCGGGACCGAAGTAAGCGGTGTCCGCAAGACCGGTGAATTTGAGATAGCTCTCGGCGCGTTGAGCAACCGAACGCGGATCGAAGGCGTATCCTTCCTTCGTTATCGGATCGACGGCACTGCCGATCAAACACAACGTCGGCTGTTCCGAAAACGGGTCCATCCAGAAGCGCGTGGCGTCCGGAACGAGCAGCATGTCTGACTCGTGAATCGCAGCCCAGCCGCGAATCGAAGAGGCGTCAAAGCCGAAGCCATCTTCAAACTGATCTTCGCCGAGTTCAGCAATCGGGAAGGTAAGGTGTTGCCACGAACCGGGCAAATCCGTGAAACGAACAGAAACAAACTTGGCGCCCTGATCGGTAGCATATTTCAAGACAGTCTTAGGGTTCATTTGATCTCCTGCAAGATTAAGGGAGTGTTAGGGGTGCTCTTCGCCCCGGCGCGGTCTTTGGTGCGAAGTATTTTGGCGTGCTTAACGACTCTAGGAAAACAGTCGTGCGGCATTGAAGGCTTACGCGTAAAAAACCGTGATTATAATCCCCAGCCCATTGATGTCAAGGGTTCGCGGTGGATTTTCGAAAGTATAGGTCCTATAGGTCCTATAGGTCGTATAAAAAACCTCAGTGTTTTGAACACTTTCTCGCGATTAAATGCCACAAAAAAGTTATAGACCGATATGGCCATTTTCTGTTACATTCCACCGCTAAAGCGTTCCACCCAAACAAAAAACTCCGCAACTCGATTCGGAAAATGTACATCTGTGTTTCAGCTAAAGCCATTCATATCGTTCACGTTTTATTTCTAAGGCAGGAGACCGCTAATTGACCACGGCAATCGAGCAAACGCTCGAAACTTATGGAATCGAAAACTGGGGAGCTGGCTACTTTGATGTTAACCGCAAGGGAAACCTTGTCGTTCGCCCCGTCGAAGGAGATCCACGTTCCGCGGACCTCAAAGAGATCATCGACGACCTTGCCAAACGTGGTATCACCACGCCCGTGCTGCTGCGCTTTCCGCAGCTCGTCGCAGCTCAAGTAAGAAAACTTCAGCGCGCGTTTAGCCGCTCTATTCGGGAGTTTGAGTACCAGGGCGCGCACATGTGTGTTTACCCGATGAAGGTGAACCAGCAACGCGCCGTGGTCGAGGAATACCTGCGCGAAGGTTCCCGGTACGATTTCGGGCTCGAAGCTGGCTCGAAGGCCGAGCTTTACGCCGCTCTCGCCCTCGAACAGCCGGGCGACAGCCTGCTCGTCCTCAACGGTTTCAAGGACGAGGAGTTCATCGAGCTCGCCTTCGCCGGCGCGAAAGTCGGAAAGAAGGTCGTGATCGTCATCGAAAAGCTTAACGAGCTCGATCACGTTCTCAACGTCGTCGAGCGTCACGAAGGCGCGCTGCCGATGCTCGGCATGCGCGTGAAGCTTTACTCGAAAGGCTCTGGTCGCTGGGAGAAGTCAGGTGGCGAAGCCGCGAAGTTTGGCCTGACTACGACCGAACTCTTGGAAGTGATCCGGCGTCTCGAAGAAGCCGATCGCATGGACATGCTCAAGCTGCTCCACTTCCATATCGGTTCACAGCTCACCGATATCAAACGCATCAAGAATGCGATGAAGGAAGCAGCTCGCGTGTACGCGAAGGTCTACCAGCTAAAAGTGCCAATCGAGTTGCTGGACGTCGGCGGTGGTATGGCTGTCGATTACGACGGATCGAAAACGGCATTCGACTCGTCCGCGAACTACACGGCGCAGGAGTTTGCAAACGACGTCATTTACACCATCAAACAGGTGTGCGACGACGAGAACGTTCCGCACCCGACGATTATCCAGGAATCAGGACGCTTTCTCGCTGCTTATCACGCGATCCTTGTCACGAACGTTCTCGATGAGATCGAAACGGTCGTCGAAGACATCACTCCGATCGCGATCGGCGAAGACGATCCACAAGTCGTGATCGAACTCGGCGATCTGCGCGAATCGATCACCGTGAAGAACTATCGCGAGTACTATCACGACGCACTCGAACATCGCGAAGAGTTGTTCACGTTATTCAATCTCGGCCTGATCTCGCTCGAAGATCGCGCGAAGGGCGAAGTGCTTTTCTGGGACGTCTGCGAGCGCGCTGATAAATACGCGCAACAAGCGAAATACGTGTCGGAAGAGTTTGGCGAACTGCGCCGTCTGCTCTGCGCAAAGTATTTGACGAACTTTTCCGTGTTTCGTTCGGTGCCCGATCACTGGGCGCTGGATCAACTGTTTCCGATTGTGCCGATCCACCATCTGAACAAACCGCCGACCGAGTACACGACGTTGTGCGACATCACGTGCGACTCGGACGGCATCGTCGACAAGTTCGTGGATCTGCACGACGTCAAACAGGTACTCGAACTTCACGATATTACTCCCGATGAGCCGTACTACATCGCCTTCATGCTTGTCGGCGCATACCAGGAAGTGATGGGAAACAATCACAACCTTTTCGGCGCGCCGCACGAAGCACACATACATATCGACGAAGAAGGGTTCCTGATCAAGAAAGTGATCAAAGGCACCTCTGTCGGCGCCGCCGTGGAGCGTGCTCGTTACGAACGCAGTTACCTGCACGACGGTTTTCGTCGTTTGATTACCCGGCGCGTCAAAGAGGGTGAGCTAAGCGAGGCCGACGGAGCCGAGCTCGCCCAGTTCTACGAATCACGTTACGAGGCTTATACCTATCTCGCAGTGAACGGAGTCAAAACTCGTTCGCGGCGACGGACTGATTATTAGGCCGATTACTGGAAAGAAATGTAATACAAAGCAAAGTCTAAAAAGGAACGTTCAATCCGAGAGGTTGACAACCTGCATGGTCACTCAACGAAAACCAAAAGCATCGAAGTACCTGACCACACCGACGCGGCCCGTACAAGTGGACCGCGATCGTTCAGTGGCGGGATTGCTCGAGAAGATGGAAGGAACAGGCTTTGGAGGCCGGCAACTCGCCGAGGCGCATCGCATTTGGCTCGATATGCTCGGCGATAACACGACCATCATGGTCGCTGGTTCCGGAGCCCTCATCCCCGCAGGCATGCGCCGTTTGCTGGCGTACGTGATCAAGAACCGTTTCGTTGACGTGCTCGTTCTTTCGGGTTCAGTGCTCTTTCACGATCTCCACGAAACACTCGGGCGTTATCACTTTCAGGCCCATCCAAGCATGACCGACGCTGAATTGGAGTCGGCACAAATCAGTCGCATGTGGGATCTTCTCGCGAGCGACGAAGAGTATCGCGAAGCCAAAGAATGGATTGGCGGGTTTACCAATCAACTCGATCAAACACGCGCGTATTCACCGCGTGAGTTTTTACACTTATTGGGCAGAGAGCTTGCGGAGATTGCTTCGGAAGATGGTGTGCTTACGTCGGCTTACAAGGCACGTGTGCCGATCTTCTGCCCGGCAATTGCTGACAGTGGTCTCGCAGTCGGCATCGCCGGGGCGCGTTTCGAAAAGAAGAACAACTTCATGTTTGATCTCATTCAGGACGTGCTCGACATGATGAATGTCATGGCTAATGCGCGTGTTTCAGGAATACTGAATCTCGGTGGTGGGACCACGAAGAGTTTTATTCAACAAGCCGCCCTCTCGTCGTTCATTCAGAAGGAGCATCATCACGGGCACAAGTACGCGATTCAGATCTCGACCGACGCTCCGCATCCCGGTGGACGCTCGAATGCCGTGTCGTTTGATGAAGGATTGGTTTACGGAAAACTCGCGCGCGGCGCGCACACTGCTTACGTCCCCTGCGACGCGACGATCGCTCTGCCGATCCTGATCACGTCGCTATCGCAAACCGCGGCGAAGTACATGAAGGGACGTAAAAAGCCTAACTTCACCTTCGGACGCGACCTGATCGTCGAGGCATCCTAAAACGATTTCACGCAAAGACGCAAAGACAAAGAAAGCTCGCTAAGAACAACTTGGCGAGCTCTTTTCTCTTTGCGCCTTTGCGTGAAACTTTCTTAAAACACTGCTTCGCCGAGTCCATTTTGAACTACTCGCTTCACGTTGCGCACGTGATTTCGCTGTGCGTACATCGCTTTGTCAGCCTGCTCGATGGCCTGACCAAGATCTGTCAGTGAAGTAAATCCCGCAACGCCAAACGAAACCGTGACTGTGACCGGTTGTCCAATCCAGCGTTCACAATTCTCCGCCAGGATCTTGTTCAGCTTTTCAATACGCCGGCTTGCTTCGGGTTGCGGAAGCTTGAACATCAGCACCAGAAACTCATCACCACCCCAACGGAACAGCATGTCGTCCGCACGCACGAGGGAACGCATTGCACGTGCAACCGCACGTATTGCCTTGTCTCCGACTGTGTGGCCCAACGTGTCGTTGATTGGTTTGAGATTGTCGATGTCGAGCACGGCCACGCTGCCTGAAGTCACAGCATCAGTGTGGCCCGCTTCCGGTCGTCGCAACAGCGAATGGAATGCGTGACGATTCAACGCCTCCGTCAGCGGATCCATTTGGACCAGCAACTCGAGTTGATCGCGCGCCTGCATGAGCTTTCGATTCGCCATCTCCACTTCGTGACGAACGCTCTCCATCAGTACCATCACGGTGCCAAAGCCGAGCAGTATTTCAAACACAAGGTCAAAAACGGATGTGTAGTGCAGGAAATTCTCCGGAAGGGTGAAGCCCCAGAGTCCCTTGCGCGCTCCGAACGCAGGCACGTAAAGCAGAAAACTGATCCCGAGGAATAGCAACGCCGTCGACATAACACGAATGCCAGGACTCGCTTCTTCAGAATGCCGTCCCTTGCGCAGCGCAAAGAACGACATCAGAAACAGCACAGCCATGATCGGCGCGTGGATCATGAACACGTCGTTGAAGTCGCGCGAAGCGTATGGCAGTCCGAGAGAAACTATTACCGCCGGAATCAGGAAGTAGTCGTGCTTTTTGGTGAGTGTGGCGCCGGTCGCCTGAGCGCGACAACCCGCGACGAACAGCAGTCCGAAGATGTACTCGCCAAAGAAGTAACCTGACTGGAGGAGTGACGGCTGCGAATCGATCTGGAAGACGATGAACAGGCTGATGAGTGACAGGGAGAGACTTGCCCATGACGCAGTCCAGTAATTAAGAGCATTGCTCTTAATCGAAGACCGCATGAAGATTGACAGTAGCGTGATTAGGAGGACGCCCACGCACTGGATGGCCAAACCAACATTCGAATCCATAAAAGAACCGGGACCTCGCTTGGGAGAACGAGTTGAAAAGGGAAAGCTTCTGGGCGGAAGGCCTGGGATTGAAGCCGGGTAAGAAGACCCGCTGGTTTTGGATTCTAGCGGAAGAGAGGGCCGCACGCCAAGAGTTTTGTTAAGGAGCTGATAACTCGAAGGTTATTTTGACAGGATTTACAAGATTGCTCAGGATGGCAGGATAAACCATGTGAATCCTGAAACATCTTGTTCATCCTGTCTATGGTTTTATGTGAGCCACTGCAAGACATCTTCCTCATTCGCGCTGCGGGTGCCGCCGACTACGTGAATGAAATACTCCTCGAGCGACACGGGACCCTGACCGTCGCCTTCGACGCGGATTCCGTGGCGAAGCTCGTCCAAAGAGCCGGAAGCGAGTAATTTTCCCTGTGCGATGATGGCGATGTCACTGCAAAGACGCTCCACGATCTCAAGCACGTGTGAGGTGAGAAATACCGTCAGTCCCCGGGTTGTCAGTCGCGACAACAGGTCTTTGAGCGTTCGTGAAGCAATCGCGTCGACGCCTTCGAAAGGCTCGTCCAGAAACAATATCTCCGGCCGGTGAATGAGGGCACAGGCGAGTGAGAGCTTCTTCTTCATTCCGTGCGAGTACTCGATGATCAGCTTGCCGGGTTCATTCTGCAAGTCCATCAGCTCGAGCAGTTCTTTCGAACGTTGCGCAATCTCTTCGGTGCGCAGCCCGTACATGCGTCCGGTAAACGACAGCATCTCTGCGCCGGTCAGTCGCTCAAACAGGTTTAGGTCTTCAGGCACAACGCCGATGCGCCGTTTCACTTCCATCGGCGACTTCGTGATGTCGAGACCGAGGACGCTCAACGTGCCGCTCGATGGCGCCAGGAGGCCCGTGAGCATCTTGATGGTTGTCGATTTACCCGCGCCGTTCGGACCGAGAAACCCGAAGAAACTGCCGCGATTCACACGCAGGTTTATGTGATCTACTGCGACGAAATCGGCGAATTGTTTGACGAGTTGAAAGGTCTCGACGGCTTCAGGCATTGGCCACAGATTAACGCGGATCTGGAACGGATTACTAATGACGAAGATAAACTCGCGCATTGTCGGCGCGAATATAAGCCGGTAGTTGCTGGTGAGTGCTCATTAGAAAGGCGTTCGAACTGCTTTGCAGTGCGTTGCCGTGAGTGGCGGCGAGGCGCACGAATCGGCCAAAGGGCGACCAGCCGTAGTAATAACCGTCCTGGAGACTTAGCAGAATGTCGGCCGTGTGTTTCACACGCGGTGTGAAAAGCGACTTGTAGAGATTCGCGACTGCATTTGGATAACGATGTCCGGCGGTGCGCTCAAACCATTCGGCGTCGGTAGCAAACCCGTTACCCAATTCGAGCGGATCGCCACTGACAATCGAGTATCGATAACTGTCCACAGCCGCGTCGTACTCAATCCGCGCCCGCCCGCGCGCGCTTTCCACAAGGACGTCGGCGCCGTCCTTGTACACGGCGAAATCGATGCCGGTCACTTCCACACTCGCCGTCGCGATTTCAGGAATACGCTGATCGTCCTGACAGTAAATCGCCGCATAACTGCAAAGACCAAACGCCGGGATCACTACTCGAAAACCTCTGCGCTGAAGAGTTGATGAAAGATCGACGCGACGGTTTTCTTCGAGATTCATGCCGTGATCGGAGAACATCACGATCTCTGTCTCGTTGCCACAAAATTCCTGGATCTCTCTGAGAATGTTATCGAGAGATTCGAGTGCGACCGCGAGACGCTCTGGTCCCTGCGCGTGAAGCAATCCGTCAGTGGCTTTGAGAAACGCGAAATAGTCGCGCGATTGCGGCGCGGCTCTGAATCGCTCGCGAAACCGTTGCATGTCAGCGCGCCAGACTTTCTCCGGGGCGACGTAAATCAAAAACTCGAACGGCAGCGGTTCCTGGTAATCGAGATCGTCCATGTACGACGATGGAACCTTGTCAGGCGTGCGACGGCCAATGTACTTCCTGATCCCGCCACGTAACTCGCGTGCGTTTCGATCGAAATACAAACTCTCGTAACCAGCAGGCGGTGAAGCGCCGAGCATCGCCGAGAGGGCGACGTTCGTCATCGTTGGGAATGGTGACAGCAGCCGTGAGGGTGGTCCAAAACTATCGAACAACCCACGATTCTTAGCCTGCTCGATCAACGCATGAGGAACGCCATCCAGGCAAAGCAGCAAACGTCGCAGACGTGATTGGGTGTTCATCTTAAAATCCGTGCTTTTCTTCCGCGTTAATCCGTTTTACTGCTCTGTTACGAGTTTTGACACCTCTGTCTTGTAAGCCTGGCGCAAGCCTTTCTTCGCTTCATCGTGTGCGTCGTAAATATTCGGCCGCGCCAACACCTCTTTGTACTGCGCGAGGGCTTCATCACGCTTACCTGCAGCGTCGTAAGACCGCGCTGCATACAAATGCGCCATCGTCACCAAACCTGCCTCTGCACTAGCCACCTTCGTCGCCGCGAGAAACTCCTTCGCCGCGCGATCGTTATAACCCGCCATAAGCAGCGCTTCGCCATATTTGAAATGAATCAGATCGAGCGCACGCACCGCGCTGTCGCGCACGGTACGATCGCGCAGCACTTCATCAAACGTCGCGAACGCTTCCTTTTCCGACTGAACCGCTCCCGCCAGATCCTTCTCTTTCCGTTTCACTCCTGCGAGCGAAACGAGCGCATCGGCAGTCTCGAGCTTCAGCAGATAATTGCGCGGATACTTCGCGCTCAACTCGCGCGTCAGCTTAACCACTTCAGCGAAACGTTTTTCACGCGTGTAAAGCAGCACGAGGACTGTCTTCGCGTCGTCCTGCGACCAGCGACCTTCCTTCGCGACCTGTTCCAGCATCGCGAGCCCGCGCTTCTTCGAGCCGCGATAACCAGTCGCGCCGGCAATAATCTTCACCGGCAACGGCAATGACCCAACCACGTACTCGTAAAGCCCGATCGTGATTTGCGCGTCGATGTATTTCGGATCGAGCTTCAACACTTCGCGATGATGACCGACAGCGTCGTTGCCGTCGCGCAACGCCGCGAAATGCCGGCGCTCCACCGCTTCTTCAAACGACGCCTTCAGTCCTTCCGTGTTGGCGAGGAAATCGAGCGCCTCGATGTTCTTTGGTTCCTGTTTGAGTTTTGCTTCGGCGAGACGCTTCGCTTCACGCGTGAGATTGCGAAACTCAGTCACTACCTTCGGATCTACTTTATCGTCGCCGTTTGTGTAGAACGACTCGTTGCTGTAAAGCGAAACTTGCAGGCGTCGCGACTCATAAAGCGTCTTGATCCAGACGCGCGCTGCCAGCAGTTGATAACCTCCGGGATGATTTGGAAAGAGTTGAACGATCTCTTTGAAGTCGCGCTGTGCTTGGTCGTAGTCGATGTTGTAAAGAGCATCGAGTCCGCTGCGCCGCAACTCTTCGAATCGCGCGCGTTCTGCATCCGTTAACCATGGGGATGAAGGCTGCTGCGCCGGCACTGTAAACACCGTCAACAACAGCAGAACCAAAACACCAACACACTTCATTCGCTCCCTCCAAAAATAATCCGTAATAAGATCCGCGTTAATCTGTGGCCGTGAACGACTCCATATACTTCACACCCGATCCGGTGTTGAATAGGACCACGCGTTCCCCCGGTCTCACTTCACCCGTCTCCATCAACTTCCGCAACGCGGGCAAACACGCAGCTCCTTCCGGCGCGCAGAATATTCCTTCAGCCGCACCGATCTCGCGCGTTGCAGCAATCAACTCTTCATCAGTCACCGAAACTGCCGTTCCACCCGAAGCACGCAACGCATCGAGGATCAAAAAATCACCGATTGCTTTCGGCACGCGCAGTCCCGAAGCCGTCGTCGCCGCATTCGGAAACTCATCCGCGAACCGGTTCCCTTCTTCAAAAGCCCGGACGATCGGAGCACAACCTGCTGCCTGCACTGTCACCATTCGTGGTCGCCTGTTTCCAATCCAGCCCATCCGTTCCATCTCGTCAAACGCTTTCCACATTCCGATCAAGCCCGTGCCGCCCCCGGTGGGATAAATGATCACGTCGGGTAATTCCCAGTTCAGTTGCTCTGCGACTTCGTATCCGAGGGTCTTCTTTCCTTCAACGCGGTAAGGCTCTTTCAACGTGGAGACATCGAACCAGCCTTCTTTTTCTTTTCGCCTGCCTACCTCTGCGCCGCAGTCAGTAATTAGACCATCCATCAAGGTCACACGAGCGCCGGTTTGCTCACACTCGACAACGTTCGCTCGCGGCGTGTCGCGCGGCATAAAGATGTACGACTTGAGCCCCGCACGGGCGGCGTAAGCAGCCAAAGCACCGGCCGCGTTCCCGGCAGACGGGACCGCCAGCTTCCCCGCGCCCAACTCTTTCGCCATCGATACTGCCGCCGCCATTCCGCGCGCTTTAAAACTCTGCGTCGGGTTCTGCGATTCGTCCTTGATGTAAAGCTCATGAATTCCGACGCGCTTTCCCAAACGTGGTGCGTGCACCAGTGGCGTCCAGCCTTCACCAAGCGAAACGATATTCTTGTCGTCTTCGACGGGGAGAACCTCACGATAGCGCCAGAGATCGGGGCGCCTGCTCGCGAGCGAATCCTTTGTCAAAGTCATTTTGGCGCGCTCTAAATCGTAGCGAACCAGCAATGGCTTACCGCAGGCAGTGCAGAGATTGTGCAACCGATGTGCCTCGTGTTGCAGGCCACACAGGGCACATTCAAGATGAGTGACGTTCATGGGCTAACTTCCTTGATTTTGGGCTGAATTCGGGCGAACAACCGCCAGTATGCGACAGAAATGAGAATTAGAGGTAATGCTGATTTACATGAGGCGGGAGACGGCAAGTGCAATAGGTTTGCGCGTGTGGTGCCGCAAACCTATTGCACTCGAAGCAAGCACTTACAAGAAAGAAGGAGCGTTACTTCTATCGATTCATTGGCAATCAGTGATCGTGACCGCTGTTGCCGTCGATCTGGCTACGAATTTCGCCGCCCGGCCATCTCGTGCTGTGAACGTTCACATAAGTCGCACCGGCACGAATGGCGGCAACCAACTCGTCGAGTTCGCCGGCACTGATTCCGCGCTCATTCGCGAGGTTAGTAACGTCGACAGCCGTGATGGTGCCAGATATTGTTGCCGGGGGTGCCGGGCAGGGCTGAGTTCCTGCAGGACCGTTACCGAGGTTTGTGCAAAGGAACACACTGATTGGACCAGTTACGCCCTTTTGCCCAAAGTGAATATGAGACTGTTGAACGGCGCCTTCAAGATCGGCGTAACTAAGTTCCCAATCGATTCGCGTTCCATCATTACTGATACGCGCAGTGAACGATCCATTACCGGTCGTCGAGACGGCTGACGGGGTCTCCTCGTATCCAGTCAGAATTTCGCTGATTTTTTTGAAGCCCTGCGCGAAGGCAATGCTAGAGGCCGACACCAAGGCAATCACTGCAAGAGACAATCCTAGTCTTCGCATTTCCTGTCCTCCAAGATTCTGTTTGTAGCTAAGTGGGGGGCGCATAATATCACAATTGCGGAAATTAGCCACAAAGAAGCACAAAAAGCGCAAAAGATTCAGCTCAGATAATTTTGTGCTTTTTGTGCCTTTTTGTGGCCTTCCTGTTCTGTGCTACTTTGTGGCTTTCCTTATGACGATAAGTCTGCTTGCCCTCGATCTCGACGGGACGTTGCTCGATTCCCGTGGTCATATTTCTGAGCGAAATCGCGTCGCCATCGACAGTGCGCGCGAACTGGGCGTGCACGTCGCTCTGGTTACCGGGCGGCGCTTTCGCGATTCGCGACCGGTCGCGCTCGAGCTAGGTCTTGATGTTCCACTGATCTCACATAACGGCGCGTTGACCAAACATGCCGAGACCTTGCAAACGGTTTCAGTACTGCCACTGCCGATCGCAGCAGCCCGCGACGCACTGCGAGTGGGCCGCACAGCCGATGCTGATGCGTTGTTGAGCGATGATCATGAAGGTTTGGGAGTGCTTGTTTACGACCACATTCGCGGCGGCAATTCAGCAGCTAACCGCTACATCACCTGGGCAAGACGAATTCACGGCGACGAGGAAGGCACTCGCGCACTGCAACAAGTGAACTCACTCGAAGACTACCTGGACCACGATCCGATTCATCTCTCCTTCTCGGGCGGTTGCGAGGAGATGGACCAGCTCGAAGAGAAACTCAAAGCAGAGCTCGGATCGACGGTCAAGATTCTCAGCACGAAGTATCTCGAACAGGACTTCACGCTTCTGGATGTCGTCAATGCTGCAGCGTCGAAAGGCGCCGGTGTCGCCGCTGCCGCCGCGGAATTGAGTGTGAGTCGCGAAGAGATCATGGCTGTCGGCGACAATTACAACGATCTCGAAATGCTTTTGTTCGCGGGGACCGGCGTGGTGATGGCCAACGCGCCGCTGTCGCTGCGCGAAATCGCGGGCTTGCATCCGACTGCGTCGAATCGTGAAGACGGTGTTGCGCTCGCCATTGAACAATTCATATTGAACCGGCCGCAATTAATCAACCAGTAAGGAGAAACCATGGCAAATCGAACGGCAGTGATCCAAACAAACAAAGGGACGATTCGAGTCGAGTTGTTGGAGTCGGACGCACCCAAGACCACCGAGAACTTCATCACACTCGCTGAGCGTGGCTACTACGATGGCATCATCTTTCACCGCGTGATCAAGAACTTCATGATCCAGGGTGGCGATCCGACGGGCACCGGACGCGGTGGCGAATCCGCGTGGGGCGGACGCTTTAACGACGAGATCGATCCGCGGTCGCCTGTGTATCAGCGCGGGTACAAAGCGGGTACGATGGCCATGGCCAATGCTGGTCCAAACACGAATGGGTCACAGTTCTTCATCATGCACATCGATTATCCTCTGCCGCCGAGTTACACGATCTTTGGGAAAGTGATTGAAGGCCAGGATGTTGTGAATGCGATTGCGACTACTCCGACAGCGTCTGGCGATCGACCGGTGTCGGAAGTGAAGATGGAGAAGGTCACCATAGAATAATCTGTGGAATCTGTGGATTAGAGGGGCATTGCACCGTGACCGAGGCGAGTCGCATTGCGAATTGCGTCGGTCACGTATTTCTTTGCGGCGCTGACCGCGTCTTCGAGGTTGAGTCCTTTGGCGAGGCAGGCGGCGAGTGCGGCAGAGAGCGTGCAGCCTGAGCCGTGCACTTCACCGGCATTGATGTAGTCAGTTCGAAACTCCGTGAAGATTCCGTTTTCGGTTAGGAGAATGTCGAGGGCTTGAGCGTCGATGTGGCGGTGTCCGCCTTTTACTAAGACCGCGCGCGCGCCGAGTTGTTGGATTGCTTCTGCTGCGTGGCGCATGTCGGCTTCGTCATCGATCGAGAACCCGGCTAGTTTTTCTGCCTCCGGGATGTTGGGAGTCACGACGCGTGCGAGCGGGAAGAGATCGTGTTTCAGGATTTCGAAGGCTGCTTCGTCGATCAGAACGTCGCCTGATGTTGCAACGACGACTGGATCTACGACAGGTGCGGGGAGCTTCTCTTCCGCGAACAGTCGCGCAACCTCTTTTACGATCTCGGCGGTTGGCAACATTCCGGTTTTTGCTGCGGCGATGTTTAGATCGTTAACAATCGGCTCGACCTGTGCTCTGAGTGCCTGTGCGCTCTGATGTTCAGCGCCAAACACACCCGTCGTGTTCTGAAACGTGATCGATGTTATCGCCGCGGCCGGAAAACAACCGAGCGCCGCGATCGTCTTAATATCCGCAACAACCCCCGCCCCACCCGACGGATCCAAGCCCGCAATTGTAAGTACCACCGGTTTCATAACAAATCTCGGAACGTACTGTAGGGGCGGCCCTCCGTGGCCGCCCTCGGTTGGAATCGTGTTCGCGGAATCCGAGGCCGTCGATTCTAGAGTTCCACGTGCAAACCGAGGGCGGCCACGGAGGGCCGCCCCTACAGTTCGTTCCGAAGGATCTCGGTGTTGCTAAACAACCTGATTCCGGCGACGCCGCTGGCGCCGGCGGATAAACACGCGGCGATGTTGTCGAGCGTGATGCCGCCGATTGCCAGAACGGGAAAGCCAGTAAGCTCGCGGGTGACGGTGCGGAGGTTATCTAAACCCTGGGGTGGCCCAAACCCGCGCTTGGATTCAGTCTCGAACACCGGTCCGAACACAACGAAATCAGCACTACCATCACGCGCAGCACGCGCCTCCGCGAGCGAATGCGTTGAAACGCCGATCAAGAACTCCGGGCCGCAGGTCATTCGAACCACGGAAGACGGTAAAGAACGCGACGTCAGATGCACACCGTCAGCGCCGGCAGCACGAGCGATGTCCACGCGATCATTCACGAGCAGCTTCGTGTGAGTATCGCGCGTAATCGACACCGCACGCACGACAAGCTCGTACAGGGCTCTTGCACTCAACAACTTCTCACGTATTTGAAAAAGTGGAGCCTCTGCGTCTACAGCAGCTTGAACCAGCCGGAGGATATCAGGAGTTGTCGCCGTGCCGCTCGTTATCGGATAGATGATCGGAACTGTAACCTTCAGCGGCATTATTCTTCTTCTGCGAGCTCGTCTCGTTTTGCAAAGCGACGACGGTGCGTTTGAAATTGAAAATCTCCCAGAACGCAATTCCGAGATTCAAAAGCCCGACTCCACTCACGGCGCCGCGAACCCAACCGGATGCAACCACTGCCTGCAGTCCGTGACTACCCGTCTTGCGCGCGGCATAAAGCAGAAAATAATTATTACCCCAATCGCTGATGCCCCACATTCCGTGCGGCCACCACGGCGCCACCGTGAGAAAGATACCAATCTCGAGGCACAAAATAATGTAAAAGATAACGCTTAATTTCGCTGACAACTGCTTATTCCTGCTTCTGCCTTAACTGGCTCAACTTCTCCGCTACTTCGCGATACGAAACATCAACGCCGTAAACTTCCGTGTAAAAGTCGCGCGCCTGTTTCAAATCACCGAGTTGCTCGTACGCTGAAGCTAACTCGTAGCGCAGTGCCTGATACTCGTCCTCGCTGTGCCCGGGCGCCTGCAGTCCCTTCTTGAACCAAAGCACGGCCGCTTCCGGCATGCCCTTCTGAATGAAGCAATGCCCAAGCATATTGCAACACTGAAGGAATCGCGACGTCCCATCGCTCGGCTTCACCAGACTGACGGAGGTCTGAAACTCCTGGATGGCGTCGTCCATGAGATCCATCTCTTTGTAAGCCGTGCCCATATTGTAATGCGTTTCGTAATCTTCGCGAACCTCGTCGCCCTCTTCAGCGGCGCGAAACTCTTCAAACAGCTCGGCAAGCCCCGCATCAATTGCAGGCTTCGCGGTGCCAACGTTGTTGCCGCCATCGCCAACGAGTGATTCATACGCAGATTCGTCGCCGAAGGTTATCGTTTCAGTTACCGGCGTCGCAGTGACTTCTTCAGTTCCACCAAACTCAAATACTTCAGCCGCCGCGGGCTGCTGATCTCTCGTGGCCAGCTTCTCGCGCCGTGCCTGAATATCGGGATGCGGACCGAACTGCCTTTCGAGCATTTCGAGCGTATCGACCGCGATATCCGAGTAACCCTGCGCGATGTAGAAATCAACACTCTCGAGCTCCTGGCGCATCATGTCCTGGTGCTTCGCGCCTTCAGCCGGAGCGTCTTCAGAAGCACCGGCAGCGGGTGCGTCAACCGGAGTGACGATGCTGAAGTCGACTTCCTGAAAATCGTTTTTCGAAGTTGCGAAAGGCGCAGACTCGTCATCGTTGAGATCTGCGAAAGATTGTTCGCTCAGATCCGCAAACGATGCAGTTGGATCGCTGAACGTCGCCGCGGCATTAGTCTCAAACTCATCTGCCACGACGGGTGCTGCCGGCGCGATTTCGTCCTCATCCTGAACGACAGCAAAATTTTCAAACTGCGGAACATCACTTTCCGGTTCGGGCAACGGCGCAAAATCTTCCGCACTCTCTTCCTGCAAACCGCCGAGAAGATTCAAGCGATCGAGATAACGCTGTTCGTCCGGCGCGAGTCGCACGAGCTGTGTCAACGCATATCGTTCTTCATCAACGAGCTCCGATGCTTCGGCTGACTCCGCGAGACGCTCGAGCGAGGAGCGCAACGCGTCCATATCACGCTGCCACCAGTTGATGCGCACAAGCATTCGCAGCGCGGCGACGTGATCCGGATTGCGATCAAGAACCTGGTTGACTATTTCCAGCAGCTCACGCTCTTCACGACCTGCAAGCATACGCTCGATGATCGTCGAAAGAATGCGGATCGTTTCGTCAACTTCGCCGAGTTTCAGATAAAGACGCGTGACCGGCAGAAACTGCGTGTAGTTCGACGCGTCCTGGGCCATCAACAACGTCGTGGCCTTCTCGGCGCCTTTTGGATCTTCTGCTTCGAGATACGCGCGCGCGAGCATCGAGACGAGTTCGTTGTCTTCTTCGCGAGTCTCGACCACACGCTCGAGCACCTCGGCTGCTTCGAAAGCTGTGCCGCGAGCGATGTGAGTTTCGAGCAGACCGCGCAGTGCTTCCCGATCGTCGCGCACGAGTTGCAACGCTTTCGAGTAAGCATCAAGCGCCTGGTCCTGTGATCCAATCTGATGAAAACGATTAGCGGCCTGCACAAACGCCGCCGCTGATTCACGCCGCATGTTCTCTTTCAGATAACCATCGGCGAGTTTCAGACGGATTTCAGTGTTGTTCGGATCGAGGTCGGCAATCTTGTGGAGGATTTCGAGCGCGCGCTTGTTATCGCCGGATCGTGTATAAGCGTCGGCGACTACGAGATACTGTGCGCGAGCGTCGTGGACCAGTCCCTGACTGGCGTAAAGTTCTGCAAGTTTGAAAGCGATGATTGGATCGCGCGGGCGGAGGCGCTCGATCTTCTTGTACATCGCGATCGCTTTCAGGTTGAATTCCTGGGCACTGTAGTGCTCAGCGATGCGTTCGAAGCAGGAAACAGCTTCCTCTTTTTTGTTTGAACGCACGTATAGATCACCCAGCATGTTCAAGGTAGTGAGATCGTCAGCGTCGTTATCGACGATTTGCCGATACTCCTTGATTGCAGCGTTGAACTTCCCCTGTGAAAGGAATTTCTCAGCGGCTTTTAGGACCTTAGCTTTATCGAAAGCCATCTGGGATCTTGTTTCGTGTAATAGATTGTCGGCGGCTTAGTCGTAGCAGCGGGCGGGCAAATGCTATTTCAGTCAAGCGAACAAGTCTCAACTCACTTAGCAACTCCGGCAAACAGCCGCGAGATACGCTAACATGCGTAAATAAAGCGTGTCAACGCAAGCATTTCTGCATGATGACGAGGCTCACAGACGAAAAAAGTATGGGTGGAGAAGCGGGGCAGCGCATCGCTCTC
>DASYPN010000308.1:0-4103 GCA_036006625.1 Pyrinomonadaceae bacterium | reverse complement strand
AAGAATCACTTAAAAGAAAAGCGGCAGAGCTTCAGCCCCGCCGCAAGTCGTTGATATCGCTGGTGCACCCGGCATGATTCGAACATGCGACCCCCTGATTCGTAGTCAGGTACTCTATCCAACTGAGCTACGGGTGCGAAGCCTGTAATAGTAAATGCTGAGGGCGAATATGTAAAATCCACCCCGCTCAGCGCGCGAAATAGCCCGGCTTGGTGCGCGCTGTCAGGTCTGTATTCGCGACTTCGACCTTTATTTCGTGCCATTTGCCACGTGCGCGATCTCCTTTTGCCTGGTAGGCGACTGTGTAGAGCGTGCGCAAGTTGGCGGCGACTTCGCGGTAAAGCTGAGCCATGAATTCCAACCGGTTGATCTCGTTCAGGCGCCCGCCCGTGCGGTCGGCAAGTGATTGCAGACGTGCGCGCGCGGCCGCATAGATTCCCACAATGTTTGGTGTTTGGAGCGGCAGGCGATTCGGATCACCCGACGGCAGAGCCAAAGGGTAAATCGTAACGCCGAGACGATCGGCCGAGGTCAACACGCTGTTCAGATCGCTGCTTGAATGCGGCTGGATCGTGGCAAGCGCTTCTTCGTCAGTTTGAGCTTTCGACAGTGTGGCGCGATCGGTATTGCGAAGTTGCGTGTCGAGACCATCCGTCAACACGACGATCGCTTTGCGTCGCTGTCCTTCCTTCTCCAACTCCCGCAACGCGTATTTCAGTGCTTCGTAAAAATGCGTCTCACCGGCGCCACTCGCAATCTCGATTGCATAGGCGGTCTTCTGACGATCGGTAGAGAACCCGCTTAACGATTTGACGTTCTTGTTGAACTGAATGACTGCAACTCGATCTTCAGGCGCGAGCGCGTCGAGGAATCGCTGGCTGGCGAGTTTCAACTGTTGACGAAAGTTGACGGTCGAGCCCGACATGTCGAGCATTAACACGAGACTGAAAGGCGCATCAACCGGCTCGAAGTGCTGGATCGCTTGCTTGACGCCATCTTCATAGACGGCGAAATCATTTCTCGTAAGCGACGTGATGGGTCGGCCTTGTTTGTCGACCACGCCGACGTTCAACTGGACGAGTGAGGTTTCGGTTCTGATGACGTCGTCTGTTTCCTGGGCAAGGACGGGAAGCGCAGCGGCGACGATCGCCAGAACTGCGAAAAACAGGATTTTAAGACCGGATTTCTGGTGTTGCATGGTAAATCGGCCCGCAAAGTATGCCCGCAGGCAGATAGTTTTTCAAACGCGCTGATTTCGGACGCGGGACCGATGGATTCGGTTGCTTGAAAGAGATCACCTATAATGCCGGAACTTTGTCGTTCCTCACGAATTACCGGCCAAATTTCTGTTCTGAGTGTGGTGAGAGGATCGTGCGTCTACGCTGGCGCGCGTGGACCAGTCGTCGATTTTGCGACAAGTGTTTGCCGGCGTTTCGTAAGACGCATCTGCTGCAGCGAGTCAGTGTGGCCCTCGGAGTTCTGTTGCTCGGAATCGTAATCGGTCGTGCGTGGCGACACGAGCGACCATCACTCGTGATTCAACGGACGGCCAATGTTTCACCACAGGGTGAATCAACTCAGCCACCAATCAAGGTGGAACAGACGTATCAATGCGGCGCGCGAACAAAGAAAGGAACGCCATGTTCGCGACGCGTTCATGGTCCAGTTCGTTGCTGGCAGCACAAAGGCGCGAAGGCGATCCTGCCGTTGGAAAAACTTCTCATCAGGGAGTAACATGAACTCAACTTGGAGGGCCGCGATGCAAGCTTTAGAAACTGAAACAACTATCGAGATCAATTTCTCACCACTCACGCGACGCTACACTCTGGAAGAGCTTTGGGCCCTGCCCGAGCCAGAGGACCGTTCGCACTATGAGCTCATTGGAGGATTTCTTTTTATGGTTCCGCCGCCAAACCCGCCTCACGGGTCTGTCGCCTCACGGATGAACAGATCATTAATAGTCTTTCTTCATACCAACAGCATTGAAGGAGACGTGCACTTCCCGCGTGAAGCCGTATGGCTCCGGGCAGTAGGTTCAACTTATCTCGAGCCTGACATGATGTACGTCTCGAAAGAGTTGAGTCAGAAGTTGGGCGACAAACGCTCATCAGCCGACATTGTTTTCGAATTCTTGTCACGCAGCAGCAGCGTCTATGATCGAACGATAAAAGCCGACACTTATCTCGCGTTAGGAGTGCGCGAGTTGTGGCTCGTGGATCCGTGGAATGCGATTATCGAAGTGCGTTACGCGAGTAAAAAAGGCGAGATGCTGGTGTGGAAGGCGATCAAGTACTCACACGGCCATCATGCGAAGTCTCGTGTGCTCGAGGGATTTCAAGTTTCTGTTGATGAGTTGTTTGCGGAAATTATCTGAGACAGGATTACAAGATGGACAGGATTTACAGGATAATCCTGTCCATCTTTGTGAAGCTAACCGCTTAGTTATTACCCTGCTCAGTCGCTTTTGAAGTCGTACGATTATTGATCGTCTTCACCGGCGGTGCGGGTTTGGGTGGAAGCTTCACTGGTGTTTTCAGCTTCGCCATCACTTCCGCAATCGCCCGTTCGAGTTGCGGATCTTTGCCGGCAATCACTGACTGCGGATCGTTGTCGACTTCAATATCCGGATCCACACCGTAGCCTTCAATAATCCACTCGCCCGCCTTATTCGTAAAGCCAAACTCAGGAACGTTAACCACACCTCCGTCGATCAACTGCCCGCGGTTCGTAATACCAACGACACCACCCCACGAACGTTTGCCGATCAATGGTCCAAGTCCTGCTTCCTTGAACATCGCCGGGAAGATATCGCCGTCCGACGCCGAATTCTCGTCCAGCAGCGCCACCATTGGTCCGATAAAAACACCGTCCGGATACGTGCTGGCATCGTCGTTGGTGCGTGAATAGCTGAGCGAGAGAACTTTTCGTCGCAGACGCTCAATCAACATACGCGAGACGTTACCACCACCATTCGCGCGCACGTCGACGATCAGCGCTTCCTTCTTGAGTTGCGGATAGTACCATTTGATGAACTCGCGAATGCCGTTCGCGCCCATGTCAGGAACGTGTAGATAAGCAACGCGCCCATTCGTCGCCTTGCTGACCATATCGCGATTGTGTGTGACCCAATCCATGTAGATCAGGTTTTGTTCGTCGGTAATCGGACGATAAGAAATTGTCCGCGCACCCTGCATCGTTGGCGTCTTGTTAATTGTGAGCTGGACCGGATTGTCGGCCTTATTGCGAAGCAGCCGATACGGATCGTCGCTCGCTTTCAACTCTTCGCCATCGATCGCCAGCACATAATCGCCAACATTTGCATTCACGCCGACTTCAGTTAACGGCGATCGATAAATATCTTCCGAATTGTCGCCGCCAAAGATCTTCGATATGCGATAACGTCCAGCCTGCTGGTCCAACTCGAAACGCGCACCCGGCAAACCAGAACGCGGTCGAGGCGGAATCTGGAAATCACCGCCATCGATGTAAGCGTGTTGCACGACCAACTCCGCGATCATTTCGCTGATCACGTAGTTGAGATCCGAGCGATGCGCCACATACTTGAGCAACGGTCTGTACTGCTCGCGCAGCGCCACCCAATCGTAACCGTGCATGTTCGACACGTAGAACCAATCGCGATAACGGCGCCAAACTTCATTGAAGATCTGGTTCCACTCTTCGGTCGGCACTCGATCGACATATAGTCCATTCGTCGCAACTGCCTTCTTCGATTTCTCACCCTGCGGCGTTGCGTCGTAGAGACTGTAGCCCGGTCCCTGTGCGACGAGAACTTTCGAACCGTCGTCAGAAAGTGTGTAGCCACGAATATCGTCAACCAGATTCGTTTCCTTGCGATCCTTGATTGAATAGATCTTCAACGCAGCATTGCGATCGCCCTGGCGGCCGTAATAACCAGCGCCACCAGTCACGTAAAGCAGGTGCCCCGTTTTAACTGAGAGGCCGAAGTAGTTGTCAGCGCCGAGCGGAACACGCGCGACGCGATTTGTAATGCCGTCGAAGTCGATGTTCATCGTTGCCGGTGGCTTCGGTGCCGCTTCAGGCTTGGCTTCAGCAGGAGCCGGTGCAGGAGCAGCACCTTCCGC
>DASYPN010000307.1:0-6542 GCA_036006625.1 Pyrinomonadaceae bacterium | reverse complement strand
GCCTGGTAAATCGGTGGCAGGTAGCCTCCCTGAAACTCGACGTCGAGCACAGGGCCGATAATTTGCACGACTTTACCGACGTGACCGTCGGCGCTCATGTTTCCATTAGGCGTAGCCATACTGTTCTATGAACTCCTCTTTCCACCTATAAAGGCGAACAAAACTGGCAGGATTGAAAGCCGCATAAGATAACACACGCCTATAATTTGCGCCAAATAGGTCCTATCAATCCTATAGGACCTATTTTCCTTGAAACCCTACTTGTACTACTATCGTAGTACAATCCGAGATGAGCCAGATTTTCTCATTGAGCCCTTCGCACCCCATGCCGCTGTACGCGCAGTTAACGCGAGCTATTCGCTTCGCGATTGCGACGGGACGGCTACAGGTCGGGGAACAACTGCCGACGGTGCGTCAGTTGGCGGTTGAATTGCGCGTGAATGCCAACACAGTCGCGAAAGTTTATGCGGAGTTGGAACGCTCAGGAATCCTCGAAACACGAAGAGGCGTGGGAACGTTTGTCAGCGCCCACCATCTCAATCCAGGTCATCGCGAAGAGCACGAGAAGCACGTGAACGAGTTAGTCGATCGCTTCGTGGAAGAAGCGAGTGCGATGGGCTTTTCAGTCGACGATTTGCTGGACCAACTTCAGAGCCGGCGCAAAAAGGAGACTAAGAATGTCTAGTTCTACAAGTCTGACTCAAACGAGAAGTAATTTGCCCTCCACAGAAACACCGCGCGTCAATGTAGTCTCCGCGGTAGCTCTGCTGGCGCCCCTTCTTCTCGGAGGTCTGATCTCGTGGTTGATGTTAAATCCCGCGGCCGTCGTGGCCGGCTTGTTGTTGGGAATTTTACTGGCACAGGCGCCGAAGATCGCGCGGCAATGGGAACGCGCAGTTGTGTTGCGCCTCGGAAGATATGTCGGCTTGCGTGGTCCAGGTTTGTTCTGGATCATCCCCTTTGTCGATTCAATTTCTACGTGGGTGGACCAGCGCGTGATTACTACGAGTTTCGCTGCTGAAGAAACGCTGACATCCGATACGGTGCCAGTCAACGTCGACGCAGTGCTCTTCTGGATGGTTTACGATCCGGAAAAGGCAGCGCTTGAAGTTCAGAATTATCCGCAAGCTGTCAGTTGGGCCGCACAAACGGCACTGCGCGACATCATCGGGCGAACATCGCTGACCGATCTGTTGCGCGGTCGCGAACGGATTGAAGAAGAATTGCAGCAACTGATTGACGAGCGTTCGAATCCGTGGGGCGTCACAGTGCAATCAGTGGAGATGCGCGACGTGATCATTCCGGCGGCTTTGCAGGATGCGATGTCGCGCGAAGCACAGGCAGCGCGCGAGAAACAGGCGCGCATAATCCTCGGCCAGGCTGAGGTCGAGATTGCGCATTCGTTTGAGACTGCAGCGAAGTCATATCGCGACAATCCGACGGCGTTGCACTTGAGAGCGATGAACATGTTGTATGAAGGGTTGAAGGAGAAAGGCGCATTGATGCTGGTGCCGAGCAGCGCGGTTGAATCGATGGGAATGGGCGGCTTGCTTGGTGCGGCAGCGCTGCGACAACAAACGCTAACCGGAAGCGATGAGGTTCCGGAATAGAAAAACCATCCACAGATTACGCAGATTAATTCTTTCTGTGTAATCTGTGGATGGTTCTGTTAGTTTCAGTGCTCGGGGTCGATGCGAATCTTCATTCGCTGTAGCACCTGCAAATCTTCTTCAGTGAGTTCGAGGCTGGTGTCAGTCGAGCCTTCATCGTCGCCGGCGTGAGGCCGCAAGCCGATCTCGAGACGCAGCGTCAATTCCATTTCGTATCCGGCTTCGCGAAGCCGTTCAATCGCCTCAGCAACCTTGGTGGAATTTTCCACCGACTCGTTTATAGCAGTGCCGATCTCGCGAACTATCTCTTTTGCGTCGTCATCGATTTCCATTTTGTTGGTATGCTACGCCAGTTTGAGAAGATTGCCAATTGCTGATTGTAGCAATTAGACTGAGGTCCATGTTCGGAACAATTGGGATCCTGACAGGCGGCGGTGATGCCCCCGGACTGAACGCCGTTATCCGTGCTGTGGTGAAGACTGCCACGTGCGAGCACGGCATGCGCGTCATCGGTATCGAAGACGGTTTCGAAGGTCTGCTCGACGCCACCAGAACCCGTTTGCTGTCTTCAAGTGACGTGCGGGGATTACTACCACGCGGCGGCACGATTCTCGGAACGCGCAATCGCGGCCACTTTGTCGACCGCGTTTGTGACGGCAAACCAAGAGACGTCGAGAGCGTTTACCAGGAAGCGATCTCAAACATGAAGATCGTGGGGATCGACGCACTCGTGGTGCTGGGCGGTGAAGGTACGCTGACGATAGCAAACGAGTTTGCTAAACGCGGTGTGCCCGTCTGCGGTGTGCCCAAGACGATCGATAACGATCTCGCCTGCACCGAACTGACATTCGGCTTTGTAACCGCGCTCGACATCGCTACCGAAGCGCTCGATCGTTTGCACACGACTGCCGAGTCACACGATCGCGTCATGATCCTCGAGGTGATGGGTCGTCACGCAGGCTGGATTGCGTTGCACTCCGGAATCGCAGGCGGCGCTGACGTGATACTGATTCCCGAGATTCCCTTCTCGCTCGACGCCGTCGCCGAAAAGATTCACGCCCGCGATGTCAGCGGGTCAAATTTTAGTATTATCGTCGTCGCTGAAGGAGCCCTCGAGATCGGGCACGACTTAGTTTATCAAGACAAGGGTGATTCACTTCGTGCACCCCGGCTTGGGGGAATCGGTCAACACCTGCAACAGGATCTGGAAAAAGCGACAGGTCGCGAAACGCGTTGCGTTGTGCTCGGACACCTCCAAAGAGGCGGCCGTCCAAACGCTTTTGACCGGATGCTGGCGACGAATTTTGGCTCATCCGCGGTCCGGGCACTTTCGAGCGGAGAGAGCGGCGTAATGGTCGCTTTGCAAGCAGGAGACGTGGTTACTGTCCCGTTGACCGAAGCGATAAAGGGTATCAAGACTGTGCCTCCCAACGGACAGTTAGTCCGGACGGCTCGTGATACAGGTATTTCTTTTGGTGCTCCTGACGAGGCCAGTTATCATAAACCCCAGTAGTTTTGAGCACGGTTGGCATTGAAGTTGCCAAATCAGTTGAGGCTTTGGCCGAAAGGCTTGCCGGACAAGGATGTAAGTGGTGTCATCACAGGCAATAAAAGAGAGACTCCAGGGCGAGCTCGACGAACTGGAAAGCGAATTGCGCGTTCACCTGCCAAAGGAGATCAAACGGGCGCTCGAATTTGGCGATTTGCGGGAGAATTCCGAGTATCGCGCTGCGCTTGATCGGCAGAACGTCGTGAAAGCGCGCATCGTGGAGCTGAGGCAGCGGATCAGTGAGATAGCCTCGATCGATCCGAATAAGGTACCGCGCGACAAGGCTTCGTACGGATCAACCTTAGTTCTTTACGACGGTGAAAAGGATGAAGAGGTAACTTACCGTTTAGTAACGCCTGAAGAGAGCGATCCGGCGCAGGGGTTGATTTCAACGACGTCGCCCGTTGGCCGAAGCTTGATGGGCAAACAGGAAGGCGACGAGGTTGTAGTGCGAACTCCGGCCGCCGTGCGTACTTTTGAGATCAGACAGTTGCGTACGCTACACGACGAACTGGAAGCAGAACAGTAGTTTTTATCCACACATAACGCAGATATCTGTGTAATCTGTGGATACTATGGTGTAGACGAGGAGAAGCAAACCTAACACATGTTTGGTGCCAGTATCGGACGGGCAGCACAGCGAATTATTGACGCGATAGTGCGCTGGCTCGCTCACGGTCACATCAATCCAAATATTCTGACCGTCATCGGCGTTGCACTGAACGTCGGTTGCGGTCTTCTTTTTGGAATGGGCAGCTTTTTCGCGGCCGGAATCACTCTCGTGGTCGCCAATCTGTTTGACATGCTCGACGGCCAGGTAGCCCGTCTCTCAGGCCGCGTGACGCGATTTGGCGGTTTTCTCGATTCGTCGTTGGACCGGCTGTCGGATATGGTGGTTTTTGTGGGCCTGATGGTCTTTTACGCCCGCGATACTCCATTTCACTCGACTCTTAACGTTTTTCTTGCGGGCGCCGGACTAATGGGTTCAGTTATGGTAAGCTACGCCAGCGCTCGGGCGGAGAGCTTGATTCCCAAATGTGATGTTGGCTTTTTGCGGCGCCCAGAACGGGTTGTACTCTTTATTATTGGGGCGCTCAGCACTCATCCAGGCTCGACTAATTTCTTTGCCAATCGCATGCCCGCTGTTTTGTGGGTGCTTGCGGTTGGTTCTTATTGGACCTTCGCCCATCGCATGTATCACACGTGGCGCGAGCTGACCAAGGCTGAAGAAGTAAAAACAGCGAACGTTGACGACAAAGCGTCGTATGATTCGCCGAAACGCGGGGATGATTCGCCGAAACGTGCGGAAGTTGCGATTTCATAGGTCCTATAGGACATATAAGACCTATTCTTGATTGAGGTAAATGCTTGACTACCTGTCCGTGCTGCGGTTTTAAATTCCACGGCGCATTGACCAGTGGTTGTAAACAGTGTGGAGCCCGCGCTGTCGGTGAGCCGCTTCCCAAGCCGGCTCAGGAACTCCCTTCTTACGGTCGCGCTTTAGTTCTGGCGGTCACCGGTTCACTGGTGGCCCTGATTTTTGTGGTCCAGGTCTTAGTGGCCTTCGTGCAGAAGTGGTCCGGGTCGTTTGGGTTCTGGTCCTGGGCTGCTGCTGGTGAAACTGCTGCCTGGCGCTTGAAGTGGATTGCGATTCCGAGTCTCTTCCTCGTCCTTTGGTTCGGACGCAAGCTCTACCGGTCTATCCTGTCGCAACCTGAAAAGTTTTGCGGATTCAAATACGCCCGCCGCGGATTGCTCAGCTCAGCGGTGGTTGCGATGTTGATCGCGCTGCTGATTGGAATCACCGTGCCGGCTCGTTTGGAACACCGCAGGTGGGCGCAGGAAGCCGCTATGCGCGCTCAGGGCTATGCCATCGAGCGAGCTTTATACGAATACCAGGTGAAGTACAAAACCTATCCGGCTGCTCTGAAAGATCTGCAGCAACGTATTGCTGATCCTGATGGCACTCTGGCCGCCGCTCTCGCTGATCTCGATCCCAGTACCTATCGCCCGACAAGTGCCGTTGCCGCTAACGAACCTGTAAAAACGCGGCGCATGGGTGGAGTTGATATTCGCAAAGCCTCGTTTTCATCCGCTACTGACGATACACCGTCCGGAGGATTTTCTGTCACCAACTACTCGCTGCCACTTCCGGGTGAAGACAAGATCCTGGGAACTGAGGACGATTGGATCGTTTGGGACGGCATGGTGACGAAAGCGTCCGATATTGCCAAAGGTGGAGTCGGGCGTTCGGTGTCGGCAAGCGCGCTGGAACCATAGCGACTTCAATGTCGTTCCTCGACCGTTTCCGTAAAAAACCTGAAGACGAAGCCTCACGTATCGCACGCCTGTCGAAAACCGGCCGCATGGCCGACGGTCAAATTATTGATGCTGTTTCAGACAACGAAGGACGCATTACTCAGGTAACGTATACTTACATGCTTGCCGGCGTTCTCTACGAATCCTCGCAGGCGCTCAGCGTTTCGCAGCAACAACGTTCCAACGATTACGCCCCCGGAAAACAGATCGTCATTCGTTACGACCCGCGCAGGCCTGCGAATTCGATCGTCGTTTGATGAATGTTTCACGCAGAGGCGCTAAGCAGGCACGGAAAGACGCAAAGAGGAATTCTTTGCGTCTTGCTTTAGTCTTTGCGCCTTTGCGTGAAACATTCTTCCCCACTTTTGACTAAACACCTCCGCACCAAGTACAAACGTAAACCTTTATGTTCCGCAAAATCCTAATCGCCAACCGGGGCGAGATCGCCATTCGCATCATTCGCACCTGCCGCGAGTTGGGCATCAGGTCTGTCGCGATCTATTCGGAACCGGACATCGACAGCCTGCACGTGCGCATGGCTGACGAGGCGGTTTGTGTTGGATCGGCAGCATCGGCCCAAAGCTATCTGAAGATCGACACAATCGTCTCGGCGGCGCAGGAAGTAAACGCCGAGGCAATTCACCCCGGCTACGGTTTTCTCGCCGAGAGCGCAGAGTTTGCTCGTGCAGTCAACGCCGCTGGCCTCGTCTTCATCGGTCCATCTCCAGAAGCAATGGAGATCATGGGTTCGAAAACGAGCGCACGCCGCGCAGCAGTCGAGGCGGGCGTTGCAATCGTGCCGGGGACAGTCGAGCCGCTCGCTTCATTCGACGAAGCAAACGCGACGGCGCAAAAGTTTGGCTATCCAGTCATGCTCAAAGCGGCAGCCGGTGGCGGCGGTAAGGGCATGCGTTTGGTCGCACAGAGCACCGAACTACGCTCTGCATTTGAAACCGCACAAGCGGAAGCCGCTGCCGCTTTCGGCGACTCATCGCTTTACCTCGAGAAGGCGGTCGAACGCCCGCGGCATATTGAGATTCAGATCTTCGGCGACACGCACGGCA
>DASYPN010000306.1:0-3399 GCA_036006625.1 Pyrinomonadaceae bacterium | reverse complement strand
GAGAAGATCGAACAAGCTAAAGCCGTTGTCGCCGACCAAGAGCGACTGCGACAGCAACACATAGTTGAGGCGGGAGAACTCGCGCGGCAGGAACAGAACATCCGCAACGAAATCGCCGTGCTAAATAAGCAGGCGGTCGAGCCGCGTGAGAAAATAGGTCAGCTTGAAAACGAACTGCGCAAGTGTGAACAAACGCGTGAGCAAGCCGAACGGCGAGTCGCAGAACTGCAAAATAAGGAACAGGAGTCTGCGGCTGCAATTGAGCGGCTACGCGTCGCCGAAGCGCAGGCAATGCAGCGTGTTAGCGAGATTGACGCACGCCTGAAGTCTCAGGAAGAAACGCATCTCAAAGCACAAATCGAAGAACAACTCAGGGCGGAACGCCAACAGCAACGACTTACCGAACTTGAAGCCGAGCGTGCCAAGGCTCGCGCCGAAGTCCAGGAACGCACGCAGCGAGAACACTCACTGCTCGGCCAAATTAAGACCTTAAACAAAGACCGCGACGAGCAAAGCACGCGTCTGGCAGAAGTCGAAATTCGCGCCCTCCAAGCGCGGGAAGAGTTCGAGCGCTCACAACATGAATTTGAGCGTGTGTCGTCAGATTACGAACGACGGCTGACCGAATACGAAATGAAGCGGTCTCAGATGGAAGCGCAGACAGCCGCGCTCGCGACAAAAGAGAAAGCGCTCGACGCACAACTCGCGCAGTCTGCTCAGCAGGAACGCGAGCAGCTTGAAAGAATTCAAGAGGTTGAAGCTCGTGTCGCGACTCAGCACCAAGCTCTGACCGAATGCGAGTCGAAGGTTGCGGAACTCGACGAGAGAGAAAAGTCACTGATTGCTCAGACTGAAGCGTCTCGACAATCCGAACAGGACTTGTTGAAGCGAATCGTTGATCTCGAAGGCCGGTTCATCGAAGCAACCGAGGCGCGCCAACAGGCGGAACTTCAGGCCAAGGCGCAGGGCGAAAAGGAGCAGCGCTTAAACGCAGAGATGGCTTCGCTTGAGCACGCTGAAGCGGAACATCACGCCCGCATCGCGCAGATCAACGCGCGCATTCCGGAACTCAAAGAAGCGCGCCGGCTGGCGGAAGAAAACGCTGAAAAGCACGTGCAGCAGGAACAGCAATTAGTTTCGGCGCTGAACGTCTTGCGTGACCAGCATCAGGAACAGAATCGCCGGCTGAATGAAATGCACGCCTCCCTGGCAGTTCAGGTCCAGGCTTGCTCTCGACTCGAAGATGAAATCAACCAGTACGCGGAGCAAGAAAAAGAGTTGTTGGCGAAGATCCGCGATCTTCATGAACTGAAAACGCAGGGTGCCAGTCGCGTCGAGCAAGTCGAAATCGATCTGCGCGCACTCGAGGAAGCACGAAACAACCGTCAGACTGAGTTGCGCCGTCACGACGAGAAAGAAATTCAACTGAATGCGGAAATCGAAGCGCTGGCCGTCGCCGAAGCTGAACAACTGAAGCGGATCGCAGATGCCGAGTCGCGATTGCAAGAACAACAGCAGTCGCGTCAGTCAGTAAGAGCGCGTGCGACTGAATTGGCCCAAGAGGAACAGCAACTGAACGAGCAATTGGATGCTTTACGCGCCGAAGAAGAAGCACACATGGCGCGAGTCGAAGAGCTCAAGGCGCGCGTCCGCGAACGTGAAGAAGCGATCCGCCATGTTCTCAACGAAGCGCAAAGACAGGCGAACGATGAGGCGTCGCGGATTGCTGAACTACAGCTTGCGCGAGACCAGAGTGAAGCACAGGCTCGCGAACGTGCGGCAAGAACAGAAACGTTAGCGCAGGAGATCAGGGCGTTTGAGCCTGCCGAATCTGACACAGTTCTCGCCCTGGACGAAGAACACCCTGAAGAGGTCGAAGTTATTGAGCCGATCCTTAACCAGACTGTGTTTGCGAAAGACGAGGTAGCTCAAAATATCCCACCGGTCGAAGTTCCCTGGCTGCAACTTGACCTCGAGCACTCTGATAATGGAAATGGCTCTGCGGGGATTTGTGAAACCAAACAGGTGGCGGTTTCTCCGAGTTTGCCGGCCGCGGTTTGGATCGATACTTCAGCGGGTCTTGAACCGCATAATCAGTCAGGGGTGTCTGCCCACATTCTCGAGCTGCTCAGCCGCGAGGCCTCAACGGATCGCGCGGCGGCACTCGTTGATTTGGCACAGATTGGCGGCGAGGAAGCTTTCGAATTGATTACGAAATCGTTCGACGACGTCGCGGTCGAAGTGCGAAACGCCGCGGCTCGCGCGCTCTATGACATGAGTCACGACCGCGCCGGCTCATTCACGCGAGCGCTCCGTGAAGGAACTCCCGAGCGGCGCCGAAAGATCGGCGCCGCCATCGCTGGATCCGGTCTGGCAGTCGACGCCATCAACAGCCTCTGCGGCGAGGGTCGCGAACGCACTTATGATGCGTACTCACTACTGTTCTTGATGGCCAAGTCCGGTGAAGTTCTCCCGCTGATGCAGGCGATTAGCCGGCATTCAAATCTCGACGTGCGACTGACGTCGATTAAGTTGCTGGCGTTGAGTAATCAACAACAAGTGCTGTCGTCGCTGCGCCACTTGGCCGCGCGCGAATCTTTGCCGCCAGAAGTTCACTCAGCACTGATGGAAGCGATCTATTCGATCAGTACCCAAGCACGCGAACACGCGCCATCGCTGGCATAAACAAACGCCCACTTCTATCGCGGAGGCGTGCTTGCGGTGAATGGAATTCTTTCTGTCCGCATGGCGGCCAGGTAGGCAAATGACGCCATCACGACCGCACATTGCCGCAGTTCCGTCAGATTCACGCGTTCGAATGTGTCAACGTTCGTGTGATGCGTCCGCACGTCATAGTTCGTATAGTCCTGCACCGCATTAAAACCGGGAATACCTACGGCGATGAAGCTTAGGTGATCCGTGTTTCCGATGGGCTGGATTATATTTTTGCGAGACGCAACATCGTGAAACTGATCGAGCCACTGGTCGAAGATCGGCCGGACGGCTTCGTTATTCTCCAAATACCAACCGTAGATTGGTCCGGTGCCGGGATCGAGATTGAAATAAACATCGAATTTCTCGCGCTCCGACTTGTTCGCATCTCCCGTCAGGTGTCTGGCAACGTACGCCTTTGACCCGAGCAAGCCTTCCTCTTCTCCGCTCCACAGTGCCACCCGAATGGTGCGTTTAGGCCGAGCGCCGATCGATTTAAGAATTCTTAGCGCCTCCATCACGACGGCTGACCCATCGGCGTTGTCAGTCGCCCCCGTTCCCGCGTGCCATGAATCGAGGTGTGCGCCGATCATGACGATCTGATCCTTTAAAACCGGATCAGTTCCCGGTAACTCAGCGATCACGTTGTAGCTGTTCTTGTCTCTGGTCAGGAATCGCGTCTTAAGA
>DASYPN010000305.1:0-4323 GCA_036006625.1 Pyrinomonadaceae bacterium | reverse complement strand
GACGAGTCTGCCTTTGCAGAGATAGTGAGACGTTACAGCCCGCGCGTGTTCAGCGTGGCGAGCCGGTTCTTCCGGCAGAGAAGTTTGGTTGAAGAAGCAGCGCAGGAAGTTTTTTTGAAAGCTTACACGCAGCTCGGAAGTTTTGAAGGTCGTGGATCGCTGGAAGGATGGTTGACGCGAATCGCGACGAACACTTGTTTGAATATGGTGAGAAGCTCGAAGCGGCGACCTGAGTCGACTGTTTCTGATCTCACTGAAGATGAGGCTAGCTGGTTGGAACATCAGTCGGCAGGCGACGGTGAACAACCTTCCGTCGAGAACGAAGTAGTGGCGACCGATCTCGCCGATCGTCTGCTGTCGGTATTGTCGCCGCAAGATCAGCAGGCGTTATTGATGATTGACGGTGAAGACGCGTCGATTAAGGAAGTGGCTGAGGCAACGGGATGGTCGGAGTCGAAAGTTAAGGTGAGAGCATTTCGGGCGCGCAAGAAGGTGCGTGAAGCGATGGAGAAGTTGTTGGGTCATAGAAACAAGCAGTTGGATTCAGCGGCTGACTAAGCAGGTGAGCACAATGAAACACATCACTGAAATTCTGGACAATGCCTCGATGGCGGCTCTTTCTGAGAATGAGCTGAACGAGGTGCGAGCACATGCGCTCGAGTGTGGATCGTGTCGCAGTGCTTATGAAGCGGCTCGTGTTGCCGCAGTGGTTTTGAAGAGCCGCGCGCAGGTGTCGATTGAGCCGTCGCCGTTTTTCCAGACGCGAGTGATGGCGGCGTTGAGAGAACAGCGTGAAGCGGAGAGTGTGCCGGCATTTTCGCGATTGTGGAAGTCGGCGAAGGTGCTCGTCTCTTCGATGGCGCTAACGACTGCCGCGCTCGGAGTACTGACTTTTGTCGTGCCGGCGACACCGGAGGATCAAGCGCTTTCGGCTTATTCGGCTGAATCAGTGATCATGGGCCAGAGCGCAGATGAACAACTGACTTACGACCAGGTGCTCAGCACGATTTACGAAGATGACGATGAGGCGAGGTAATTATGAATAACGTCACAAAAAATCGGTGGCAGGTACGCGTTGCAGCCGTGATCATCTTCGTGCTTGGCTTCACCGCCGGGATACTTGCACTCAATGTGTATCGCGGCGTACTGCGCGGCGGCGGGCCGGGAAACCGGTTCGACAATCTGGCTGAACGCCTGAATCTGACGGCCGATCAGAAAACAAAAGTGCAGGAAATTTTCAGCGACACACGCGAGCAGTTACGTGCAGTGCGCCAGGAGACAGAGCCGCGAATGGAGGAGATTCGCCGGCAGGCGGATGGTCGTTTGCAGACAGTGTTGACTCCGGAACAGTGGCAACAGTTTCAAAAGCTGCGCGACGAGCGCGGACGGCGAGGGGATCGTGGTCACCGATGACACGGATTAGGGACGGATCAAGGCTTTGATTACCCGTCCCTCGGAAACATCCGCGAGTGCCTCGTTTGCTTGTTCCAATCCGTATGAAATCAGTTTCATCCGTGTCCATGCTTCGGATCGTTGTGCAGTGATCTGAGCTGCACGATAGAAGTGAGAAAACTCAGATCCCCAGCAGCCACGGACGTCCAGGTGTTTCTTGTTGAGATCAAGATGAGGGTTGAATGAAGTCTCGCCGTGGTCCGTGTACTGACCCACGACAACCACGGTGCCCGCATCGCGTGTGAAGCGCATCGCCTGGACCACAGCTTCGGGAGCGCCCGTTGCTTCAATCGCCACATCCGCTCCGCGTCCGCTCGTATTTTCCAGAACCCAATCCAAACGCTCGCTTTCAATCGTTGTTTCGATGTTGAGCGTGCCTGTCGCGCCCGCTTCGACTGCCGCATCGAGTCGCATCTGTGGCGCGCCGATGCATAACACGCGTAACGCGCCTCTCATCAACGCCAGCACGATCGAATTGATACCCACGGGTCCGGAACCAAGCACGAGCACAGTGTCGCCCATCTTGATATCTCCGCGTTCAACCGCATGAAGCGAAGTCGGCAGCGCACAACCGCCGGCCATAAACGCCTTCGGATCAGCATCGAGTCTGATGCAACGAGTACCGGGCTTGATGTAAATATGACTGGCCCAGCCGCCGCAGAGTCCATCATCAAGACCGTAGGTGATCCCGTAAACTTTCCGTTGCGGACAGCGCGTGCCGGCTTTGGCTACGAGACAATACCAACACGCATTGCACGTGCGATGAACGTCCAGAAAAGTCACGAGGTCGCCCTCGTTGAATCGCCTGCCATCGACAGCAAAAATTTCGCCGCGAATTTTCTCCAGTCGTCCCGTTGAAACATGACCCGGAACCAGCGGGTACGGCACACCAGCGAGTCGGCCCTGTTGCAGATAGACGTCGGTGCCACAAACCTCTGAGAGTTCGACTTTGAGTAGCGCAGAGTTGACCTCGAGATCCGGTTCGGCAACTTCTCGAACTTCAACTGGTGAATTGGGCTCAGGAATAACGGCGACAATTGGCATGCGGCTGAAGAATACTGTATAACCGACTCTCCCACTAATCATCATTAGAAAGCAGGTTCCCCTTCGTGCCAGAAAGTCGACATAGAAAGAAAACTGTAGCCAGGAAACGACCCAGAGTTCCGCATTCCAATCCCGCTCCCAACGCGCCACAGATTCCGGGCAGCCGGAATATGCGAATCGGTGTAGGCCTTCTCGCCGCTGTTATTGTGGTCGCCGGCGTGGTGTACGTCATCACGCGCCGCAACGCGGACAAGACCGCGTATGAAACAACAACTGCTTCCGGTTTGAAGATTCACGATGAAAGAGTGGGCGATGGCCCTACTCCAAAGATGGGACAGACCGTTAGAGTCCACTACATCGGGCGATTTGAGAATGGCAAGGAATTCAATAACTCGTACGGTGGTCCGCCGGCCGAGTTTAGGCTCGGAGGAGTGATCGAGGGTTGGAATGAGGCTCTACAGACGATGAAAGTCGGCGGCAAGCGGAAAATCTGGGTGCCGAGCAAACTTGCTTATGGCCCACAAGGAAAACCGCCAAGTATACCTCCCAATTCGAATCTCGAGTTTGATATTGAGCTGATGGGGATTAAGTAGTTTCATTGCGATCCCCTTGTGATTTAGCTGCGACTCGCGCCCAGGCCCCTTAAAAGTAGTAGATTGGTTTGGACAGGATCTCCGGATCCTGTCTAATTTTCCTCTCAAGGGGGACATATTATGAGTAAGTTGGTCGTCTTAACGATACTCGTCTTGACACTCGCGACGGGTGCCTACGCGCAAGGCCGTGGGCGCGGAGGCGGTGTCGGAGGTGGTCGCGGCAGTGGCGCTGGTCCACCATCGGGCGTCGGCGTTGACCGCGGCATAGGTAACGCTTCGACTCGATCTGGTGGTCGGTCTGATGATGGTCTAAGCAACGCATCGACTCGATCCAACGGCCGTTCCGATGCCGGCCTGGATCGCGCACGGCTCGCGCGGGAAAACATGAACCGCGCCGACGATGATCTTCGCGATCATCCGAATCTTCCGCGAGCCCTGCACACGAATGCGAATGATCTGCGCGCCGGCTATCAGGCTGCACTGGCGACAAATCCGGATCTCAAATTTGGAAACTACGTTTCAGCAACGAGGTTGGGCCAGAACCTGAATCGGCGGTTTCCTAACATCACTCGCGATGCGATTCTCAACGGTTTGGCGTCAGGCAGAAGCCTGGGCCAGACGTTGCAGGATCTCGGTCTGAGCAGCGACGAATCTAAAGCTGCTCGCAAACAAGCTGAGGCTGAGATCAAAGCAGCGCGAAAGAACAACAACTAAAATAAGCCACAGATAAGCACGGATGACACAAATCAGGTTCTCTGATTCGTGTCATCCGTGTTTATCTGTGGCAAAATCTCCTTACCATGAGTAAAGACAGCCTGACTATCACCGATAACCGCACGGGAAAACAGTACGAGTTACCGATCCAGGACGGCACGATTAAGGCCATGGATCTGCGCCAGATCAAGACCTCTGACGACGACTTCGGCATGATGACGTATGACCCGGCGTTCATGAATACCGCGTCGTGCAAGAGTCGCATCACCTTCATCGACGGCGACAAAGGAATTCTCGAATATCGCGGTTATCCGATCGATCAGCTTGCGGAAAAGAGCACTTATCTCGAAGTTGCTTACCTGTTGCTCTACGGCGAACTGCCCAGCTCGTCTCAACTCGCCGAGTGGACCAAAAACATCACTTACCACACCTTCATCAACGAAAACATCAAGAAGGTGATAGACGGTTTTCATTACAACGCGCACCCGATGGGCATGTTCGAAGCTACACTCGGCGCGCT
>DASYPN010000304.1:0-10859 GCA_036006625.1 Pyrinomonadaceae bacterium | reverse complement strand
GAGCGACTGTTCGCGGGTCGAGGTCCGACGCAGATGATCTACGGCCGCATTGTGCGCAATCTTGTAGATCCAGGTCGAGAATTTGAACTCGGCGCGATAGCGGCTGAGCGAGCTGTAAACCTTGATGAAGATTTCCTGGGTCAGGTCGAGGGCGGATTCGTAGTTGCCGACCATGCGATAGACGTACGCTGAGATTGGCCGCTGGTAGCGCCGGACGAGCTCTTCAAAACTTCCTTCGAGGCCGCTGACGGCAGTGGCCACGAGGTCGCGGTCAGTGACCGCGGTCAAATCTCGTGAAAAGGCACGGGAAACCGAGGAGGCAGCAAGATTCATAATACAGGGGTGTTACGTCCGGCCACAAAAATTGTTTCAATCAATAACGCCGAAGGCGTTCGCTAATTTCAGCCCAGGGTTGGAGCGCAGCGACAACCCTGGGAAATAACAAAAACAGGGATTAAACCCTGAAAGGGTTCGAATCGCGGCAAACCCTTTCAGGGTTGAACAAGACTGCTTAATGTTCACCCAGGGTTGTCGCTACGCTCCAACCATGGGCTGAAATTAGCGAACGCCTTCGGCGTTATGACGAACCGGGTTTACCGACCTAAGCACTACCACGACAGTGTGGCTAAACCGGCTGGGGCGGCGATGGAGTCGAAACTGAATTCCCGGTTGGGCAGTTGTAAACCGAGGTCTTCAGCCTGCAGGGGTCGCAGGTCTCCGCCAGTCGTTTCGTTGACGATCTCGCCGGCGCGTTGTTTCGTGATGCCCTCACCGATAACCATCAGCCGCATCAGAGCCGGGCTCTCGCCCGTTTCGGGCGTGCTGCGGTCGCGATAGAACAACAGCAAGCGATAAAACTCGTCCTCAAACTCGTCTTCAGCACACTCCACTGTCCGAACAAACAGCGTATGCTTGTCGCGAAAGATCACGCCCGTGAAACCGTGACTCGAGCCACTCACTAGCAGCGAATCGCCGGCGGCGCCATTACGCATCAACCACTGCGCCTCACCCAGATGCCGAGGCAGGATCAGACCTGCGCGCCATCCCAGGGAATTAAGAACTGCCTCATACTCGGCAAGGATCGCTTTTTTGACTGCAATGACGAGGTAACGATCGCGCCCCTGTGCATCTTTCTGCAGACGCTCTCTGGAAACGGAGAGCTCTTCCATGGGAGCACTAAAGCCACGCTCGATTTTCCACTTCAGTACATCCTGAAGTTCAGAAGCTGATTGTGACTGGCTCTCGAGAGTGAGGACGAGCGTTCGTGCGCTCGCCTCGGGCAACGAGAGTGACCAGCGCTTCTGTCGCAGCAGTCCGGCACTCGCTGCAAGATCTTTCAACACGGCAGCGAGCTGAGTTTTGTTCGGGATGTTTGGTTCGTCGAAGCTCGGACGAATGAGAGATTCATCGATATTGAAAGTGGCAGCGCGACGCAGTTTAGACATCGAACCCCTAACGCGTTCGAGTTGAACTACAGAAGCAACTCCCTTTTCCAACCCGATTGCGGTGGCGGGATACCACGGGTCAATGATTCTTGATAGCAGGTTGGGCACTCTTCTCTATTTCACCACTCACTATATGCTGTGCCTTCGGTCGAGACATCTGCGGAAGCGCTATGAATGTCAATCATGCCCTGCTCGCCCTCGGACGAATTCGGATCTTCTCCGTTCGTGATGGCCCAGTCTTTCTGTCCTGTGAACGGGTCGATCGGAACCTCGCGCATGTAACCCGAACTGACGAGTTCGTCGAGTGTTTGCGGCAAGCGTCCTTTGTCCGCCGCAAACTGATCGATCAGCGAACGCATCTTGCGCAAATCATCTCTCAGCACCGTCTCGCGCGTGTGCATGATCGTCTTTTGATACTGCGGCAAGGTGATGGATGCGAGAATGATGATGATCGAAATCACGATCATCAACTCCAGCAATGTAAATCCTGCCTGTCTCTTACCAATCACTGTACTTCTCCCCATTCAACGCTGTGTCGTTCGACTTCGAACGCACATCAAAAACATTTTCACCGCCCCACGAGCCGGCGTCGGCTGCGTCGTACGAAGAGCGAAGCTCCCAATCTGATTTTCCGGTCATCGGATCGATCGGCAGCCCTCGCAAATAGACCTTTTGTTTGGTGGACAACTGAGGATTATTGACTTCAGTTGCCTTCACTCCCGGCTGTCCGACACCACCACCCAACACACCTCTCGGTAAAACATTGACTCCATTCACGAGCGTCTCCAGATCGGGTGGATAATGATCCGGATTATCGATGCCAAAGATCGTGCAATCACTTACTACGACTTTGCTGCGCGGATCGATGTACGAAGTCGGTTGCGCGCCGCCGGGAGGTTGTCCCGGTACTAAGGCAGTGCCAGTACAAACCATGCCGACCGTATCGCGATGAAACTCATCGATCGCGGATCGGATCTGGCGCAGAGTCTCGCGCAGTTGCTGCTCCTTCTGGCGCTTGACCGAGACCTTCACGAGCGGCAACACGCCGAGTGTCAGGATCGTCAGCACGGTGATCGTGATCACCAGTTCGATTAATGAGAAGCCCTTTTGCTTCATACTCACGCGCCTGGTCAGACACAGTAGCTAGCCGCAAAAAAGCACAAAAAGCACAATTGAGAGTCGGCTAAACTTGTGCTTTTTGTGCCTCTGCCAAAAGCAACAAACATCTACTGCCGCTTCACCGTCGCCGTGCCCTGCACAATCTGTGACGTGATGTCACGCGAGTCAGTAGCAACAAGGTGAAGCGTTTCCTTCACGAAGACAAGCGAAGCATTGCCTTCGCCAATTGCCTCGATATCAATAAACAGCAGAGGGCCGAAGCCCCCGAACGATGATTTGCCATTGATACTCGAGATCGATATCAAACACGTTCCTGCTGTCGAATCGATCACGGGTGTAAAGAGCGGCGCAGTCTCTGAGTTTGGAAGAATACTTCCGGCAGTTAGACCATGCACCTTCACAACCTTCGGATCGAATCGCAAGGCGACCAGGGCAAGACTCAACGGCACATCGGAGTTCAATTGAACTGCGTAACGTCGTTTCTCACCCACCTTCAAAACATCGCCCGTTGGCAACAGACTGAGTTGTGCGACACGAGTCGCGCTCGTCTTCGTATCGAGCGACGTCTCCGTAGCTTTTGGCAATGAAGTCATAATCGCATTCTGACTTGCGCCATTGCCTGTATTAACTGCGGCAACATTCGCCGCCGCCTGATCGCTAATCAACGACTTCGGCGCCGGAACAAACGACGGCAGCTCTTCCATTCCTGCAGGTTTGGTGTTCGCCGCGGTCGTGGTTACGGGTTTCTTCTGATCAGAAGGAACAAACGTATACACGCCCGCCGGAGGAGGCAGATTCGCCGGCGTCGTGTTCTGCATTACCGTTTCACCCGATTTGACGAGTGCTGCATCCGGAAGCTGCATCACGACACTCTTCGGTAGCGAACGTGCGGCTGCAAACTGATCTTCGCGATCGGCGGCGCGAGTCACTGCTGCGATCGAATCTTCACGATCGGCGTCGCGAATCATTTCGGCGAGCGAGCCCGTGGTCGGCGACTGCAAGGTGCCGCTCGGTCTCATCTCTTCGTCACGCGGAGTAACTGCCGGAGCACGAAGGACTCGCGGTGTTACTGAGATCACGATATCGACGGTTCGATTGTCGCGAGTCGGCGAAGTAAAGAAACGTCCGAGAATGGGAATTCCGCCGAGGAACGGCAAGCCCTGACGACCGTTTGTCTGAACGTCCTGCGACACGCTGGCCAGCATCATTGTCCGGTTGTTCTGCACGCGCGCCGTGCCGGTGATTGATCGTTCCGTGAACGTTGGAGTTGGCGAAGCCGCTCCGAGAACATCTTTCGATTCGATGTTCATCTTCACCTGCACGTCGAGATTCGGAAACACTTGCGGTGTGAACTTCAGAGTAAGACCAGTCGGTTCATAGTTGATGACGGGGAAACCGCCGCTCGGGAAACCATTGGTATTGGGTTGCGGGCTTCCGGTTTGAATACCAAACGGATACGCCTGCGCGGTTTGCACCGGCACACGTTGACCGATGCGCGCCGTCGACTCTTCACCATTGAACGCATGCACCTGAGTCGATGCGATCAGTTTCGTATTGTTCCGGCTCTGAAAAGCAGTCAGGACTGATGGCGGGATTATAAGCGCAGCTGCGAGCGCTGTTGGTGTTGTTATCCCAAGATTTACGCCGCGGCCCCCTTGCGTCACGGCATTGTCAGTTAACAGCGCGAAACCTGGTGAACTACCGATACTGAAAGTACTGGCACCATTGGCCGGGATCCCGACCTGATTACCAAACTGCATGAGGTCGCTCTTCGAAACTTCATAGATGCTGACGTCCATCACTACTTCAGCGCGATCCTTGTCGATGCTCTGAAGCAGGTCGCCAATCAGGCGAACGTTCTCAGCCGTGTCGCGCACAGTCAAACTGTTCGTCGCATCGTCAGGAACAACGATCGTTTGCGGACGACCAACTGACGGCGGAATCGCCTGCTGCACGAGTTGGCGTGCATCGGCGGGCTTCATGTTGGAAAGGAAGAACGTGCGCAGCACGAGTTGTTGGTACTGCGGGCGACGTGCCTGATCTGCAACGAGGATCGTTCTCCGGCTGAGCTTCTGGAAGAATAGTCCTTCCTGAAGGAACAGGTAGTCGAGCGCTTGAGCCGTCGTCACATCTTTCAAACTGATATCAACGGGACGCGATTGCGCAAACGACTGGCGGTCGAAAATGACGTTGAGATTCAACTGCTCAGCAAGATTGCGAATGAGTTGTTTGAGATCGCCTTTGACGTCGACGACGCGAAGTTGCTGTTCGCGAGGCGTCGCGAGATCCTGCGCCTGAGCGCTCGCCGGTGTGATCGTGCCTTCTGAGAGCGTCTCGCCTGGCTTTGAACCATTCGGAGCCGAGCGACCTTCCTTCACAGCCTGGAGTCGCAACATCCGCTCCATTTCAGACACGGCAAGTTCGTTGACCGGATCGTAACCGTACGCCTGTCGGAAAGCATTGTAGGCGCCTACAAAGTCCCCCCGTTCCGACAGCGACCGCCCTTGCTGCATATAGGTCTGCGAGGCGTTGAAACTCGCGCGCCGAAAATGCATTTGATACTCCATGTTCGCAGGGTCGGCTGCTACCGCGAGCGTGAACTCCTGGGCGGCTTTGTCCCATTGCTGCTTTTGCTCATAGTCCATGCCACGCTTGAAGTTCTTGTCACCTTTTTTGGCGAAAGCCGTGAACGGCAGCGCTAGCAGGCTGACGGCAAGGATCAAAGAAATTAGGGCTCTACTTCTCGTATTGTTTTTCATGACCTTCTACTCGGTTGCTCGGTTCGGGAGGTGGAAAGTTTAGCGACCTAATAATGCCGCCGCGACGCCTAAGATGCAAGACCAAACCGCCAATTTCCTTACACGCAGATACTAAAATTTGGTTCCGTCAGAGTCGGGGGTTTTTTATAGGTCAGACAGGTCCTATACGACTTATAAGACCTATTCATGCCGAGGAAAATTCCTGCTGAGCAAGATTAAATGCCTAATCGTTTGCGCTGAGCTCTTCGACAAATGTTACGCGGTTGATTTCGTGCAAGGTCGAAACTCCGCTGAAGACCTTCTGCAGGGCCGATTCTCTCAAGCTCTTTAACCCTTCGGCCTCTGCGGCCCGTCGAACCTCGGAACCGGGCCGGCGCTCGACGATCATCTCGCGGATATTATCCGACAAATCCAATAATTCGTGAATAGCGGTACGACCACGATAACCGGTGTGATTACAGGCATCGCAACCGACGTTCATGTAGAAAGCCCTGTTACGATATTCATCAGGCTTGAGCCCTGATTCCATCAACTCAGTATCGGTCGGATGATACTGCCGTTTGCAATACGCGCACAGCATGCGGATGAGCCGCTGAGCCAGCACGCAGTTGAGCGACGAAACGAAGTTGTAGGGCTCGACACCCATATTCAGAAATCGCCCGATCACGTCGATCACGTTGTTCGCGTGTACAGTGGTAAATACGAGGTGACCCGTCAACGCGGACTGAATCGCGATTTGTGCGGTCTCCGTGTCGCGAATCTCGCCGACCATGATCTTGTCCGGGTCGTGACGCAGGATTGAACGCAAACCACGATCGAATGTGAGACCCTTCTTCTCGTTCACCGGAATCTGAGTGATGCCGTGCAACTGATACTCGACCGGATCCTCGATCGTGACGATCTTGTCTTCTTCGTTTCTGATCTCGTTCAGCGCCGCGTACAAGGTAGTCGTCTTGCCGGATCCGGTTGGACCAGTGACGAGGACCATCCCGTACGGCTCCGCGATGTAGCGACGAAACTTCCGTAGATCATCTTCCGCGAAACCAACCACGTTCAGATTCAGGTTTTTGAACTCTTCGTTGATCTGTTCTTTGTCGAGAATACGAATGACCGCGTCTTCGCCGTGAATCGTCGGCATGATGGAGACGCGAAAGTCGACGTTGCGTCCTTTATAACGAACTCGGAATCTGCCGTCCTGTGGCACGCGACGCTCGGCGATGTCGAGCTCCGACATGACCTTGATACGCGAGATCAGCGTCTGGTGATAAGCAAGATCGATCGGATCTACTTTCTGGTAGAGCGCACCGTCGATTCGATACTTGACCTGGACTTCGGTGTCGCGTGTCTCGATATGAATGTCAGACGCGCGCGACTCCATCGCGTTGTAGATGATCGTGTCGACGAGTTTGATGATCGGCGACATGTCAGCGTCAGTCGCCAGTCGATCGAGATCGAGAACTTCCTCGCCGTGCTCGGTTTCCTTGACTAGTGAAATACGAAAACCGGAGGCCGCTTCCTGCAACACGCGCTGCGTCGTGTCACCTTTTCGCAGCACAACTTCGATTGCACCGGCAGTCGCGACGTGGGGAACAACGCGCGTTCGAAGTGTGCTTGAAAGTTCGTCGAGACGTTCGAGATCGGTCGGGTCCGCCATCGCGATGTGCAGACCTTTTGGATCGCGCTTGAGCGGCACAAACTGATGTCGGACCATCAAGTCGACTGGAACTTCAGTAAAGAGTTCGTAGTCAATCGGGGATTCACGATCGGGCGGCAGGAGATCGACGAAAGGGAGGCGGTAACGACGTGCCAGTTCCCGCGCCGCTTTCATCTCGGGCGGCTGATGCTCGTCGCCATTCGTACTGTTTTCAGTAACTGGCGGCACAGCCGTGATGACAGTATTGTCGTTTTCTGAAACTTGCTTCATAACTCTAATGACGTGATCCGGTGATTCCTGCGCCACTCGAAATTGATTGAATGATCGGGAGGTAAATCGCCAGCAGGATCGTCACCACGACGCCGCCCATCACGACAAGAATCGCAGGCTCAAGCGTGGTCGTCAACTGTTCCAGTCGTACTTCAGACTCCGCGTCATAAAAGACCGCAACTTCATCCAGCATCTCGCGCAAACTACCCGAACGTTCGCCGATACCAATCATGTCGATTGCCAGCGGCGGCATCCAGCCTGCCTCTTCCAGACTTTCAGTGAACGAACGTCCTTCACGAATCATGGGCAGAATCGAAGAGCTGCGACGTCGCAGTTCCAGATTCGTGATCGACTCTGATGCGATCTCCCACGACTCGACGAGCGTGATACCTCCGGCGAGCAACGTCGCAAGGGATCGTGTCGCCTGAGCCACTGACATTTGGACGGCCAGACTGCCGGCCAGCGGAATCTTTAGAATCAACTTACTAAGATGGAGTTTGCCGGCAGGTGTGCGTGACCAGATAAACAAAACCACGGCGCCGCCAATGATCAACGGGCCAAACCAGATGACGTTGGACGACAACCAACGCGAGAGTCCCACGACGATCTGAGTCACTGTCGGCAGTTCATTACCAAAACCCGAGAAGAGCTCCGACATCCTGGGAACGACATAAATCGTCAGGAACGTGACCATACATCCCGAAGCAAAGAGCAAAAACATCGGATACGCCAACGCACCGCGGATCTTTCGTCGTAGCGCGACATTTCGTCGCATGTAAGTGACGTATCGACCCAACACGTCATCGAGTGCACCCGAGCGTTCACCGGCTAAAATCGAGGCGGTGTAAATGCGTGGGAAGATCCCGCCCTGAGTCGCAAAAGCCTGCGAAAGAGCAGCGCCGCCGCGGATTTGCTCTTCAACGTCGCCGAGGACACCTCGTAGACGTGCAGATGCAGCACGCTTGCGCAGCATTGAGATGGCTTGAAGAATGGGAATGCCAGCGCGTACGAGTGCCGCGAGTTGTTGATTAAAAAGTAGGAAGTCGTTGGCTTTGACCTTCGCATGTGCGCCGGGTCTTCCAAATCGGGTTAAAGCGGCCACACCCGTGGTGCGCGGCGGGCTGACGTTGAAGACACGAAATCCTTCGCGCTCGAGCCGTGCTCGGGCCTCGTTAACGCCTTGCGCCTCGACGGTGCGAGTCACAACCTCGCCGGCAGGCGTTCCCAATCTGCAAATAAACTCAGCCATAATTGGATTTACCCGACTTGAGAATGACCGGGGAGTATATCTCACGCGCCGTCCAACCAGAAGTTGCGTTTCACCGACTTTGGACCTTTTCCTGTACTATTCACGCGTTTCACTATTTGGAATTATGTACCTTTGAGGAGATTACTTTGTCAGCACCCGCAAATAAACAAGTCAACGAACAACCTGCCTCCCTTCAAATGCTGCAAATCATCAGTGGTTTCTGGGTTTCTCGGGCGATCTATGCGATTGCCAAGCTCGGCATTCCCGACCTACTGAAAACAGGACCAAAGACCGCCGAGGAGTTAGCCTCCGCGACAAAGATGCACGCGCCGTCGCTGTTTCGAGTGCTGCGCGCGCTGGTCAGTGTTGGAATCCTGAACTCCGCCGAGGGCGGACGCTTTGCGCAAACGCCATTGTCCGAAACACTCGTCACAGATGCTCCCGGAACCTTGCGATGGTTTGCCGTTTCAGAACTCGGCCAGGAACACTACCCGGCTTGGGGAAACCTTATGCACAGCGTCAAGACCGGCGAGATTGCCTTCGATAACTTCTTCGGAGTCGACGTCTGGAATTACTTTCAACATAACCCGGAAGACGCAGCCATATTCAACAACTCGATGAGTAACATGACCGCGGCAACCAACGAAGCAATCACGTCGCGCTACGATTTTTCAGGCTTCGACACGATTGTCGATGTCGGTGGCGGGCACGGCGGGCTCATCACCGGAATCCTGAAGACGAATCCAGAGCTGAAGGGCGTGTTGTTTGACGCTGAGGAAGTTATTCAGGGCGCTCGTCCGAAACTCGAGGCGGCGGGAGTTGCTGATCGCTGCGAAACAGTTGCAGGCAACTTCTTCATGTCAGTGCCCGCCGGCGGCAACGCTTACATCCTGAAATGGATCATTCACGATTGGAACGACGAAAAGGCGATTACGATTCTGCGGAATTGTCGGAACCAGATGCCGGAGAACGCTAAGCTCATTCTGATCGACTGTGTCGTGCCGGAGACCGATGAACCCGACTTCTCGAAGTTCATCGATCTGAACATGTTGGTCATGACGGGTGGGAAAGAGCGCACGGCAAAGGAATTCGACGAGCTCCTCAGCGCCGCGGGCTTCAAACTCCTCCGTGTAATCCCCACCGATCTCCCAACCGCAATCGTCGAGGCACAGCCTGTCTAAATCGGGAATTGGTCCGATAGCACTTATCGGACCTATTATTCCCTCAAAGTCTTGCACCTAACGAGCGCCTGTCCTAGAATGGCCGTGCAACACAGCAATTAACTGAAACGCGCGCGGCCGTCTCCCCGTGAACATTTCATTGCTCCGGTTTGAAAAGTCGGGCATCACTCGTACCCTGACGAGCATCTGTGTTGACAGTTCCCTTTCGAGCCCTGACCGGTACTAAAAAAGAGAATCACCGAATCGTAGCCCGGGGGTGACATGTATTTGCCGATTCGTTACACCACCAAGTTAACGGCCGCTTCCATCTCATTACTTACTGTCACCATTTTCTTGTGTGTGGCAGTGAAGAGTCAGGAACCTGCTCAGGATAAGCCTGCTGCCGCTGCACCTGCTCAAAGTCCTTCACCTGCACCGAAAGAACCACGGAAAATGGGGACCGAACTTGATGGTCCTGTGATCCTGACAAACACCGATCTGATCACACTCACGGTTACTGTCACCGATACTTACGGACGCTATGTTTCAGGTTTGAGCAAAGGCGCCTTCGCCGTTTTTGATAACAAGCAACAGCAGGAGATCACTTTTTTCAGCGACGACGATTCACCCGTCTCAGTCGGAGTTATTTTTGACGTTTCCGGCTCGATGAGCGGCGATAAAGTGAAGCGGGCTCGTGACGCGCTGAGCAAGTTTATTCAAACAAGCCACGATTCTGACGAGTATTTTCTGATCGCCTTTAATTCACGCGCGCAATTACTGCTCGATAAGACCCGCGACGGCGACTCGATTCTGAACAAACTGACTTTCGTCGAGACCAAGAACCAGACCGCGCTCTACGACGCCTGCTATCTCGGGGTGGAAAAAGTGCAACGCGGAGCACATCCAAAACGCGCGTTGCTTCTCATCAGTGACGGTCAGGACAACGATTCCCGGTACACGTTCAACGAACTTCGGAAGCTTTTGAAGGAATCGGACGTGACGCTCTACGCGATCGGCATTCTCAGCGGCAGTGACGCAGGTAGTGCGATGGGCATGGAAGGTCAGGGAATTCTCGACGAGCTTTCCGGCGTGTCCGGAGGCAAAGCATTCTTTCCCCGTTCCGCAGCCGAAATGGATGACATTTTTGAACAGATTGCCCTGGAGTTGCGACACCAGTACTCTATCGGTTACAAACCAGACGCC